>JBMLOR010000253.1:0-3553 GCA_049242865.1 Chitinophagaceae bacterium | reverse complement strand
GTTGAAAAATTGCTAAAAATGAATATTATTCGCTAAAATGAAAAAAGCTATTGCTTGGCTTTGGTAATTCTTCTCTGCATTTGTTTTTTGACTTTGTTGCATGGCTGTGCACTTTCATTTTTACACTTCATAATTTTCATTTTTTTAACGCAATTTTTCAAAGGTCAGAAGTGGCAAGCGATTCTTTTTTTATTTTATCTAGACTTCTTTTTGTTTGAATATTAGCGATACTGTAACGTAGGTGAAAAATCCTATTACAATGCTTGCCCAGCCAACAAAAATTGAACTAAGTAAACCTGCTGATAACACGATAATAAATGGTAATAGTTTTTGAAAAGTTAGTTTTTTAAATTTTAGTGCTAGCATTGGTAAAGTGCTTACCATTAGATAGCTAATAACAAAAATTATAACATACCAAAACCATTCGTTTTTTAAGGTATTGTAAATAAAGTCGTTGTTTGTATAAGCGTATATTAAAGGAAAAGCTGCAATACATAATCCTGCTGCTGGTATTGGTACACCTTTAAATCCTGTGCTTTGTGTGGTATCTATATTAAAACGTGCTAATCTGTAAGCACCTGCACATGGAATTAAAAAAGCTGGTAAAAGCCATATCATGTTGGTGTCTAGTCCATCAGCATTTTGTGCAAAGCTTAGTCTTAAAAATTGATATACTATCATGCCTGGTGCAACGCCAAAACTCACTACATCTGCTAGGCTATCTAATTGCTTGCCCATTTCACTGCTTGCCCCTAAAAGACGTGCAACAAAGCCATCGAAAAAGTCGATTATAGCTGCAATGGCTATAAATAATGACGCTAGTAACATTTTTGCTGGTACATCAATTGGTATTGCACCATCTGTTATGATTAGTCCATTTTGTACTGTTGCTATGATTGCCATGCAACCAAAAACTAGGTTGAGTAGCGTGAATATATTGGGGATTTGTGCTTTGATTTTTTGAAACATGATTGTTGTTTTAGTTTATAAATTTCCACCAAATACCTAGGCGAAGCCATAAGGTTTGCGAAGGATAGTTGTCGGCTACAAAATTGTACGATTTAAATCCTGTTGGTGGTATTAATGTGTTTAAGTTTTCTACTCTTACAAATGCTTTAAAGCGTTTTATTTTAAAGTTGAAAAATAAATGAACATCAGGTCTGTTGCTAATGGTGTACGTATCGTTGTACAAAAATTGATTGATAAAAGGGGAGTAGCCTGCTGCTTTAAAATTGGTGGTGTAGCGTACTTCTACACCTGTACTTAAAAATAAGTTTTTATAAAAATTACCTTCAAATGCAATTCTTAGTCTTGCTAATGCAAGGGGAATATTTATAGGTGCATTGGCAGTACTTTGTTGAATATCAAGGTTGGCATAAGCATTAATGTTCTTTTTTAGTTTAAACATTTTTTCGCCACTAAGGTGTAATACATTGATTAAAGATGCATCTTGTTTTAGTTTAAAAAAACTATCGGCATACATAAAATTACTTACTAAATAATAGTTTGCTGCTAATTGTACTCCTCGTTTTTGATTAATGTATTGAGCCCAAATTCTGGTGCTGTTTTCTTTACTTGTATTACCTCTGTTAGTGATTCTAAAACTAGATAAATTGTTATAAATAAAGCTCGCTGATTTGTTAATGTTTTGAAAACCTATTTGTAAGTTTCCTCCTTTTTTGCCAAGCTGTTTTTCTAAACTTATTTTGGCTAAATAGTCGCCACTATTAAAACCCGTTAGGTATAGTTGTGCTATTGCGTCAATATCCCAAACACCGTTTTTGGTTTTGTTTCTATACTCTCCACCTACTATTACATTATAAAAACTGGTGTTTTTTGTAGTAGATGTATCCGAGAATGTGCCTTTGAAATTTTGCAACATAATGCTTGCTTTTGCATATTGATTGCTATTTTTTTTATCGGGGTAAGAAATGAGCGAAAATTCGTTTTGTATATTGCTAAATGCATCATTGAATCGGATATTATCTTTCGATTTGTTTAATACAAAGCCAAAATATTTTCTATAATTTGCACTATCGGCATAAGGGTCGATAAATGAGGCTGTTTGCGATTGTACTTGAATTTCGTGCTGTATTCTTAATCTTGGATAAAACAGTTTGTAGACTGCACTATCGGTGACAATACTATCTTTTTGCCCGAAATCGTAGCTATGCCTAAGTACTATGTTGCTATTTGTTTGAATATTGCCTGTGTTGATTACTGTACTAAATAAACTTCTACGAGCTAAATCTCCTGGACCCATTCTTGTAGTAAATTCATAAGGGTTGCCAATGGTTAGTGAATCTAATCGTTTAGGATTTTGTAGCCCTCCATTTTCGCTACTTTGGTTTTTATTACTCATCAATACTACTACTGCTTTGTAGCGTTTATTAGGACTTTGATATTGATAGGTAAATCGTAAGTTGTTGTGATTGGCGTTTTGGCTTTGATAATCACCTGGTGAATTTATAAATCTGTATTCGAGGGAGAAATTTACATTGTCTTTTTTGTTTTGTGTGTGCAATACATTAATCATTTGCTCTGCACCACTACCAAGCATGTAGGCTAGTTCGGTAAAAGCTCTTGTTGTATTGTATAGTTTTGTGTTTTGTAATGAGTAGTTGTAGATATCAAAGCTATTAAAGCCACTGCTAAAACCTGTTGTATTTGTTGTATTAAAAATTAGGTTGCGTGCTGCTGTGCCAAAATTTCCTAAATGGTTGTAGGATGAGGGTAAGGGAAAATAATTGTAAAAATTATTGATGGTTGTATCTAGTTTGTTGATACCTAAACCATTGTAGGGTGTGTAAAATATGGTTAAGGAATCTTCGTTTACGTCTCTTCTTTTAAAGGTGGTATCGGCCTTGTTTCTAAAATTGCTCATTGGCCTACCTTGTCCATCGTAGGTTACATTGTTGCGTATTTGTGCTTGTATTGTATTGCTTTGTAACAATACTATACTTATTATTATGAAGAAATATATTTTTTTATAATTCATTTAGTGCTGCAAATTAAATGCAGAGTTGTGAAAGATTTGGTAATTATGGTTATAAGCTTTAACAAAAGTTTTGTTTTTTGTTATTTACTTTTTTGTCTTGAAACAAAAAAGTAACAAAAAAATTCAAGGCTCTCCAAAAAATGCTAAAAATTCCATTCGATTGGCAAAAGTAAATTAGCTTCAACTTATTGCTTAATTTGGCATTGTTGCATTGGTTGTGCTTTTGAATATATTTCAGATGTAGTGCTTGGCTTTACTTTTTTAGCCAATTGAATGAAATTTTCTTGACGCTTTTTTTGGAAGGCCGAATGAAACTTATTTTAAATTTTAATTTGGCTTTTTGGTAGTTTGTAACTTTTGAAATTGTTATTTACTTTTTTGTCTTGAAACAAAAAAGTAACAAAAAAATTCAAGACTGTTGAAAAATTGCTAAAAATGAATATTATTCGCTAAAATGAAAAAAGCTATTGCTTGGCTTTGGTAATTCTTCTCTGCACTTGTTTTTTCGACTTTTTGGCTTGGCTCAACACTTTCATTTTTACGCTTCATAATATT
>JBMLOR010000252.1:0-2348 GCA_049242865.1 Chitinophagaceae bacterium | reverse complement strand
AATAATTTACTAAACTTAGTTGCATGTAATGCTTTTAATTTTTAGCAAACTTAAAACATAAGAGTTTAATTTTTTTTGAATTTTAAAATGCCTACTTTCATTATCTAAATGAAGCATTATGAAACAAGTTTTAACTACCTTTTTAATATTAAACTGTGTAATTACCAAAGCACAAGTATTTAACAGCAGTTGTACATCAACTCCTTCATTAGTTCAATTGTATAGAATTGATGCAAGTAGACTAGCTGAAGTAAGATTGCTTGAAACAAATAGTAATTTTAAAGATAGCATTCATTTACATCAAGCAACCTATGATACTATTTTAAATGCTTTAATTCGTTTACATAATATGGATTGGAGCCCAATGAGAGATACTATTAGAAATATATTCCAGTTTGCCGATTTTCAAAAGATTTATGGCTTTGAACCTGATAGTACACATTTTCATAAAACATTAATTGACTGGGCTTGGGGTGTAGCTAGTAATGAATACTACTCAAAAAACATAAGTTTTATTGCCCATAATAGTACAACTTGGGTGAGCCAATGGAAAACAGGAAATTATAGTGCAACTAATAATGCTGATATAAACAATTTAGTTAATAGATTTAATTTACAAGTTGATTATAGGGGCGACTTGCTTAATAATAATTCTGTTTTCGATATTAAAGGAGCTATTAATCTTAATTCAACAGCTATTAGAAACAAGCTAAAATTAATACTTCCTTCTATTACATTAAATAATGGTTCTTCTTATTCAACTGCTCAATTCTTTGGCGATGGTAATAGGATAAATTTTAGAATAAGACCCAGTTTTATTGAGGTAGATTTTGTAAATGCATGTGGTGATTGCCCATCTGGTTGCACAAGATTTACAATATGGACGTTTAGATTACCCTATAGCAATTGTACTGTTGAATATGTGAGTAGAAGTGGTGCTGCACAGCCAGGTCAAGACCCTTTTTGCTTACGTGGCAGTTTGGTAAATCTTGGTATTACAAATTTTTATATACAATCTACCTCGCAAAAAAACATTTTAAATTTTACTAGTAATCAAAACACTAGTATCAAACATTATCTAATCGAAAAAAGTGAAAATGGAATAAATTTTACAAATATTGGATCAATTACTCCCACTAACGAAAATATAGAATTTTATAGTTTTACAGATTACAACATAAACAACTCTAGAGCATATTATAGAATAAAAACAATAAATAACAACAATTCTAAATGGTATAGTCAAATTGTCAAAACTGAACGTAGTTTGCCGATTGATATATCTATTTTGCAAACAAGTAATTCAAAAAATATTCAATTAAGTTTTTATAACCAAACAGAAGGGAAAACCAAAATTTCTTTGTACAATAGTATTGGTGTTAAAATTTGGCAAAATGAGTATAACTTAAATAAAGGCAGTGTACAAATACCAATTAACCTAAGTGAGTATTCTAAAGGTATGTATATATTAAGGTTAGAATGTAATGGTAAGCATAATTCAAAAACATTTATTCTTTAAGATTCCTTATTTAATCATGCTTAAAACAACAATTAAAAAAGCAACTAATAAAAAACCATAGTTGCTTTTATTGATTTATATAGCGACTACCCCATAATCTTATTCCATAATTCTGGAATTCTTTTAATCCAAACACTTTCACGTTTTTTGTCGCCAAAATTTATGGCTGGTGTGCCCCAGTAAACTTTGTTTCCATCAATGTTTCCAACAACACCACTTTGTCCCATAACCACTGCACCACTACCAATTGTAATAGTTTTATTTACGCCTACTTGCCCCCAAAGTGTTACACCATCTTCAATTACTGTAGCTCCTGCAATACCTACTTGTGCAGCAAATAAACAATTTTTACCTACAGTAACATCGTGGCCAATATGTACTTGGTTATCCATTATAGTTCCTTTACCAATTATGGTACTATCTGTAACACCTCTATCTATGGTACAACCACTTCCAATTTCTACGTTATCTTCAATAATTACATTGCCACAACTCTTCATTCTTTTAAACCAAACTTCTCTGTTTTTTTTAGTGTTGTAATAAAAAGCATCACTACCAATTACAGTGCTACTTTGTATTACAACATTGTTACCAATAAAAGTTCCACTATGTATGGTTACATTAGGGTGTATAACACAATCGTCTCCAATTACAACATCATCACCAATAAATACATTGGGCATTACAATAGTATTTATACCTATTGTTGCTTTTGCACTAATGGCTGTAGTACTTGCCACAAAAGGCTTATAAGTATCCACAATTTTTAAATATGCTTCAAAAGGATCGTTACAAAACAACAAGGTTTTACCATTTGGTATGTGCACAT
>JBMLOR010000251.1:0-12015 GCA_049242865.1 Chitinophagaceae bacterium | reverse complement strand
TGTTGTATATATGCTTGATAGGGTGTTCCACTTACGTTTGAAATTATTTTTCCTAAAATTGCAAATCCCAAGTTACTGTATTCATAACTTGTTTGTGGTGTAGTAGAAAAACTTAACTGCTGCTGCAATAACTCAACTAATTGCTGATCATTTTTAGCGAGTTGCCTATCGCCCCAAGGATTATCTTCAGGAAACCCAGCACTGTGTGTAAGCAAATCTCTAACAGTAATATGTGGAGCATCGGCTGTGGGATACTTAATATTTTTTAACAATGGATAATATGTATATGCTGGTTGGTCTAAACTTAACTTACCAGCGTCTCTCAATTGCAAAATTGCCATTGCAGTGAAGCTTTTTGTCATGCTAGCAATCCTAAAAACTGTTTCACTGTTTACGGGTATTTTATTTTCAATATTTGCAAAACCATAATAGTTAGCATGCATCAAGTTTCCATCCACAACAATACCATAAGCTGCACCAGGAATATGATGTTTTGTATAATTTGCTTGATATATTTCATCTAAAATTTTTGTTGTATGCTGGAGTATTGATTGTTTATTGGGTGATTGTGCCAATAAAAAAGAATACACCAAACTTGCAAATGCTAATAGTTTTAACTTCATTTTAGTACCTAAATTTTATTTTTTTATTCTTTCCCCAAACAACATACTACCTACTCTTATCATATTACTATTACAACTAACAGCTAAATCATAATCACCACTCATTCCAAACGAGGCAATAGTAGGTTTGCAGTTAAATGAAGTATGTTGTTGTAAAAAAGTATACACTTGGTAAAGATTGTTAAACTCTTGTTCAACTTGTTGCTTATCATCAATAAAACTAGCCATGCCCATAACTCCTTGAACACAAATATGCTCTAATTCACTAAATGCTTTATTGCTTAATAATTGTTGCACTTCATCGAAACTAAAACCAAATTTTGTATCCTCTGTAGCAATATGAATTTGTAGTAAACAATTAATTAATCGATTATTTTTTTGGGCCTCTTTATTAATTTCTTTCAAAAGTTTAAAGCTATCAACACCATGAATTAAATAAACAAACGGAGCAATGTATTTTACTTTATTAGTTTGCAAATGACCAATAAAGTGCCAACAAATATCATTAGGCAAAACTTCTTTTTTACTGAGCAATTCTTGAACATAGTTTTCACCAAAATGCCTATGCCCTTCATTATACAATGCTTGTATAGATTCAATTGGTTGAATTTTTGAAACAGCAACTAATTGTACTTTTTCATTTTTAGGGTTAGTTAAATAATTTAGCTTTTTATATACCTCTAAATTAATCATGATGTTTTAAATTAAATTGATGACCGATTTTGTTTGATTACTTTTAATAGCAGCCTCTATTATTTTAAGGGTATTTATACCATCGTCAACCGTTACAAATGGCTGTTTTTTATGTGATAGTACGTTAAAAACATCGTCGTAAAAATCGTAATAATTGCCATACTCACTTTTTACTTTTTTGGCAAACGACTTTCCGTTTTTTTCGTAAAAGATAGTGCCAAAGGTAGATTTGTTTTCTGTTGCCCAGTTTGTGAAATTTGGTTTTTTATTAGTTTGTAGCAATTGTTCTTGTACATCTCCCCTAGGCTTTCTAAAACTGCCATTGGTACCATGAATAATATAACCATCTCCTGCTGCCTTAGCTAATAAACTCGACTTTAAAACTACTTGCAAGCCTGTATTATAAAATAATATTATTCGAAAAAAATCGTCTACAATTGAGTTTTTTCGTTGCACTTTTAAAGTAGCAAATAATGATGTTGGATATCCAAATAAGCACAAAGCTTGATCTATTAAATGTGGACCCAGGTCGTATAAAAGTCCACTACCCAAATTTCCATTTTCTTTAAAAATTTTTGTATTAAGTTCTTTTTTAAAGCGTTCAAAATTTATTTCAACATCAATTATTTCACCTAATAAATTACTTTGCAGTACATTAAAAATAGTTTTAAAATCACTATCCCATCTTCTATTGTGAAAAATAAATATTTCTTTTTGCTGTTGATTGGATAAATATTTTAATGCTTCAGCTTCTTTAGAAGTTACGGTAAAGGGTTTTTCAACAATGACATGCTTTTCTGCTAACAAAGCTAACTTAGTATGCTCATAATGCAATTGATTGGGAGTATTTACAACTATTACATCAGCATCGCTACTTAACAAATCTTCGATAGAACTATAACTTTTAGTGCAGTTATATTTTTGTTGAATTTTTTTATTACTTCTTTCACATGCTCCAACTAAATCAAAACCTTCATGCAAATGTATAAATGGGGCATGAAAAATGCTTCCACTCATGCCATAACTACACAATCCTATCTTAAACTTTTGCATAGGCAAATATAAAATTCTAAACTAGTTATTGTTGCTTATACACAATTTAAGTTTTTAATAGAAAATTATTCCGACTTTTGTAAATTGAATTTAGATAAATGAGAAAATTCTTTATTAATGTAATCGCAGTGATTTTGTTATTTAATGCTAAAGCACAAACTCCTGTAAACATTGCTTCGCAACCCAATTTTACGTATACCGAAAATTTTAATGATATTGCCAACTGGACATTTAGAGTGTCGCCAGCGGCAGATGGAACTTTTACAAGTGGTATTGGGGCTAGTGCTTTTAGAGGAAATGATGTAAACACCTCAGGTTTTATTCCTAGTGCTACTAGAATTACAACAGCCTCTTATACATTTCAAACTCCCCCTTCAGGCAGTCAAGGATATAGTGGAGGCATTTATAAAGGCACAGGCAATCTAATATTTTTATCTACCGGAACATCAGACAATACATCATCTATAAGTATGGACTTGTACTTAAATTTTGCTGGCGTAAATGCAGGCACTTTAAGTTTTGATTGGGCAACACTAAATAATGGCACAGGAAATAGAAATGCCAGTTTTAAAGTTTATGCAACTGTAGATGGATCTAATTTTACTGAGTTAATTGCAGCTCAAGTTACCAATTTTACAAATAATGTTTTAACCAATGGAACAGTTAGTAATATTACTTTACCATCTTCCTTTAACAACAATGCCAATGCACGTTTACGTTTTTATTATCACAATGGCTCTGGTGGCACAAGTGGTGGAAGACCAAGATTTAGTATTGATAACATAAGGGTTACAGGATTAAGTACATTACCTTGTGTTGCTCCAACAGCACAACCAACATCATTAAGCATAAGCAATATAACAAATGTTGCTATGCAATTAAATTTCACACAAGCTTCACCAACCCCACAAAACTACTTAGTAATTATGAGCTTAAATGCAGGATTAACAAGCAATCCTGTAAATGGAACAAACTATGCAGTAAATGATAATGTAGGAGATGGAACTGTTATAGCTATTACTAATAGCAACATGATTAATGTTACTAATTTAACTGCAAGCAAAAGTTATTATTTCTTTATTTTTTCGGTGAATAATGCTTGTACTGGTGGGCCTTTGTATTTAACCACAAATCCACTTACAAATTGGGCAACTACACTAAGTGGCCCTGTTGCGTGTACAGCCCCTTCGCCTCAAGCAACTAATTTAGTTTTTTCAAACATTACCACTTCAAGCATTACAGGTACATTTACTAAAAGCACAAGCATTAATGCTGATGAATATTTAATAATCAGAAGCACAGCATCCACTTTTACAGGAACATTAAATTCAGGTTCAAATTATAATGGTGGCCAATTAATTGGAAATGGAAGTGTTGTTACCCGCACAACGAATAATACTTTTACTGCAAATAACTTAGCTAATGGTACCACATATTATTTTTATGTTTTTGCAGTAAATAGTCAAAATTGTAATGGTGGCCCAGTATACGCCACTGCTAATGCACTAACTGGCAATGCTACTACTGTGTCGTTGCCTACATGTGTTACACCTACCAATCAAGCTACACAATTAAATTTGCAAGCAACCAATAACCTAGTTACAGGATATTTTACACCAAGTTCATCTGCCGATGGATATTTGATATTAAGAAGTACAGCAAGCACTTTAATTGACTTACCCATCAATAATGTCGATTACAGCATTGGTTCAACTTTAGGTTCAGCAACAATAATAAGTAATAGTACAAGAACTGGATTTTTAGACGCTAACCTAACACCATCCACAAATTATTATTATTACTGTGTTGCAAAAAATAGTACCTGTAACGGTGGTACTAAATATTTAACACCTACGCCTTTACAAGCTAGTGTAACAACAACTAGTTTGCCAACACAAAACTTTTACTATGGCAATTTACATGCTCATAGTACTTATAGCGACGGAAATCAAGACAATTCTAATTTAATTCCAACAGATAACTACAACTATGCAAAAAATAGTTTGTGCATGGACTTTCTAGGCATATCAGACCATAACCATCAAACAGCAGGCATGAACTTGCCAAACTATGCTAATGGTTTAGCACAAGCAACTGCAGCCACAACTAGTAATTTCTTAGCATTATATGGAATGGAGTGGGGCGTAATTAGTAATGGTGGACATGTATTGGCTTATGGAACTCCAGGATTAGTAGGCTGGGAAAATGGAAACTATAATGTTTTTGTAGGAAAAAGCAATTATTTGGGCAAACCTGAAGTTACAGGAAATATTGGCTTGTTCAGATATATCAATTCATTAAACAACAAATCTTTTACAACGCTTGCACATCCAAATTTTGAAGACTACCAAAACTTGCTAAACGAACCGTATGATAGCAATGCTGATAGTGCCATTGCAGGTTGTGCTGTTGCAAGTGGTGTAGCTTTTTCAACCAATACAACTTATAGCGACCCTCCAACTTCATTTGGATATATTGATTATTACACAAGAATTTTAGCAAAAGGTTATCATATTGGCCCAACAATGGACCATGATTCTCACAACACCAACTTTGGAAGAGCCAATAATAATAGAACGGTTTTGGTGATGCCAAGTTTATCAATTAGCAACTTTTATACGGCCATGCAAAACAATAGTTTTTATGCATCTGAAGATTGTGACACAAAGCTGTACTTTAGTTTAAATAACAACCCAATGGGGAGCGATAATACCGGAACTTTGGCACCTAATATTGCTGCTTATATAGTTGACCCAACAAATCCTACAGGAGCAGTAACTTTAAGGTTAATGCATGGAATTGCAGGTTCAAATGTTTTACCTGTTGAAATTGCACGAAGTACTACTAATACATTAAACTTCACTGATTTTTCATTGCAAAATGGTAGCAATGCCTACTATTATATTGATGCAACCATTGCTACAAGCACAGGCACTGCACGAACCATGAGTTCGCCAATATGGTACACTAAAAATACAGTTTTACCAATTCAACTAAAAAGCTTTACGGGTTTAATTGTGAGCAATAATGCTTTAATAAATTTTGAAGTAGCTAACGAACAAAATATTTTAATTTATGTAATTGAAAAAAGTTACGATGGGGTAAACTATAATACAATGCAATCTATCATCAACTCAAATAGCAAAAAATATTCTATCACAGACTATGATTTTAAAGATGGGGTGAATTTCTATAGATTAAAAACCATTTATCAGTCAGGTAAGTTTGAATATTCAAAAGTTATTTCTTTAAATAATGCTTCAAGTGATTTTACATTACAAGTTTACCCAAATCCATTGAAGAATTATGTAAATGTTAGTATTAAAGCAAATCAAAAAAATGACACCTACCTAAGAATTTTTGATGTTTATGGAAAAACTGTTCTTTCTCAAAAAATCACAATCGAAAAAGGTAAACAATCTATTTTAATCGACCTGCAAAAATTACCATTTGGAGTTTATAATATTGGTTGCAACATAGATGGTAAAACTGTTAATCAAAAAATTATAAAACAATAAATAGTAATTCATACATTTATCCTCTAAATTAAAAAAAAATGAAAAAAATAATTATTGCTGCCATAGCATTAGTAAGTTTCTCAACTTTAAAAGCACAACCACCAATGGGTGGCACTCCTCCAACTAAAGAACAAATGGAGCAACGTAGAATTAAAAACGAAGCTAATCTTGTTGCAAGCTTTAAAGAACTTGAACTTACAGATGATCAAATAATAAAAGTAAGAGAAGTTTTAAAAGAAGCTCAAGCTAAAGGTGGCGAAGTAAGAAGAGATGAATCTCTTGATAGAGAAGCTAAAAGAGCAAAAAACAAAGAAATTGATGATGCAAGAGATGCAAAACTTAAAGAGCTATTAGGCGAAGAAAAATTTACAAAATGGCAAGCGATTCGTAAACGCCAAATGGAGGAAATGAGAAAAGCTGCAATGGAAGCTCAAGCACCTTCAAAAGAATAATGAGTTTTTAACAAACAATATAAGCCTAGTAGAAATACTAGGTTTTTTTATGTTTTTTACATTAAAAATGAACCAACTGCCATCTAATTTGTTTAGGAAATTAGTTAGTATGATATAAAAAATCTAAACTAATATAAACAAAATCATCACTTTATTAATCATGTTAAAAATAAAAAAGCAAAGAAGTTTTATTAAACCAATAAGTATTGTTTTAACTTTATTATCAAGCTTTCACTTCAGTGTTGCACAACAAAAATTCACGATTAGTGGTACAGTAAAAGATAAAGCTACAGGCGAAAGCTTAATTGGTGCAACTATAAAAGTAACAAGTACCAAGCAATACAATCTAAAAAGTAATGAATACGGATTTTATTCCATCACTTTACCTAAAGATTCGTACAGCCTTAAAGCTAGTTTTGTAAGCTACAACGAGAGTGATACTACAATTAACCTAGATAACAATATTACTATCAATATTTTTTTAGATAATAAAACTGTTCTTCAAGAAGTTGTAATTTCTACAAAAAAGAAAAACGATAATCTTACTAAAGCTGTAATGGGTACTGAAACCCTTAATATGAAAGATATTGCTAAGCTTCCTATTTTATTTGGCGAAAAAGATGTGTTAAAAACCATTCAATTATTACCTGGTGTGAAAAGTGCTGGCGAAGGTAATGCAGGTTTTAGTGTTCGTGGTGGCACCACAGATCAAAACTTAATTCTACTCGACGAAGCTCCTGTATACAATGCCTCTCACTTGCTTGGTTTTTTTAGCACGTTTAATAGCGATGCCATTAAAGATGCTACACTTATAAAAGGAAATGCTCCAACACAATATGGAGGAAGATTGGCTAGTGTATTGGATGTTAAAATGAAAGAAGGCAATAACAAAAATTTTAATGTAAATGGAGGAATTGGACTTATCAGTAGTAGATTAAGCGTAGAAGGTCCAATTCAAAAAGATAAATCTTCTTTTATTGTTTCTGGACGTAGAACTTATGCTGATGTTTTCCTTAAAGCATCTCCAAATTTTAAAGATAATGAGTTGTATTTCTACGACCTTAATGCTAAAGCTAATTATCAAATCAACAAAAAAAACAGATTGTTCATTAGCGGTTACTTTGGGAAAGATTTATTATCGTTTGGAGGTAATTTTGGGATAGACTGGGGCAATCAAACTGCCACATTACGACTAAATACCATCATCAATTCTAAATTATTTTTAAACACATCATTCATACATAGCAATTACGACTTTGGCATAAAAATTAAATCGGGCGAAACCGATTTTAATATTCGTTCAAATATTAGAGATTGGAATTTAAAGCAAGATTACACTTGGTATGCCAACCCTAAAAATGCAATACGCTTTGGGTTTCAAGCCATTCACCATACCATTACACCAAATACATTCACAGGTACTGTAAACAACTCATTTCCTAAGCGTGGTAGAGAGTCTTTAGAAAATGCCATCTACATCAACAACAACTTTAAAGCAAACGATAAATTAACTATCGATTATGGTGTTAGAGCAGGTGCTTTTACCATTTTAGGAGGCGATACTTATAAACTGTACGACAAAGGCAAACTCTACGATAGCGTTGTGCTTGCTAAAGGAAAAATGGGCAAAACTTATTGGAACCTTGAACCAAGATTAACTGCCAACTACAGAATTAATGAAATGAGTAGTATAAAATTTGGCTACGCCAGAAACGTGCAGCACCTCCACTTGTTAAGCAACAGTACAGCAGGCAACCCAAGTGACCAATGGATTGGAAACAGCTATAATATAAAGCCTGAAATTGCCGACCAAATTAGTGTAGGCTACAGTAAAAATTTCAATAACAACAATTATGAACTAAATATTGAAGGCTACTATAAAAATATGCAAAATCAAGTGGATTATAAAGATGGTGCAGATTTACGCTCTTCTATAGACCTTGAAAGTCAACTTCTTTTTGGTGTTGGTAGGGCGTATGGAGTTGAAATAATATTTAAAAAGAAAACAGGAAAACTAAATGGTTGGATAAGTTACACCCTTAGCAAAACAGAACGTAAAATTGATGGCATAAACAATGGAAATTGGTACAATGCTAGGCTAGATAGAACACACGATTTATCAATTGTTGCAACTTATCAAATCAACGAAAAATGGACGCTATCTGGTCTTTTTGTATTTAACACAGGCAACGCCGTTACATACCCTACAGGAAAATACGAAATTGGAGGACAAACCGTTTTTCAATATGCCAACAGAAATGCCAACAGAATGCCATCAAACCACAGACTCGACCTTAGTGCAACTGTACAATTTAAACAACGTAAAAAATGGAGCAGCGATTTATCGTTTGGAGTTTATAATATATATGGCCAACAAAATCCATTTACTATAACATTTAGAGACGACCCTAACGACAAATCAAAAACCCAAGCTCTTCAAACAGCCTTGTTTAGATGGGTGCCAAGCATTAGCTATAATTTTAGATTTAATTAAACAAACTTGAATTTATTAAAACATTATAAAATGAAAAATTACCTATACATCCTTTTAGCAACACTAGCACTGACTAGTTGTGAAAAAGTAATTGAAGTAAAAACCGATGGTAACAACAATACCATTGTTATTGAAGGAAACATCACCAATACACCACCACCTTACTATGTAAAAGTTACCAACTCAGTGCCTTATACACAAAGCAATGTTTTTCCACAGGTAACAAATGCTTTAGTTATAATCACCACCAACAATGGAGTAAGAGATACACTTACTCATACAGCAAATGGCATTTACAAAACCAATAAAATAATTGGTACGCCGGGCACAACTTATAACTTAAGTGTTGCTACCAACAATACTACTTATACTGCCCAAAGCAAAATGCCAAATGTTGTGGTGTTAGATAGCTTAAGAAGCATAAGCCTAAAATTCAGAGATGAAATTCAATACAATGTAATACCTGTATATACCGATGCTCAAGTATTTGGCAATGGCTATAGATTTATTCAATGGATAAATGGTGTACAAGACAAAACATATATAGTATGGAACGATAACACCAATAATGGCTTGGTAAACCAACGCCCAATAAGAACAAGAGATGCTGACGTAAAAATAAAAGTGGGAGATTTAGTTAAAGTAGAAATGAGGTGTATTGATGAAAATGTGTACGCTTATTTTTATACTTTGCAAGAATTAGTTGGAGGAGGTTTAGGAGGTGGAGCTACCCCAACCAATCCACCTAACAACCTAAGCAATGGAGCACTTGGCATTTTTAGTGCTCATACAACTCAAGAAAAAAGTATGATTATCAGATAAATAATGTTGCAGTCTTAGGCTGTAATTTAAACAATTGCCCAACTATCTTTTAATATTAGTTGAGTTACTATCAGATGATTGTAAAGGTTTAATACTTTTACTATGAAAAAGTTTCCTCCTTTTTTGTCAGAGGCCAATTCCATGCATAATAAATAATAAAACAAAGCAGTAAAACTTCTACAATTGCAGCAAATACCATGTGCACCCAAGCTTCGCCAACTAAATTAAACAACATGTAAGGAATAAGAAGTATAGCAACAATAATATTTACTAATCTATTAGCTTTTGCTGATAATGCAACTGAAAGAAAAATCATTAATACAGGTATTGCAACCATAATCATGGCTATCAAAAGAAATGCTTGCGTTATATCAAATACAAAAACTTTTCCTTTAAGAATATCTGTTAAAGTACTAGGCATGTATAAATGAAAATAATCTACGTAAATGTATAAAAACATGAAACTAGTCCATAAGCTAGCTAGCTTAAGTTTTGTATTTACAAATACATCTACAAATTCCTTGTTCTGTGCTCTTTTAATATTCAATTTATTAATTTGGAATAACATTTTAAATAATGATTTTTAAAATAATTCAGCAAAACTATTAAAGTGAATATTCGAGAAACTTAACTTAGGTTAATAAGCATCTAAACTGCTATTAATTTTCCTTTTTTGTTTTTTAGTCGAGACCTAATTCTACTTAGCGATTGTGGTGTAATTCCTAAATAACTTGCAATAATTTGTTGGGGCAATCTTTGCAATAAATCTGGCCTTGATTCCTGTAATAACCTGTATCTTTTTTCGGGTGAATTTATTTTTAAGTTATTCAAAGAAAATTGCATTTTCAATAATTGTTCTTCAGCGGCTAATCGGCAAACTGTTTCAAATTTTGGGAATTTTTGCAACATCTCTTCTCCTGTTTTTGAATCACCAACAGATATGATAGAATCTTCTAAACAATCAATATAATACTTCGAAGGCATATTAGTGTGCGAACATTCAGGGCAAATCCCTTCCATTTCAGTATAAATTTCTGTAGTTTTTTCTTCCCCATCAACATTAAAATAAACTCTAATGCAGCCTTTTAATACTAAAAATCCTTTGTTGGTAAGCTCGCCTTCTTTAAGCAACACGGTTCCTTTAGGGCAAAGTTTAATAATATTTAAACTAAGCAAGGCCAACTCTTCCTCTTTTGTTAAATCAACATATTTCGAAAAAAAACTGATTAATGTATTGCTCATATTCTTATTGATTAAATTAAAAATTAGGTGCAAAATAATTTTTTGCACCTAACTACTAAAATATTTTAGTTAAATGGTAGGCTCCTGTTTTCTATGGTATTACTACATTTCTTTTTTGATAAGTAACTGCACCAAATATGCCAATAGCTTCTCCTTTTATATTGCTTAATGGATTATCAGGAACTGCTTGTGGACTGCCTGAGGATGACTGTGAAAAACTGAACCAATATTTGTAATTGGCATAATCAATACAATTCATAACCACCTCAATATTATCTCCTTTTTTAAATTCATCTTCTTCTCTAGTGTACAACAATGGAAAAGTGATTTTTTTTCCATCAATAAACAAATCGTCATACACAAATGCATCTTTTATCAATTTTCCATTTTTAAACAAAGTAAAATTATAATTATTGCCTAAGCCTCTAGGATCGTTATAATATGGGGTTACAACTTTTACTGTTTTACCAAAATTTGGAAAACTTTCTACTACTAAAGAATCAAAATTAACCATTACCGGCATAGTGGAATTAGCAGTTACTATTTTACCATTTGCTTCAACTTTAAGAAAATATGTTTTGCCCGTAACACCTACTAAACTTGGGTTGCTATACACACCACTTCCTCTAATTATCTCAGGCAAAGTATAAACTATTCCATTATCTTCTTGTATGGTAACGGTAGCACCTGATAAAGGCAAACTAGTATTGTTCGCTGTTACCTTGCTAGTAGTTGATAATTTTACAACACTCCCAATAGTTAAACTATTAGTTACCTGCCCATCAACAACTACAACAGGTGTTGCTGTTTCTAAATCCAAGTCTATTACTTTTTCGCAACTAGTGAGCGACATTATTAATATGACTATACATAAAATTGATGTTATTTTTTTCATGATTATTATTTTATAAATTAAAATTTGAAGTTGTAAGATATTGATGGAACCCAACGGAACAAGCTTGTTTGAACTATTTCCGTAAGATTTGGATTGTCTTTATTATCTCTAAAATTAATCGTAAATGCATTCTCTCTACCATATACATTATACAAACTAAACACCAACTCTTTTGTCCATTTTTTTGTTTTCTTTAGTTGCATAGTTGCACCAAAATCTAAAC
>JBMLOR010000250.1:0-23811 GCA_049242865.1 Chitinophagaceae bacterium | reverse complement strand
ATATAGAATTGAGTAGTTTGGATAGACCGGCACACTCAACAGATTTTAATTAAATAGCCTTTTCACACTTTGAATTAGAGATATGACTCTTTTAGAATTAGACTGGTTTTTTGCACTAGAAAAATTAATACTTATTGTAGTTATTATTTTAACTACTTTGGGTATTGCTTTATATACCACTTTTGGAGAACGTAAAGTGGCAGCCATTTTACAAGATCGCCCAGGCCCTAATCGTGCAGGCCCTTTTGGAATTTTGCAACCACTAGCCGATGGCGTAAAAATGTTCACTAAAGAAGAAATTATACCTACTCATGCAAGTAAATGGCTGTTTATACTTGGCCCAGGATTAGCTATGGTTGCTGCTTTAATGACTTGTGCTGTTATCCCTTGGGGCGGAACTATTGATTTAGGTTTCATAGGATTAGATAGAAAAGTAAACCTTCAAATTGCCGATTTAAACATTGCCATTTTGTACACTTTTGCAGTGGTTAGTATGGGAGTTTATGGCATAATGATTGGTGGTTGGGCAAGTAATAACAAGTTTTCATTAATGGCAGCATTACGTGGTGCTAGCCAAGCAATAAGCTACGAACTTCCAATGGGTTTAAGTTTAATTTCATTACTATTTGTAACTGGTTCATTGCAATTAAGTGAAATTTTAAGTCAGCAACAACAAGGTTGGTGGAATGTCTTTTATCAACCATTAGGTTTTTTAATATTCTTTATTTGTGCTTTAGCAGAATGTAATAGAACTCCTTTTGACTTGCCTGAAGCTGAAAATGAGCTAAACTTTGGTTATCACCAAGAATACTCATCAATGAAATTAGGTTTCTACTTATTTGCAGAGTATATAAACATGATTATGAGTAGTGCCTTAATGGCTACTATGTATTTTGGGGGAAGTGATGTGCCTTTTGTAGATGATAATGCATTGTATGCAGCTTGGGGTAATTGGGCTACACTTTGCCAAGTTGGAACCTTGTTATTAAAAATTACAATTTTCATTTTCATATTTATGTGGATTCGTTGGACAATACCAAGATTTAGATACGATCAGTTAATGAATCTTGGATGGAAAAAATTAGTTCCATTGGCTTTATTAAATATGATACTAACTGGTGCTTGGGTTTTATACAAAACTCATGGTTGGCCATTTTAATTATAAATTATTCAAATTAGGTTCTTTAAACCTTAAAAATATATTTGCAAACCTTAAAATATGCAAGCATTAACACAAAGAGCAAAAGCAGTAGATAGAAGTCCGATGACTTTGCTAGAGCGTATTTACTTATGGAATATTATTAAAGGTATGATAATCACCTTTAGTCATATTTTTAAGAAAAAACCAACTATCAGCTACCCTGAAAAAAAGAGAGAATTTAGTAGTGTTTTTCGTGGGTTACATGTTTTAAATAGAGATGAAGAAGGTAGAGAAAAATGTACTGCATGTGGCTTATGTGCAGTAGCTTGTCCTGCTGAAGCCATTACAATGGAAGCAGCTGAAAGATTACCTGGGGAAGAACATTTATACAGAGAAGAAAAGTATGCAGCAAAGTACGAAATTAATATGCTACGTTGCATATTCTGTGGTTTATGTGAAGAGGCTTGTCCAAAAGATGCTATTTATTTAAGTGAAACTTTTGCCCCAAGTAATTATACAAGAACTGGATTTATTTATGGAAAAGATAACTTACTTATCCCAAATCCTAAAACTCAACCAGAAGAATTTGCAAAAGCAAAAGGAATAGGAACATTATAAATTAGAAAATTTAAACTGAAAGATGGATTTAGCAAATATTATTTTTTATTTACTTAGTGCAATTACAATTGGTGCTGCCATAATGGTACTAATAAGTAAAAATCCTGTACATAGCGTATTATGGCTGATAGTTGTATTTTTTGCAATAAGTGCACATTATATAATGCTTAATGCTCAATTCCTAGCTATTGTAAATATTATTGTTTACGCTGGGGCAATAATGGTACTTTTTCTCTTCGTTATCATGTTAATGAACTTAGGAAAGGAAACAGAACCACAGAAAAATATTTGGGTTAAAATTGCAGGTGTTAGTGGTGGTGGTTGCTTGTTTATTGTAATGATTTTAATATTACTACCACAAGCTAAAGAACTTGAGGGTCAGCAAGCTTTGTTAAATTCTGGCAACATTGGGATGGTAAAAACATTAGGTAAAGTACTATATAGCGATTATGTATTGCCTTTTGAAATTAGCAGTGTTTTATTTTTAAGTGCTATGGTTGGTGCTGTAGTAATTGGTAAAAAATAGATTTTAAGCGATAAAAAATTAAATAATAAAATTAATTATGCCCATTCAATATTATATTTTTCTGTCATTTGCATTGTTTACCATTGGCATTATTGGGGTTTTAGTACGTAGAAATGCTATAATCGTTTTTATGTGTATTGAGTTAATGCTTAATGCAGTAAATTTATTGCTAGTTGCTTTTAGTAAAATGCATCATGCAAAAGCATTAGCTGCAAATGCAGCAACATCAGTTGGTGCAGAAGCTCAGGTTTTTGTTTTTTTTATCATGGTAGTTGCTGCAGCAGAAGTAAGTGTTGGATTAGCAATAATTGTAATGCTGTATAGAAATATTCACAGTGTTGATATTAACTTTTTAAACAGACTTAAAAACTAATGATGAGTGATGAATTATGAATAAAGAAAATTCATAATTCATAATTCTTAGTTCATAATTCTCATATAATGAATAAACTTGTTTACTTAATTCCAGTTTTACCTTTCATTGGTTTTTTAATCAATGGTTTGGGAAGAAAATCATTGTCAAAAGCTCAAACAACAATTATTGGTAGTGGTGTTATTTTACTATCATTTTGTATTAGTTTATATTTATTCCTTCAAGTTACATCAAAAGGAGCTTTAAATGTAGAGCCTTTATTTACTTTTATCAAGGTTGGAAGTTTACAAATTGATTTTGCTTTTAAAGTAGATGCCTTATCTTCTTTATTTCTATTAATAATTACTGGCATTGGTTTTCTTATACATGTATATTCAAGTTCTTACATGCACGAAGAAACTAACGATCATTTTGCACGTTTCTTTGCCTATTTAAATCTGTTCGTTTTTTCAATGTTGCTCTTAGTACTAGGGGCAAACTTTGTAATTATGTTTATTGGTTGGGAAGGTGTTGGATTATGTTCTTATTTATTAATTGGATTTTGGTTTAAAAATAATAACTACAACTATGCTGCAAAAAAAGCATTTGTAATGAACCGTATTGGTGACCTAGGTTTTTTGTTGGCTGTTTTTTATATTATACAAAAATTTGGTACAGTGCAATATGATGAGCTATTTAGTATCATCAACTCTAAATCTATTTCTTTTACAACTACGGATATAACTACAATTTGCATTTTGTTATTTGTAGGAGCTATGGGTAAATCTGCTCAGCTTCCTTTGTATACTTGGTTGCCCGATGCAATGGCTGGCCCAACTCCAGTGAGTGCTTTAATACATGCAGCTACCATGGTTACAGCAGGTATTTATATGGTTGCTCGTAGCAATGTATTATTTAGTTTAAGCGAAGTGGCTCAGCATTTAATTGCCATTGTTGGTTTAGCCACAGCTTTGTTTAGTGCTACCATTGCTATCAAACAAAACGATATTAAAAAAGTATTGGCTTACTCAACTGTTAGTCAATTAGGTTACATGTTTTTAGGATTAGGAGTTGGTGCTTATACTGGTGCTGTTTTTCATGTAATGACACACGCCTTTTTTAAAGCATTGCTTTTCTTAGGTGCTGGTTCAGTAATTCATGCTATGCACCATGAACAAGATATTAGAAAAATGGGAGGACTGAAATCCAAACTTCCAATTACTCACCTTACTTTTTTATTAGGATGTATTGCAATAAGTGGTATTCCTCCATTTAGTGGATTTTTTAGTAAAGATGAAATTTTGGCTGCAGCTTACGCACATAGTCCAATTTATTGGGTGTTAGGTGTTGTTGGTGCTGCTATGACTGCATTTTACATGTTTAGATTATATGCAACTACTTTTTTAGGAAACTTTAGAGGCACACACGATCAAGAACATCACTTACACGAAAGTCCAAAAGCTATGACATTCCCTCTTATAGTATTGGCAATTTTAAGTGTTGTAGGAGGTTTAGTTGGTATACCTGAAGTTTTGGGTGGAAGTCATAAATTACATCATTTTCTTGCACCAGTTTTAACAAGTGAAAAGCATCCACCAATTGAGCATAGTACTGAATGGGTGTTAATGGGTATTTCTGTTGCCATAGCAACAATAGCTATTTTGTTTTCTGTAAATAAATTTAGCAAATCTCCAGATACACAAGATGCACAAGGTTTTGGAAAATTGTTAGAAAATAAATGGTATGTTGATGAGCTGTACGATAAAATAATTGTACATCCAATACTCAATTTTGCTGCTTTTTGTAAAAATATCATCGAGAAATTAGGAATTGATGGTACAGTAAATGGTGTGGGAAAATTAGTGCAGTACAGTTCAAGACAAATTCGACTTATACAAAGCGGTCAAGTTGGAAGTTATATTTTAATTATGATTTTTGCATTTATTACCATGCTTTTTATTTGGATAAATGACGGAATAATTTCACGATTAATATCAAAAATTTTTTAAATCAACTTTGAAATTTCTTGAAATTTTAAATTAAGAATTACTCAATATTATGCTATCTTTCTTACTTATATTAATACCCATTGTTGCTGGATTAATTAGTTTCTTTTTAAAAAGTGAAAGTCAAACTAAAGCTTGGGCTTTAATTACTTCATTAGGTACTTTAACGGTAGCATTACTTGCTTTGTGTAGTACTGCAAACACAACTTTCAGCGTTGAGTGGATAGCAAGTTTAGGAAGTAAATTTAGTTTGCAAGCCGGTGGAGTAAGTAAAATGTTATGCTTATTAAATGCCATTGCATTGCCAATAATAGCTATTGCCACTTACAATACAACCTACAAAAATGCTCACCAATTTTTTGGATTAATGCAGTTGATGCAGGCAGGAATAATGGGTGTGTTTTTAGCAAATGATGCATTGTTGTTTTATTTCTTTTGGGAGTTAGCTTTAATCCCAGCTTATTTTCTTTGTAGTATTTGGGGAGGTGAAAAGCGAATTGCTGTAACATTTAAATTCTTTATTTACACATTTGTTGGGTCATTAATCATGTTGTTAGGTATCATTTATATATATCTACAAACACCAGGAAGCCACAGTTTTGCTTGGCAAAGTTTTAAAACTGTTGTGTTATCTGCTAATCAACAGAATGTTTTATTTTGGATAATGTTTATAGCATTTGCTATTAAAATGCCAATATTTCCATTACACACATGGCAGCCCGATGCTTACGAACAGGCACCAACACCAGTTACTATGATACTAAGTGGTGTTATGGTTAAAATGGGCGTTTTTGCAGTAATTAAATGGTTATTACCCATAGTGCCATTGGCAAGTATAAAATTTGCAAATGTTGTTATGATTCTTAGTGTTATTGGAATGTTATATGCCTCATTAATTGCTATTAAACAAGATGATGTTAAAAGGTTAATTGCCTATTCTTCGATTGCACATATTGGATTGATGTGTGCAGCTTTATTTGCTAACAATCAACATGCAACACAAGGTGTTTATATACAAATGTTTAGTCATGGTGTAAACGTTATTGGTTTGTGGATTGTTGCAGAATTAATTGAAAAACAATTAGGAACCAGAAAGCTAAGTGAACTAGGAGGGATTGCTCAAAAGGCTCCAACTTTAGCAATATTATTAGTTATATTGGCTTTTGCAAACGTTGCATTACCTCTTACAAACGCTTTTGTAGGTGAATTTTTAATGTTCTCAGGTTTATTTAATTACAATAAAATTATAGCTGCAATAGCTGGTGTAAGTATTATTTTGGGTGCTGTATATACACTTGGCATGGTACAAAAAGTGTTTTATGGTAATTTAAATACAACTACAGAAGTTGCCTTAGAAATTAGTGCAGCACAAAAAATTTCTTTAACAATTATTGTATTACTAGTATTAATATTTGGAATATATCCTATGCCAATGTTACAATTAGTAAATAGTTAAAAATAGTAGCAGTAAGCTTTAAAATATTTTAGAAAATTATGAATGTTATTTTATTATCTGCCATTTGGGGTGTTGTTATGATGTTTGCTGGAATAGTTACAAATAAGCAAAGCAACATAAGGTTTACAGCTATTGCAGGGCTTGTTTTTTTATTAATTGCCAATTGTGCCAACAGTTGTGGATGGTTTTCTTTAAAGTTTGATACCACCAATTTTCTTGCTTTTTCAGCATTCAGTTATCTAATAAATGGCATTTTAATTTTTTCAACACTTGTTTATGTTTTACTAAGTGGCAAAGCTATTGAACAAGTAGGTGTTAATGTAGCAGAGTATTTTGCACTGATATTTTTTGTATTGTGTGGTACATTTATTTTAAGCTCATACGATAATTTACTAATGCTATTTTTAGGGGTTGAAATAATGACTATACCATTGTTTATTTTAACTGGGGCAGATAAGAGGAATTTAAAAAGTAACGAAGCTGCTTTGAAATACTTTTTAATGGGAGCATTTTCTACAGGAATTTTGTTAATGGGCATTGCTTTAGTTTATGGTGTTAGTGGGTCGTTTGAAATAAACCCAAACATTACAACCTCAGCTACAACAGGTCAGATTCCTAATCCAGGAATTTTATTGCCAGTAGGCCTCTTGTTTTTATTTATTGCAATGGCATTTAAAGTAAGTGCTGCACCTTTTCATTTTTGGACGCCTGATGTTTACGATGGTGCTCCAACTGTATTTACATCTTTTATGGCAACAATTGTAAAAGCAGCTGGTTTTGTTGCATTTATTAAATTGTTTGCATTTAGGCAAGAGCAATTAGGACCATCATTTAAAATCATTGTTCCGTTAATAATAATTGCAACATTATTAGTAGGAAACATTACAGCAGTTTTTCAATATAGTGTTAAAAGAATGCTTGCTTATAGTTCTATTGCACAGGCTGGATTTATGCTGTTTGCTTTATACAGTAATAATGATTTAGCAAGAGAGGGTATTGTATTATATGCAATTGCTTATAGCTTAGCAACTATTGGAATTTTTGCAGTTTTAGTAAAAATGAAGGATTATACTTTTGATGGTTTTAATGGTTTAGCAAAGCAACATCCAACTATTGCTTTTGCCACTACAATTTGCTTATTAAGTTTAGCTGGCATTCCTTTAACAGCAGGTTTTTTTGCAAAATATTTTATGCTAGCATCAGCCATAAAATCTGGTGCAGGATTTGCTTTGGTTATTGTAGCAGTTTTATTTGCAGCTGTTAGTGTGTATTATTATTTTAAAGTAATACAAGCCATGTATTTTAAAGATGGGGAAGCTCAGTTAGAGCATTCTGATAATGGATTTAAATTAGGTTTAATACTAATTGCTGTAATAATCATACTTTTGGGTGTATATCCTAGTTTAGTAACACAATGGTTATATTTTTAGTTGTTTAAACTAATTAAAACTGCTTAAATGGATAATCATTTTAATTTGATAGATGTTTTTAGGGCAGTTTTATATCACAAAAAATTTATAATTTCATTTGTAGTAGCAAATTTATTCATTGCTTTTTTATTGCTATTAATTGTTCCCAAACAATATCATGCAGAAACTATTGTAGTTCCTGCAAATCCAAATTTAGCCGATAAAAATCGACTTTCTGCTCAAAGTAATATTCAACATTTATATCCTTTTTTTGGTAATGATGGAGATCAAGATATTTTGATTGGTTTTTTACAATTGCCACAACTTTACAATCATCTAACCACTAAGTTTGATTTAGTTGCTTATTATAATTTAAATGGAAACAATAACTTGGAAAATATTTACAAGGCCAACGAGTTATTAAAAGATGATTTACAAGCAATAAAGAACGAGCACAACCAAGTTAAAGTAAGTATATGGATGAAAGACCCAAAGCTTGCAGCAGAAGTTTGTAATGAAGCTATAAGTTATACAAATGACTACATAAAAAAACAATGGCAAATACAAGGTGAAAAAGAATTAGAAGTTTTGAAAAATCAAATTAAAAATTCATCCATTTCTGCTACAAAAGAAATTTCTATTTCAAAAAATAATTACGATTCAATAGGGCAAATTATATCCAACAATTCAAATTACAATAATGAACTTTTTGCTAAGTACTTAAGTTTACAGTCGCAAATAAAATTAGCTTTACAAACAACACCTAATGCATTGTATATTGTACAGCCAGCATTGGTTGCACCTATTGCTAAAAAGCCAAATAAACTTTTATCAATAGTATCTGTACTAGTAGCAAGTTTTATATTTAGTATAATAATTTCATTATTATTTTTTAAAAAGCCATAATACAATGTTGGCAGTAAAAAACTATAAAGCTGCTATTGTTCATAGTTTATTATTCATAGTTGCTTTAATTGTTTCTGTTTATTTGAATCAACCATTATACTTATTAGTTCCCTTTTTATTTATAGCACTGCAAAAAATTTTGGAATTTGCAATAATTAACACAACCTATATTTTTTTTCTATTAATCATTTGTTTGCCCTTTTCTACCGAATGGCAAGTAACACCATCCTTAAGTTTAGATTTTCCAACAGAACCTTTTTTAATTTTGCTGAGTTTTTTGGCTATATGTAAGTGGATATATCAACCAAAAGTTTTCCCAATAGTATTATTAAAAAGTAATTTATTTCTGTTAGTTCTTTTGCATTTAATCTGGTTGTTAATTAATATTTTATTTTCTACACAGCCATTAATATCATTAAAATTCTTTATTGCAAAAGTTTGGTATGTTATACCTTTTGTAATGCTGTTGCAACATTTTACACAAACACCCAATTTAATTCCAAAAATTTCAAAACTATTGGCAGTAAGTATGTTGCTGGTTATT
This sequence comes from Chitinophagaceae bacterium, assembly GCA_049242865.1. Lineage (GTDB taxonomy): Bacteria > Bacteroidota > Bacteroidia > Chitinophagales > Chitinophagaceae > CAIVPM01. Next base: position 14,853 of record JBMLOR010000250.1, on the reverse strand, counting down.
GTTCAAAGCCTTTTGAGGCATAGTTTTGAAGCATTCAGTTTTGAAGGAATAAAGTATACTTTATCTCCTTTTTTTAGAAATCATGTAAACTACAGTGCTACATTAGTATTGGTGATGCCAATACTGCTTTATTTAAAACCTTTTAACAAAGAAGCAATAAATAAAAGGTGGTTAAATTGGAATAACATAGTTGTTATTATATACTTTTTGGGTTTGTTTTTTGCATATTCAAGAGGTGCGTGGTTAGCTGTATTAGTTGGCTTTATTGCTGCATACGCTATTAAATATAATAGACTAAAATCTCTTATTTGCAGCTCAATTTTTATGTTGTTTATTGTTTTGTTTACTTTTATTTATAAGAATAACTTTTTAAAACTAGCTCCTCAATTTAATACAACTATTTATCATTCTAATTTAACTGATCATTTACAAGCTACTATAGCTTTAAAAGATGTAAGTAATGCCGAAAGATTTTATCGTTGGATTGCAGGTTTTAATATGGTAAGTGAACATCCCATTACAGGCTTTGGTACTAATACTTTTTATCATCATTATAAACAATATACAGCACAGCTTTTTAAAACATGGGTAAGCAATAACGATGATCATTCAACTGTACACAATTATTTTTTACTAACGCTAATTGAGCAAGGCATTATTGGTTTTTTGTTATTTTTTGGAATGATGATTGTGGCCTTATTAAAAGCACAAAAACTTTACAATTTAACAAGTAATTTGTTTTACAAAAATGTAGCAAAAGTGGTTGGTGTAATGCTTGTGATGATTTGTGTTTTAAATTTTTTAAGCGATTTAATTGAAACTGATAAAGTTGGTGGCTTGTTTTGGTTGTGCTTGGGAATATTAATTTGGCTAGAGGAAAAGATTAATTCCGAAGGTTTAAAATAAAAAAAACTTTCGATAATAAATCGAAAGTTTTAATAAGTTGTTGAAGCAATGTATTAACTTGCTTTTACTTCTGCTTTTTTAACAGCTACTTTTTGAGGACGACTTTTTCCAAAAGAACCTTTGAAACGTTTGCCCTTAGCTGTTTTTTTATCACCTCTACCCATTGTAATTATTATTTTAAATTTTATTAAAGTGCAAACATAAAAAAATCCTTTCAATAATACTAGAAAGGATTTTTTTAATAGGTTGAAAGGCGAATTAGATTTTTGCACTCAACTCTTTACCAGCTTTAAACTTAGCAACTTTTTTAGCTTTAATTTTAATAGTTGCTCCAGTTTGTGGGTTACGACCAGTACGTGCAGCTCTTTTAGTAACTGAAAATGTACCAAATCCAACTAAAGTTACTTTACCACCACCTTTTAAAGTTTTAGTAACAGCACTTACAAAAGAATCGATAGATGCATTAGCTTGTACTTTAGTAATACCAGCATCTTCAGCAATTTTTGCAATTAATTCAGCTTTGTTCATAATAGAAATGTTTTAAAATTTTAAAGTAAAACAAATATATAGGCTTTGTAATACCATCAAAATTATTTTCAAAAAAATGTGTACATCTTTTTTCTTTGTAACCCTTATAGCATAAGCATTGTAGCAGATTAATGCTGTTGAAATATAAAAGATAATATATTGTAATTTTAGCTAAAGTATTGTGTGGCTTGAGTTTTAAGCCATAAATATGGCTGTAATGCCCAATTAATAGCCATTTTGCAAACAATTAATTTAAAAAAATAGTTTTAAATCAATGGAAACTATAGGCATTAAACAATTTGCATAAGTGTTCTAAACCCAATAAACTTATTTCCAAATTTTTCAGTTCCTTCTTGCCTTAGTGAATTTGCAAAGTTGTTTATGTAATGCTCATAATCATTTAAAGAATTGCAAAAGTATTGAACAGCATAAGTTGGGCCTTCATCCTCATCAATATCTAAAAGCCTAACCATTTTATAATCAGTAAAACATTTTGTGTTAAGCACGTTAGTAATATGTGTTTGCTTCATCCAGGCAAGCCACTCATCGTGTATTTGCCATTGAAGTTTTATGGTTACATTATATATATACATTTTTTAAAAATCATTTTTCCAAAGTAAGCTACTATCTCCATAACTTAAAAATCTAAATTCATGCTGTAATGCATAATCATAAATTTTTCTCCAATCATCACCAACAATACTTGCAATTAATAAAATTAAAGTAGAGCAGGGTTGATGAAAATTAGTAATAATAGCATGGGCAATTTTTAACTTATATCCTGGTGCAATAATGATTTGTGTTTTTGCCAATATTTTGGTTAGGTGATTATTTTTTGCAAAATCTACTAAAGCATTTAATGCTTGCTCAATTGAAATATCTTGCCTTAAATCATAAGCATCCCACTGATGCAATTCTATAATTTCAGGGTTTATTTTATTTTCAATAACCTTAACACCAAGCCAATATAAACTTTCAATTGTTCTTAAGCTAGTTGTGCCAACAACAATAATTGGATGATGTATTTTTAGCAACAAATCTTCTATAAATTTTATCTCAACTTCAATAAACTCAGCATGCATATCATGCTCTTGCATGGTGCTAGCTTTTACAGGTTTAAATGTACCTGCACCAACGTGTAGTGTTACAAATTGATGTTGTATGTTTTTTGATGTAAAACTTTCAAAAACTCTTGGGGTAAAATGTAAGCCAGCAGTTGGAGCTGCAACACTTCCATCATGCTTTGCATAAGTTGTTTGATAGGTTTGCTTATCTTCTTCTTTAGCTGCTCTTTTTAAATAAGGAGGTAAAGGAATGTTTCCTGCAATGTGCAGTACTTCTGCAAAACTTATATTATCGTCGTTCCAATTAAATTCTATTAAAAAATAATCATTTTTCTTTTCTGCTTGTGAAGCCGTTAATGTGAGTGTTTTGCCATTTGTATCAATGGCTTGTCCAATAAGTATTTCATTTTCCTTCCATTTTTTTGCTTTGCCTACTAAACATTTCCATTGAATTTGTTTTTTTTGAAGCATAGCAGTAGTAATGTCTTTATAAGTATCACTTGGTTCAAGACAAAAAATTTCTATAGTAGCACCATTCGAATTTTTAAATAATAGCCGAGCTTCTACAACCTTTGTATTGTTAAAAACTACAAAACTATTTGCTGGAATATGTTGATGTATACAATTAAAAATAGTGGTATCGATAGTTCCATTTTTATACACTAAAAGTTTGCTTTCGTCTCTAATGGCCAATGGAAAATTTGCAATCTTTTCTTCGGGAAGATGATAATTATAATCTTGTATGGATATGTTTTTTGGATGCATTTGCAACAATAATATGTATTGAAACTCTAAATTAAAATAACAAGTTTTCTAAGAAAGGTTTTGTTTTTACTTACCAAAGGCTGCAATGTTGGTGCTAAAAATTTTTACAGCAATAGCTAAAAGTATTACACCAAAAAATTTTCTTACAGCAAGCAAACCTGCGGGGCCAAGTGCTTTTTCAATGATAGAAAGTGATTTTAAGCCTATGTAAATAATAACGAGGTTTATTAATATGCCAACAACAATAACCAAATCGTTAAAATTAGCTTTAAGACTCATCACTGTTGTTAATGTACCACTACCTGCAATGATTGGAAATGCAATTGGTACAACTGTGCCACTTTTAGCACCTTTATCTCCTTTAAAAATTTCGTGTCCAAGTACCATTTCTAAACCCAATAAAAAAATTACAATGGAACCGCCAACAGCAAAACTTCTAACATCTAAGCCTAAAATTTTAAGAAATGCTTTTCCAAAATATAAAAATAAAATCATTAACAACCCACTTACAATAGTTGCTTGTGTTGCCCTAATTCCACCCATTTTTTCTTTTAGTGAAATTAGTAGCGGTATGCTTCCTATTACATCAATAACTGCAAAAAGTGTAAAGGTTACAGTAAGTAAATCATCAATTTTAAACTCCATACTTATTGTTTTACCAACAAACTTATACTTTAAACTGAAAATTACAAGTTGCTTTGCAATAGATACCTAAGAATTTACGTTATTAAACAGTTGAAAGAATTGTATTATACATATTACGAAAGCCCAATTGGCATATTAAAAATTGCTGGTACCGAAACCGTAATTACAGAAGTGAGTTTTGTAGATAATACTCAGCAATTGCAGCATGGCGAACCTGGCGTAAGTGATGTGTTGCACCAATGTACAGAAGAATTAATAGAGTTTTTTGCAGGGAAAAGAAAAGTTTTTACTGTACCCGTTCATCAAGAAGGAAATGATTTTAGCCAACAAGTTTGGAGTACACTTTCGCAAATTACCTATGGCAAAACCATAAGTTTTTTAGAGTTAGCAAAAAAGGTTGCTAACGAACATGCTTTAAAAGCTGCTGCAAATAGTAATGGAAAAAATAAAATAAATATCATTATTCCTTGCCATAGAGTTATAGGAACCAATAAAAGTTTAAGTAATTATGCCGGTGGTGCATGGCGAAAAAAATGGCTGTTGCAGCACGAGTTTAGAACTGCTAATGGTATTCAAACTTTGTTTTAAATACACATTTATCAGCTTACAACAAAGTGCCACTTAAAAAAAAGTATGCTAGTGAAAAATAGATAATTAATCCTGTTACATCAACCAAAGTAGCTACAAAAGGGGCACTAGAAACTGCAGGATCAGCACCAAGTTTTTTTAACAATAATGGCAACATGCTGCCATTTAAAGTTCCCCAAAGTACAATACCTAATAATGAAAAACCAACAGCAAAGCCAATGGGCATCCAATGCACACCATATAAATTTGGATTAATTTTTTGCCACATTGCTATACGTGCAAAGCCAATAATACCTAGCACAGAGCCTAATAAAACACCACTAATTAATTCTCTTTTTAAAACCCTCCACCAATCGTTAACAGTAATTTCTCCCACACTCATTGCCTGAATGATTAGTGTACTTGCTTGGCTACCACTATTACCACCACTACTGATAATTAGTGGTATAAATGTTGCTAAAATCACGGCACGTGCAATTTCATTTTCAAAATAGCCCATTACACTAGCAGTTAACAATTCTCCTACAAATAGTACTACAAGCCATGTAATTCTTTTTCTAAAAAGTTTAAGAATTGGTATGTCTAAATAGGGTTCATTTAACGCTTCAGTTCCCCCCATTTTTTGCATGTCCTCGCTAAATTCTTCATTGGCAACCCAAAGTATATCATCAATAGTTACAATTCCTAATAACTTATTATTATCGTCTGTAACAGGCAATGCAACTCGATTATTCATTTTAAATACCTGATTAGCAGTTTCTTGATCATCTAGTGCATTTAAAGCAACTACACGTTCATCCATTAACTCTTCAACAATTTTATCTGGCGAAGCCAAAATAACATCTCTAATTCTTAAATCATCTATCAGTTCTCCATGTTCGTTGATGATATAAATTACATCGATAGTTTCGCTGTTTTTTGCAAATTTTCTAACTGTTTCAAAAACTTCTGCAATGGTATTATGTGGGTAAATATAAACGTAATCAGGCGTCATTAACCTTCCAACACTATCTTCAGGGTATCCCAAAAGTTCTAAGGTGGTTTTTAATTCTTCAGGGTTTAAAAGTTTTATTAAATCTCGTATTGCAGGTTTTGATAGTTCTTCTAAAAAATCAGTTCTATCATCGGCTGGTAAATCGTTTAAAAGCTCTGCAGTTTTATTGTGTGGAAGCTCTTGTATGATTTGTTTTTGTGTAGGGGTATCAAGCAATTTAAAAACAGCCGACGCCCTATGAATGCTCATGTTAGCAATTATTGGAGCAGCATCGTCTAAATTTTCGTAAATAAGATCAACAACATCACTGATGTTTTGCTCATTCAAAAACTCTGACATCAGCAAAGTATTTTGCTGTGTTTTTACCAATATAAATTGGTCTTGGATAGAAATATTTTCTTCTTCTAATTGCATTTGGGCAATAAAATTGCGATAAAAACCAATACATGAGTGTATTTGTTGCCATATTTAATACAAAAACAGCAAACAACTTACTTTACAAAGCCTTACATTTGCAGCCTTAAAATTTTTAATAATGAAAATAGTTACAATCGACGGACAATTGAGGACCGAATTTGGCAAAAAAGCCACCCGCCAATTACGCTCTCAAGATGCAGTGCCTGCTGTAATTTATGGAGGTGCAGCTGAAGTTAATTTTTCGGCTACTGCAAAGGCATTTAAGCCATTAGTGTACACACCAGAATTTCAGTTAGCTGAAGTTACTGTAGATGGAAAAACGTACAAATGCATTTTGAAAGATTTGCAATTCGACAAAGTTTCAGACAAACTTATACATGTTGATTTGTTGGAGCTTGTAGATGATAAAAAAGTAATTGCTACTTTGCCATTAAAATACATTGGTAATAGTATTGGTGTTAAAGATGGTGGTAAATTAGAAATTAAAATGAAAAGCGTTAAAGTAAAAACCTTCCCTAAATATTTGAGAGAGAATATTGTGGTTGATATTACTTCTTTAGCTTTAAATGGTAACTTAAGAGTTGAAGATATTAAAGCAGATAACATGGAAATTATGAACTCACCTCGTATTCCTATTGCTTCTGTAGTAATGACTCGTCAACTTAAACAAGAAGAAACTGCTGCTGCAAAAGCTGCTGGTAAAAAATAATTTTGTTTTTGGTGAATGAAATCTCAAAGCCTTTGCAATTGCAAAGGCTTTGTTGTTTTTATTGAGTGAAGTATTTTAAATCTTCTAATTAATTGTTACTAAGCCTCTAAATCCAAGAAATGAAGTAAGGCCTCGTTCGCTGCTTTTTGTGCTATACCATTCGTGTCTAACACTAAATTCTAATTTATTTTTTATCACCCAACCCGCTCCAATACTACCTGCTATACCACTAATATCACTAGTTTTATAAGCTTGTGTTACACCCATCCAGTCGCTATAGTTGTAGCCAGTTTCTGCTTCTGCATAAAATTTATTGCTTAGTGTATGTCTATAACCAAATTTTAAACTATATAGTGTTTGTGGAGGGATACTAACATTTATATTAGCTGCTAATCCTGGAGGTAAAGTTAAAACTTGCACAATATTACCTGGTCTTCCTGCAAAACGTAATACACCAAAACTTCCTGTAATAAAATCTTTTTTGCCTACTGGTTTTAATGCTTTAAAACTAGCACCAACACCTATCATTAAAACTTTTGCAGCTTGCTCAGTACTTGGTACTGCTGCTTCTGCTGCTATAGAATAGTTCATTTTTCTGTTAGTAGGTTTGTTTTGTGCTTGCAGATGTAGTGTACTTACAACAACTAAACAAGCAATTAAAAGTAATCTCATAATAATTTTTTTTAAAAGTAAATATAGGTGGCTGTATTTAAAATAAAAACTTAGTAAATATTTTACAAGGTACTATTTAAAAACTGTTCTATGGTTTGTGCAGCATCAACATTAAAATCACCAATTTTTGTTCTTCTCAAACTGCTTAAATATCCACCAACACCCAATTGTTGCCCAAAATCATTTGCTAAACTCCTAATATAAGTGCCTGTGCTACAATTTACTTTAAAGTAAATTTTTGGCAAATCAATTGCTGTAATTTCAAAGTTGTAAATACTTACAGGTCGTGGGTCAACTTTAACCTCAATGCCTTTTCTTGCAGATTCGTACAACCTTTTACCATCTTTTTTTATAGCACTATGTTGTGGCGGATATTGTAAAATATCTCCAATAAATGGTTTTGTAGCTGCAATAATTTTATCGTGTGTAACATCTTGTATGTTTACAAAATTCTGAGGTTCACTTTCTAAATCAAAAGTAGGAGTAGTAGAACCAATGGTTATGGAGCCTGTATATTCTTTTGGTTGCCCCATAAACTCATTAATTTTTTTAGTAAATTTTCCAGTGCAAATGATAAGTAATCCTGTGGCTAAAGGATCAAGAGTTCCGGCATGACCAACTTTTTTAATCTTTATGGTATTACGTATTTTTCTTACAGCATCAAAACTAGTCCATTCTAAAGGCTTATCAATTAGTAAAACTTTTCCTAATTCAAATTCTTCTTTAAGTGTCATATTTGCGAATATATATTACCTTATTTTTACTTAATGCAATTGCCTTTTTTTTACGAAGAAGATTTACCAAAACAACACGTTTTATTTACTTTAAATGAAGATACCTCAAAGCATTGCGTACAGGTATTGAGAATGAAGGTGGGCGAACAACTACAACTCACCAATGGTAAAGGTTTATTAGCAACTGCAAGTATTACAACTGCACATAAAAAAAATACTGTAGTTCAAATTTTAAATATTGCAGCAACAAATCCACCGTTACAACAAATACTTATTGCTATATCGCCTTTAAAAAATGCCACAAGATTAGAGTGGTTTTTAGAGAAGGCTACAGAAATTGGTGTTACAAAAATTCAATTAATTGTTTGCAGCAGAACTGAAAAACAACACATAAAATTTGAAAGATACAAAAGCATTGTAATTGCTGCAATGCTGCAAAGTCAACAAACTTGGATGCCCATTTTAGAGCAACCTATAAAATTTGGCTCAATATTTGAATATGATACATCTACTACTAAATTAATTGCTCATTGTGTATCTGGCGAACAAAAATTTCTTATTTCAGATATTAAATTAACTAATCAATCTAGTATTTTAATTGGGCCTGAAGGAGATTTTACGCCACTTGAAATTGAAGCTGCTTTAGTACATCAATACAAACCAATATCTTTAGGAAATACTCGTTTAAGAACAGAAACTGCTGGAGTAGTTGCTGCTACTTTATTGAAAAATGGTATACTTGTATGAAACAAATTATTATAATTACTTTTTGTATTGGGGTTGGTTTTTTAGCTTGCAACAACAAACCTGCTGTAGTAAAAGATGAATCTATTACTCCACAAACAGCCTTTAATTCTTTGTTTTTTGATAGTGTACAACTAGAAAATTTTTTGGTAAAACACACAGAACTTGAAAAGTTTAAAGAACAATACTTTGCTTTCTATAAACAAAGAAATTATCAATTTGCATGGATAGATGTTAATGGGTTTGATGAGCAAGCAATACACTTAGCAAATTTGGTAAACAATGCAGTTAGTGATTTGCAAGATAGTAGCATTTATGTGCCACAATTTCTTTCTTCTTATAATCAACTATTACTAGAAGGTTTAGAAAATTTAGACAATCAAAAAATACTTTATTCTGAGCTGTTGCTTACTGGTCAGTTTTTTAATTATGTAGCAAAAGTTTATAAAGGAATGGACGTAAATGCTGAGGAATTGGGTTGGTTTATACCTCGCAAAAAAGTAGATTTTGGTAAATTGTTGGATACCATTATAAAATCAAAAGACTATAAGGTTGAATCTTATCTGCCATTTAACTCTCAGTATTATAAATTACAAGAACAGCTTAAAATTTATTATACGTTACAAAAAAAATACGTGTGGGATACTTTTGCAATAGCTCCAAAAAATTATAAAAAGGGCGACTCTAGTGCTTACATAAAAAAAATTAAAATTTATTTATATAGGCTTGGCGATTTAAAAAATAGCGACACAACAAAAAAGTTTACTGCCGAAACCGAAAAAGCAATTAAAACTTTTAAAAAGCGTTTTGGTTTGCCTATCGATGCAACCATAAGCAAGCGATTTATTCAAGAATTAAATGTGCCTATAAAGCTAAGAATAGAACAGTTATTAGTGAATTTAGAAAGAGCAAGATGGTTGCCGGCAGAAAAAGATAGTAATTACATTTTAGTGAACATTCCTGAATATAAAATGCACATTTTTGATAGTGCAGTAAATAAATGGGATATGAATGTAATTGTTGGTAAAGCTGCTACGAGTACAGTTATTTTTACTGGTAATTTAAAGCATATTGTTTTTAGCCCATATTGGCGTTTGCCAAAATCAATTATAAGAAATGAAGTAATGCCTAAGTATCGAAAAGATAAATCTTATTTAGAAAAAAATGGTATGGAAATTTATGCAAAAGGTGATAGTTTTCCTTTAATAAGGCAGAAGCCTGGACCAAAAAATAGTTTAGGATTGGTGAAATTTCTTTTTCCTAATTCCTATGATATTTACTTTCATGATACACCAGAAAGAAGTTTGTTTGGGGCAAACGATAGAAGTTTTAGCCATGGATGTATAAGAGTTGGCGAACCAGCAAAGCTTGCACAGTATTTATTAAGAAAAGATACTACCTATAAACCACACATTATAGATAGTTTAATGCACATGCCCAAAGAAAAATGGGTGACTTTGCCCAAGCCTGTACCTGTTTATTTAGTATACTTTACTACTTGGGTAGATAAAGACGGTAAACTAAATTTTAGAAAAGATATTTATAAGCATGATGAAAAAATGGCTAACAAATTGTTTGAAAGAGAACCAATTATTTTTAAAGATAGCCTAATGCTAATTAAGAAAAAAGATACGGTTTTAGTTAATTAACTTTTTAAATATTTACACATAGCTTCAATAATTAAACTCTGACCAAAGCCATAGCTTAGAATGATTACAACTGGTAAAAAGTCTATATCTGTTAAATAAAATTTGTGTACAGATAAAATAGCATCTGAAACACAAATAATTAAAATTCCAGGAATAATTTTTGTGATAGCAATGTTTTTTAAACGTTTACTTTTTATAACGTTTACTGCAAGGCATGTAACAATACTTAGCACCAACATGTACACTAAAATATAGTTTTTTAGTTCTCCCAAATCACCCAACTTTAAAATTTTAAGTAATATAAAACAAACTACCATCATACCTAAAAAAGTAAATAATGCTTCTATTCCATCACTAAAGTTTAAAGGTTGCATTTCATAAAATAAATATCCATAAATACCATAAGCAATTAAAAAGCAAATCATTCCCATTATAAAAAAACCATTTCCAGATTTTAATAATAAATAATCACCAATAAATGCTGCTATTAAAGACACATACACCAATGTTTTTTTGCTATAATGCTTAGTTCGCCTAGTTTGTGCAAAAAAATATATTGCCAAAGTTGGCATAAGTAAAAGCTTAAATATGCTGTGATATTCGGTATAACCATAATTAAGCATTAAACAATCGATAAATAAAATGGCCCAAAAAAGAACTAAACCATACTTTTTTAAAAACTTCATTATGCAGTATTAATTTAAACGAAAATAAAAGGAATATCTATTGCAAATTCAATTGATACTATTTTTGTGCAGTATGCTGCAAAAAGATAAAGATTTTATTAAATACTGGGAAGCTAAGAGACTTGAAAATAAAAACAATCCTTTACTTTTTGTAAAGGGGTTTTCTTTGGGATTATTTATTGGAGGGTTATGTGTTTGTATGCTTGGTATGGAATGGTACCAAAGAGCCAATATGGTGGCTAATGCCAAAATGAATCCTATGGTGTTATTAGTAGCAATTATAATATTAGCTGCTGGGTTAGCTATTTTGTATAATAATTTTAAATGGGAGCAAAACGAACAATATTATAATGAATTATTAATGAAGCAACAGAAAGAAAAAAGATAAAAAAAGCCGTGTTTAGTTTAACACAGCTTTAGTTTTTTCGAATGTGAATTTATCTGTTAGTTGTTTTATTTTGCTCCAACCACCTTCAATATTTCTGATATTATGAATGCCTTGTTTTTTTATTAAGCTAGCTGCAATTACACTTCTATAGCCACCAGCACAGTGAACGTAAATGTTATCAGTTTCTTCAAAATCAGCCATTGTTCCTACGTCAGTAAGTTCGTTTAATGGAATATTGATGGCTTCTTTTAGATGTTCGTCGCCAAATTCTGTTTCTTTTCTTACATCTACAATTACTAATTTTTCATCAAAATTTATATCCATAGCAAGTTCATCAGCCTCAATATTTATAACCATATCAATTCTTTCACCAGCTTTTTGCCAAGCTTCAAATCCACCTGTTAAAGTTCCAGCAAATTGACTAAAACCAACTCTTGCCAAACGCACAATGCTTTCTTTTTCCTTTCCTGCGTCTGCTACAATAACTATGTTTTTATTAAATGGTAAAAGAGAGCCGGCCCATTCGGCAAATCTGCCTTCTAATCCAATAAATACACTATTTGGTACAAAGCCCTCTGTAAAAACAGTTGCATGTCGGGTATCTAAAATTATAACATCATCTTCTTTAGATAAGTTTTTAACTTGTTGTACAGAAAGTGGTGTAAGTCCTTTAGTTACAACTTCATCTAGGCTGTCGTATCCTTGTTTATTAATTTGAGCGTTAATTGGAAAGTATGATGGAGGCACAGCCAAGCCATCAGTTACAGCTTTTATAAAGTCTTCTTTACTAGCTTGATTTAAAGCATAATTGTTTTTTTTCTGTTCTCCAATAGTACTTACAGTTTCTTTACTTAAACTTTTGCCACAGCTGCTTCCTGCCCCATGTGCAGGATATAAAACTACATCATCAGCTAAAGGCATAATTTTGTTTTGTAAACTATCGTACATCATACCAGCTAAATCATTAGTGGTAAGCGTTTCTCCTTTTTGGGCTAAGTCGGGTCTGCCCACATCACCAATAAATAAAGTATCACCTGTAAAAATAGCATGAGCTTTTCCTTCTTCATTTTTTAGTAAATAGCAAGTGCTTTCTAAAGTATGACCAGGGGTGTGCAAAGCAGTTAACGAAATATTTCCTAAATTAAATACTTCCTCATCTTTTGCAACATGCACTTTAAAATTAGTTTGAGTATTTGGTCCATATACAATGGTACTGTTGGTTGCATTTGCAAGATCAATATGACCACTCACAAAATCTGCATGAAAATGAGTTTCAAACACATATTTAATTTTTGCGTTTCTCTCATTAGCTAAGTTTATGTAATCTTCAATATCTCTAATAGGATCAATGACTGCAGCAACACCATTGCTTTCGATATAATAAGAAGCTTGAGATAAACAGTTAGTGTATAGTTGTTGTATGTACATTGTAAATGTTTTGTGATTATTTAATCAAATTTAAAGCCAATTATTTTTTAATTACAAATTGACATAAATTTAAATTTTTGTTCCATTTAACGCACCACTTACTGCAGCATCCATTACACGTTCTGCAAATGGTCGGGAAATTTCGTTTAGTTCTTCAGTTTTTGTTTGAATTAAATTTTTGTCATCCATTGTTAATGCCAACTGAAGGGCTTGCATGGCATTAGCAGCTTGCATTAATTCTTCTTTAGTTATTAATTGATGATTTTTTTGAAGAAACTTTTCTGTAACTTGTAGTATTTGTTCGGCTTCGGTTTTAGCTTCAACTAATGCTCTTGTGGCAATATCATCTTTGGCGTTTGTAATACTATCTAGTAGCATTTTTTCAACTTCACTATCGGTAAGGCCGTATTGTGGTTTTACTTCAATACTTTGTTCAACACCGCTGCGTAGTTCTTTTGCAGTAACAACCAAAATTCCATCAGCATTTATTAAAAAACTTACTTCAACTTTTGGCATTCCAGCTGGCATGCCAGGAATGTTTGATAAATTAAATTCTGCCAGTTTTCTATTGTGTTCTACCAAATCTCTTTCGCCTTGGTATACACTAATTCTCATTCCACTTTGACCATCTTTTTGAGTAGTATATTGACGTCCCGCTTTTGACGGAATTTTTGAATTTCGAGGTATTAAAACATCCATCAAGCCACCCATAGTTTCAATGCCTAAACTTAAAGGGGTAATATCTAGCAATAAAACATCTTTGTTGTTGCCTGCTAAAATATCTGCTTGTATGGCAGCCCCCAATGCAACAACCTCATCAGGATTTACGGTATCGTTAACTGGTTTTCCAAAAAAGTTGCTTACTTTTTCTTTTACCAATGGTACTCTTGTACTACCACCAACCATAACAATTGCATCAATATCATTTATAGTTAAACCAGCATCTTGGAGTGCGTTTTTGCAACAATCAATGGTTTTGTTTACTAGTGGCGTAATTAGGTTATTGAAAGTTTCTTTGTTTATTGATAAAGAAATATTGTTCCAAATTGCTTCAAAAACATCTTGTGTGCTTAATGCTTTTTTTGCAGCTTCTGCTGTTAATCGTAGCGATTGTTTTAATGATGGATTTTGTTGTAATTCATTTCTATTGATGTTGTATGTAGTAATAAAATATTCAACAATAGCATGGTCAAAATCATCTCCACCTAAATAAGTATCACCATTTGTACTTAACACTTCGAAAATGCCATTACTAATTTGAAGTATGCTAACATCAAAAGTTCCACCCCCTAAATCATACACTGCAATTGTTTGTGGTTCTTGTTCGCTATTAGCATTTGCTCCTAAGCCATAAGCCAAACTAGCAGCAGTTGGTTCGTTTATTATTCGTAGAACATCTAGGCCAGCAAGTTTTCCTGCATCACGAGTGGCTTGCCTTTGTGCATCGTTAAAATATGCTGGCACTGTAATTACTGCTTTGTTAACAGGGGTTTTTAAAATATGTTCTGCTCTTTGTTTTAGTTCTTTAAGAATTAAAGATGATAAATCAATGGGGGAATAAAACTGATTACCAACTTGTATTTTTACTAAGCTATCGCTATTATCATCGATAACTTTATACGAAAAAAACGAAGAATTGTTTTTTATATCGTTATAACTTTTGCCCATCAATCTTTTTGCAGAAAAGATGGTTTGTGCTGGATGTGTTTCTAACAATTCTTTAGCTTGCTCGCCAACAATTACTTGATTGTCATTTGCAAAATGAACGATACTTGGTACAAGACTGCTAGTGTTGTGTTCTTTTAATGCAATTGGTTGTTTGGTTTCTGGGTGAATGATGGCAACTAAACTATTTGTGGTTCCTAAATCAATCCCAACAATCATTTCAGGTTGTTGTAAACTTCCTGTTGCTATATTAATTGCAATTTTTGCCATT
>JBMLOR010000249.1:2636-10202 GCA_049242865.1 Chitinophagaceae bacterium | reverse complement strand
CAAATAATGGATTTTGTAAAAACCGAAATTGCAAAAGGTAGGCAAGCCTATTTTGTATATCCATTAATTGAAGAAAGTGAAAAAGTAAATTATGAAGATTTAATGCAAGGTTACGAACAAGTTAAAAGTTATTTTCCCGAGCCAAAATATTTTATAAGCATGGTGCATGGTAAAATGAAAAACGATTTAAAAGAAACTAACATGCAACGCTTTATAAAAAATGATACTCAAATTTTAGTGGGTACTACTGTTATTGAAGTAGGCGTTAATGTGCCAAATGCTAGTGTAATGGTTATAGAAAGTGCCGAAAAATTTGGCTTATCACAATTGCATCAACTTAGAGGAAGGGTTGGACGTGGAAGTGAAAAAAGTTTTTGCATATTATTAACAGGTGAAAAAGCAACGAACGACTCAAAAGAACGTATCAGTATAATGTGCAGCACCAACGATGGATTTAAAATTGCTGAAAAAGATTTGGAGCTTCGTGGACCAGGTGAAATAGACGGAACAAGACAAAGCGGTGCCTTGAACTTTAAACTTGCAAGCATTGTAAATGATAAAAATATTTTAGAAATTGCTAAAGTTGAAGCTGAACAAACTTTAACAGAAGATATAGAACTAAATTTGGAAAAAAATTTACCTTTAAAAAGTTTTTTAAAAGCCCAAAAAGGCAAAACATTATGGAGTAAAATTTCATAAAAAACAACAAATACTTGTTTCTTGTGTTGTAGTTATTACTTCTATTTGTGTAATTCATCTGTAGAAATACATCTTATCATTATGAGGTATCTAATTTTTATATTATCCTTTTTTTCTGTCGTTAACAAAACATGTGCTCAACAAAGTTTAGAACTGATTGAAAATAAAGGTCAGTGGGACAAATCCATTGCTTACAAAGGAAATCTCAACAATGGTGCAATTGGCCTCACAACAACAGGAGGATACAAAATGTTACTTCATAATACAGAAGATTTAAAAGCAGTAAGTGAATATTTTCATCCAAATTCAAATAATCATCAACATAAAAAATCAACTCAACAACAAGAGCTTGTATTACGCTCTCACATGTATGAAGTAAGTTTTTTAAATGGAAATAAAAATCCTACACCAATGGCTGAAAAAGAAATAAGTGGTGTAAATAATTACTTACTAGGAAATGACCCTACAAAATGGGGAAGAGATTGCAAAATATACACAGTAGTTACTTACAAAAACATTTATCCAAATATTGATATAAGATATTATACAGGCAACAATCATATTAAATACGATATTGTTGTTCATCCGGGAGGTAATCCTAAAAATATTGCCATGTACTTTAATGGTGCAGACGATATTAAAGTTAAAAACGGAAAGCTCGAAGTAAAAACCTCTACAAACTCAATAACTGAAGACAAACCCTACACTTTTCAAACATCAAATATTGGCAAAAAAACACTCAACTGTGATTATATTGTTAAAGGTAATATTGTAACATTTTCTATTGAAAATTACGATGTAAGCAAAACCTTAGTAATTGATCCTCAGCTAGTTTTTTCAACATTTTCTGGAAGTACAACAGATAATTGGGGCTTTACAGCAACTTACGATGCTTCAGGTAATTTTTATGCAGGTGGTATAGTTTTTAGTGCTAATGCAACTGTTGGCTTTCCTGTATCACCAGGAGCTTTTCAAACAAGTTATGGTGGTGGAACAAGTGGTACAACTTCAGGATTTGATGCTGCAATCATAAAATTTTCGCCCGATGGTAAAAACAGAATTTGGGCTACCTATCTTGGAGGTTCAAGTAATGAGCAGCCACATAGTATGTTTGTAGATGTAAATGGCAACCTTGCAATATCTGGTCGTACACGCTCTACAAATTTTCCTACAACACAACCTGTTGCAGGAGTTACAGGTGGTTGGGATATTTTTATTACAAAACTTAACGCTAATGGAAATGGATTAATTGGTAGTAGAATTTTTGCAGGCAGCGGAGATGATGGATTAAATGTAAAAGACAAAAGTGATGGTACTCCAGATTTAGGTTCTACAAACCGAAACTATGGGGATGATGCAAGAAGCGAAATTTTATGCGATGCTCAAAATAATATTTACCTAGCATCTTGTACACAAAGCAGCAACTTTTTTACAACGAACGCCTTTCAAAATTCTAATGGAAGTTTTGGAAATCCTACAAGACAACAAGATGGCGTTTTTATAAAAACCAATAACGATTTAAGCACCATCATTACAAGTACCTACTTAGGTGGTGCAAGAGATGATGCTGCATTTGTTTTGGCATTTCATCCTTCTAACGGAAACATTTATATTGCTGGAGGAACTGCTAGCACAGATTTTCCTGGAAACAAAGCAGGCGTTTATCAATCAAGTTTTCAAGGTGGTACTTGCGATGGATTTGTATCTATTTTAAATAACGATGGAAGCACCTTAATAGGTACAAGTTATTTTGGAACAATTGGTATTGATAACATTTATGGCATTCAATTCGATAGATTTGGATTTCCTTACATTATGGGAACAACAACAGGTAGCTGGCCTGTTCAAAATGCTATATTTAGTCAAACAGGTGGCAAACAATTTATTTCAAAATTACAACCTAATTTATCTGGTTTTGTTTATTCTACCATTTTTGGAACTAATTCTCCAGCTCCTAATTTATCACCTACAGCTTTTTTAGTAGACCGATGTGAAAATGTTTATGTAAGTGGATGGGGTGGCTCAGTAAATACAACTTCAGGATTTTTAAATAGTGGCACAAGTGGTTTAACGGTAACTTCAGATGCTATTAAAAGTACTACAGATAATAGCGATTTGTACTTTTTTGTACTAGAGAAAAATGCACAAAAGCAGTTGTATGGAAGTTTTTATGGACAAACAGGTGGCCAAGGAGGAGAACATGTTGATGGGGGAACTTGTAGATTTGATAAAGATGGTATAATTTACCAAACCTTATGTGCCAATTGTGGTGCTGATGCTCCTTTTCCTACAACTCCTGGAGTTTGGAGTTCGAGTAATGGTGCTATAAATGCTAGTGGTGGCAAGTGTAACTTAGCTGCTGTAAAAATTGCTTTTAATTTAGCAGGTGTAGGCTCAGGAATTCAATCTTCTATAAGAGGAGTTTTAAAAGATACAAGTGGCTGTGTTCCACTTACTGTTGCTTTTTTTGATACTCTAAAACAAGGCACTAGATATATTTGGAATTTTGGTGATGGAAGTGCCGATGCCATAACTACAGTGCCTAATACCAACCACGTTTTTAATGCAATTGGTAATTATAGAGTTAGATTAGTATCAATCGATAGTTCTACTTGCAATATTGCTGATACTTCTTTTTTAAATTTAAGGGTAAGAAATGATGATGCCACTCTTGGATTAACTGCAACAAAATTGGGTGATTGTTTTTCACGAACATTTAGGTTCGATAATACTTCCATCCCACCTGCTTCAAGTGTACCAAAACCTTTTAAACCCAATAGTTTTAGGCTTTTTTTTGGTGATGGCAACAACTCACAGTTAATGGGAACTTCGCCAATAAATTATACCTATCCAAGCTTTGGCACCTACAATGTAAAACTTGTATTAATAGATACTAATTATTGTAATGAGCCTGATACTTTTCCTATAACTATAAGATTAATAGACAATGTAAGGGCAAGATTTATAACTGCAAGCAGTGGATGTGCTCCTTATACCCCAACAATTAATAATACTTCTGTTGGTGGCGTTACTTACACTTGGCAAGATGGGCAAGGCAATAGTTTTGCAGGCCTAACGCCAAATTTTACTTACAACACGCCCGGCACTTATACTATAAAACTATATGCACAAGATCCTGCATCTTGTAATCAAATTGATAGTACAACAACTACTATTACAGTAAATGGTAGCCCTACTAGTGCATTTAGTTTTACACCTAACCCTAGCACTCTAAATGCAACAACAACCTTTACAAACAATTCTGTAGGGGCTATAAACTATAGATGGTATTTTGGAGATGGCGATAGCCTGATAACAAATAATATAAACGAAGTAGTAAAACATACTTATTTACAAACAAAAACTTACAATCCTTGCTTGGTTAGTCAAAATACTTTTGGATGTTTAGATACTACTTGTCAACCCATAAATGCAGAAGTTTCACCTCTTTTTGATGTACCCAATAGTTTTAGCCCCAATGGCGATGGAACTAATGATATGATTTTTGTAAAAGGGTTTGGTATAGTAAAAATGGATTGGAAGATTTACAATAGATGGGGCAACTTAGTATTTAATTCTAACAATATTAAATTGGGTTGGAATGGAAGAGTTAATGGCAACATACAACCACAAGATGTATATCAGTACACCTTAAACATTGAATTTGCCGATGGAACTAAAAAAACAAAAACTGGAGATATTACTTTACTCAGATAATTAGAAATTTAAATTAATGACTTACTTGCAAATGCATATAAATAAACTGTACATACACAAAAAAATAGTAGGGTTACTACTTATTGCTGTTTGCTGCATACAATCCAAAGCTCAAGATTTAAATTTTTCGCAATACTTTAACGCCCCTTTACTCACTAACCCTGCAAACACAGGTTTTGCTCCTGATTATGATTATAGAGGTGGAATAAATTATAGAAACAAATGGGGAGTTGCACAAAACAATCCATACAAAACTATGAGTGCTTGGGGCGATGCTCAGTTAATGGGCAATAAATTATTAAATGGTTGGGTGGGCGTTGGTGCAAGCTTAAATACAGACATTGCAGGCTCAGGAAATTTAAGAAGTACAAAAGGAAATATCAGCGTTGCATACCATCAGGTTTTGTCAGATAATAGCTTACTTAGTGGTGGCTTTGGAGTTGGTGTTGTTCAAAAAAGAGTAGACTTTGCTAAACTTACTTTTGATAACCAATGGAATGGTAGTTTTTTTGACATTAATATACCAAGTGGTGAAACATTTGCAACTAATGCAGTAAATTATTTAGACCTTAGCATAGGATTAAATTATGCTTGGTTTGCCTCAGATAATTTTTATTTAAATATGGGTGTAAGCTTGCAACATTTTAATAGGCCAAGAGAAAGTTTTTTTGCAAGTAATGTAGATGCAAGGGTTGCTCAACGCAGCAATATTTTTGCCAATGCGAGCATTAAACTAAACGACTATTGGATAATTAATCCAAATATTTATTATAGCCAAATGGCAAAAACAACTGAAATAATGGGTGGCGTAAGAGCATTTAGAAACCTTAGTGGCGATGGTATGCAACAACTCATTTTAGGTATGTATTATAGAAATGGAGATGCTGCTATACCTATGGTAGGCTTGCAAACAGGTGGAATGCAAATTTTGGTTAATTATGATGCCACCATAAATAGTGCCTCAACATTTAACCAAACAAGAGGAGCTTATGAATTATCTATAATTTTTAATGGTTTGTACAAAAACAATTCTAAAAATTTAGATGCACTAAGATGTAGTGCTCCAAAATTTTAGAACAAGATTTTCCTTTATTACATTTGTAAAAAAATCTTTGCTACTATATTCAACAATTTTAAGCAACAGGCTAGCATATATATGTAATACCATTTTTGGTAATCATATTACCCTAACCTCAAATGTAGAGGCAGCAAAAGCATATACAGGGCTACTGATAAACTATTCAAACAACAAATTATCAGATACCGAATTACATATTTGCCCTAATGATTTACTTTTTGAAGTTGATTTAAAACCACAAATAATTGAATGTTTTAATTGGAGCAATACAACTGCATTTTTTAAAACTACTGATGGCATTGGCTTTGATGTGTTGGCTGCTAGTTTTTACTTAATTAGTAGATATGAAGAATACACATGTAATGAGACTGATGAACATCATAGTTTTTTTTACAAAAACAGTATAGCTTTTAAAGCAAATTTTTTGCAAACGCCACTAGTAAATGTATGGTGGAAAAAACTACAACACGATTATCCTCAGCTACAATTAGCACAATCAACCTTTACTTTTTGCAGCACCTTCGACATAGATATAGCTTATAAATACAAGCATCACGCCTATTTTAAAAACATAGCAAGCAGCTTAAAAGAATTATTAACATTTAAATTTGATGCATTAATTTTAAGATGGAAAACTTTTTTTAAAAGCAACATTAACGACCCATACGATGTATTTAATTGGCTCGAAAGCCAACATCAGCAATACAATATTCAAGCCACTTACTTTTGTATGAGTCAGCTAAAACGCAGCAAATACGATGTTAATTTATCTATACACAACAAGGGTTTAAAACAATTATACCAGTCGATAAATAAAACCAATCAAATAGGTATACATCCAAGTTACAATGCAGGCTTACAACAATTAAATGGTGTTGATTCCTCTTTAAAAAGTGAAATTCAGCAGCTTCAATCAGTACTTCAACAACCCATAAAAAAAAGTAGACAACATTACTTGGTGATGCAATTACCCCATACTTACAATACTTTAATTGCAAATAATATAAAGGAGGATTTTTCCTTAGGCTATAATGGTGTAAATGGTTTTAGAGCTAGTTATTGCAAACCATTTTATTGGTTTAACTTGCATACAAACAACACAACAAATTTATTGTTACATCCATTTTGTGCTATGGATAGTAACTATTTTTTCTTCAAAAACTATACGCAAGCATCTGCTTTAACAGAACTAAAAAATTTTTACCACTCTGTAAAGCAATATGATGGAGAGCTAGTTATTATTTTTCATAACCACTTTAATGAAAACACCAACAATAAAATAAATTGGAAAGAACTATACCAACAGTTTTTAGCCTACACGCACACTCAAAAATTTTGAATAGCATTTATTTGAGTTATTTTATTTTATTTGCAGATAGAAAATTTTATTTATGAAACTTTTAGATGGCAAAACATCCATTGTAACAGGTGCTGCAAGAGGTATTGGTGCAGCAATTGCGTTAAAACTTGCTGAGCATGGCAGTAATGTAGCCCTAACTTATGTAAGTGATAGCAGTGCAAGTAAAGCTGAAGAATTAAAAGCTGCTATTGAACAATTTGGTGTTAAAGCATTTATTGCAAAAAGCAATGCAGGTATTTTTGCTGAGTGCGAAAGTTTTGTAAACGATGTAGTTAAAGAGTTTGGTACAGTTGACGTTTGTGTAAATAATGCTGGCATTAGTAAAGATAATTTACTACTTAGAATGAACGAACAACAATGGGACGATGTTATGGACATCAACCTTAAAAGTGTGTTTAACATGACCAAGCAAGTAATACGCCCTATGATGAAAGCTAAGCAAGGCAGTATTATAAATATGAGTAGCATTATTGGCATTAGAGGCAATGCAGGGCAAAGTTCTTATGCTGCAAGCAAAGCTGGTATTTTAGGTTTTACTAAAAGTGTTGCTCATGAACTAGGTAGCCGTAATATAAGATGCAATGCCATTGCACCAGGATTTATTGAAACAGACATGACACACTATTTACAAGATGGCGATGCTGCCGCTGAATTTTTAAAGAAAATACCTTTAGGAAGATTTGGCAAAGCCGAAGAAATTGCAAATACTACT
>JBMLOR010000249.1:0-2536 GCA_049242865.1 Chitinophagaceae bacterium | reverse complement strand
AATATTTTAATTTAAAAAATAAATTCATTTAACAATTTATCAATTTAACAGTAAAACAAATAAACCATCAACAAATCATCAAATCAATCAATGAATTTGCCCATGTGTTGAAATTGGTAGACAAGCCACCTTGAGGTGGTGGTGTTCGCAAGGACGTGCTGGTTCGAATCCAGTCGTGGGCACAAAAAATGGTAATCTTTTTTAAGGTTACCATTTTTTATTTGACTAATTAGTTTACTACAAAACCTAGTTTTTAAATAACTCAGGATGCTTTTTGTGGTGTTGTGTTTTGTTTTGAAATGCATGAGCTACTTGTAAAACTGTTGCATCGTTATACAAATTGCCCACTAACGATATACTTTGTGGATTTCCATTTTTATTAAAACCAATAGGCATTACTACAACAGGGTTGCCTGTAAGATTTGTGATATACAATTGTCTACCAGCAAAACTTGGTACAATTAACACATCATAATTTTTCATAAAATCGTGCATTTGCTGGCACAATTTTGTTCTTAATCTATTTGCATTTATATACTCCACAGCAGGAATCATTCGTGCCGACCTAAAAGTATTTGGCCAAAAATATTTATCTTGTCGCTCAATCAAATCATCCTTATTGCTTCTTGTTAATTCATCAAAAGCAGCTGCACTTTCTGCATTTAAAATTACATTAACTAAGTTGTTGGGGTACATCATTGAATCTGGAAAATTTATGGCAGTTAAGTTTGCTCCCATATCACGGAAAACTTGCAAAGCTTTTTGTTCTGCCGATGAACTATCTAATCTATTAAAATAATTTTCTGCGTAAGCAACTTTCAATTTCTTAATATCTGTTTGAGGATTAAATGAAAAATTTGTTGTAACAGCCGATGGATCGTTACCATCTGTACCATGTATAAAATTATAAACAATAGCAGCATCTTCTGCAGTTCTACAAATTGGGCCAACTTTATCTAAACTCCAACAAAGCACCATAGCACCATATCTGCTAACTGTACCAAAAGTTGGTCTTAAGCCTGTTGCACCACAACGAGACGATGGCGAAACTATTGAACCTAAAGTTTCTGTACCAATTGCAAAAGGCAACAAACCTGCAACTACTGCAGAAGCAGAGCCTGCTGATGACCCACTTGAACCCTGTTTTAAGTTCCAAGGGTTTTTAGTTTCTCCACCAAACCATTTATTATTATTGGCCAATGCCCCTAACGACAATTTAGCACATAATACTGCACCTGCTTTTTTTAATTGCTCATATACAAAAGCATCGTTATCTATAAATTGATCTTTATAAGGAGTGCTTCCCCAAGTTGTTTTATAACCTTTAACTGCAAACAAATCTTTTAGTCCATAAGGAATGCCATGCAAAATTCCTCTGTATTTACCTTGCTTTATTTCTTCATCGGCTTGCTTAGCTTGTTGCAATGCCAAGGCTTCTGTAATAGTTATGGTGCATTGCAAAGTATCGCTCCATTTTTTAAGTCTGTTTAAGAAGAAATTTGTTAACTCTACCGACGAAATTTTTTTGGTTGAAATTAATGCAGCAAGTTCTGGTATGGTATAAAATGCCAAATCATTTTTATTAGCAGGAATTTTAGTTTGTAACGGTAATTTCCATACTATATTGTCTTTTTTGGGATATTGAATTTTTAAACCAAATGCAGGATTAAAGCCAAAAGGAAATGCTAGATTATTGGGTAAATCTTGAGCATGCATTCCTTTGTAAACAGTTTTAATACTTGCTAAGTTGCTAATCATAGAGTCGGCTTCGGCATCTGAAAAATCAACATCAAACATTTGGGCTGTTTGTTTTATTAATTTAATAGAATCCATCTTAGATTGAGCATGAATAACAACACTACTTAAAAGCAAAAAACAACAGGCAATTAATCTCATAAAATACTTTTTAAATTCAAGAGGCAATGTAATGTTTTATAGCTTAATGAATTGATGATTGTAGTAAATTAATTTAAGTAATAAAAACAATTCTTGGAGTAAGTTATTGTTGACGCTGCATTTTTCTTAAACTCTTGAAATTGGGGTGTAATTATTAAATTGTACAATTACACTTTTAGTTTAAAAAACATTAATCACTTATTATAAAATGATATAACTAGTTTTTTTGGAATGAAGCAGTATATCTTAAAACAAAAAAGCTGCCTTAAAATAAATTAAGACAGCTCCTCTTGTTCTTACACACAAATGCAAGAACTATTTTCCTTTCCTTATCTTTTTGCTCTACGTGCTGGAAATGAGTTTCCAGAATTCATTTCTTTTTTTGTTCCCTCTGGAGAACCTACATGATCCATTGCACATCTAAAACCTATTGTAGCCGTACTTTGATCTTCTTCCATAAATCTTCTTGTACCTGGTACAAGCCAGTATGGCATATCGTTCCAGCTTCCACCTTTATATACTCTACTTTTATCAGAAATTAAAGTTGTAATTCCATATCCATATTGTGCACCACTTGTACTATCACCATCTAAAAAGTCAATAGCATAAGCACGTTGATAGTTTCTTCTGTTTCTTAAAG
>JBMLOR010000248.1:0-4603 GCA_049242865.1 Chitinophagaceae bacterium | reverse complement strand
TGATTGCGAATTAAATACTTAATCCAAACTAAAAAATCTAACTATCTTCTCTTAATTAGTCCATATTTCCTCAGTTAAAGTATTAGCGAACGCTGTGGCAATATTTTATTTTAAACAAGCTTTATGAAGCAGCAGTAACAAATGCTCCAATCAAACCATCTTTATCATAAGTAACTTCTATAAAATCATTAGGGGCAGTTGCTAATGAAAGCCCCACAAAATCGGGTTGTACAGGAAATTTTTTATATTTTCTTTCTACTAAAACTGCTGTTCTAATGCTTAATGGTTGATACTGCAATATTGGTGCTAAAGCATAGGTAAGTGTTTTTCCACTATTGCTTACATCATCAATTATACAAACATGTTTACCCGTAAAGTTTGTTTCTACATCAAACTTTACAATCATTGGGTTTTGCTTGTTTAGGCTTGCTTGCAAAAAAATTACCTTATTGGTAATGCAACTTTGTAAATGTTTAAATACAAGTTTTGCAGCCAATACACCCGCCTCTTTTATGCCTACAATTATTACATCATCTATTTCATTAGGCAAAACCTCAGCAATTTGTAAGGCTATTCGTTGCAGCTTGGTTTGTATTTGTGAAGCATTTAAAATTTCATTTTGCATATTATCATCAATCAAAATCAACAGTTTAAAAATAGTAAAGCCATTTTTAATTAAAATGGCTTTACAAAAAGTGGGAAATATCACCCACTGTACACAGAAATTGCTTTACAGCAAAAACATTAGAGTTTAAAGGTAAAGTATTTTCTTCACCAAAAAATAATATTATAAATGCAATTTATCTTTCTTAGCCATTAATTCTTCTACCGTTTCTACATACATTTCATCAGGAACACAACAATCTACAGGGCATACACTTGCACATTGTGGCTCTTCATGAAAACCTTGACACTCAGTACATTTATTAGGAATAATAAAATAAGTTTCGTTGGTAAGTGGTGCAAATTTTTCGCTTGCATCAACTATACTACCATCCATCATCACAAAACTTCCTTTAACTGCAGTGCCATCTTGTATTGCCCACTCAACTCCTCCTTCATAAATTGCATTATTAGGACACTCAGGCTCACAAGCCCCACAGTTTATACATTCATCAGTTATTTTAATTGCCATATTGTACTTTTGATGTTTTAAATAAATAAAGCACAAAATTAATATTTTTTATACATGAATTTGCACGATAGAATACAATTGTTGGTGAAGTTGGGAAATTATATGCAAAGCAACGATGAAAACTGGCAACAAGCAAAAGCTTTAGCCAATAGCAAAAACGGATGGTTTATACCTGTTTTCATAGATCAAGCTTGTACAAGTATTGCTGAAAATTTTTTGCAAGAAAACATCCTAGTAACCTTTGCAAACAACTATCAAATTGCAGCTCAAAACAACAACCCAAAACTTGTTGGAGTTGTAATGGCAGGCAACATTCCTTTAGTGGGCTTTCATGATTTTTTATGTGTTTTTTTAAGTGGGCACGATTGCCTAATAAAACCAAGTAGTAAAGATGAGGTACTAATAAAACATCTAATTTCTGTATTGTATCGTTGGGATGTAACCATACAAAACAAAGTAAGTTTTGCCCAAACCCTTAAGGGTTGTGATGCCTATATTGCTACAGGAAGCAACAATAGTAGCCGATATTTTGAGTATTATTTTAGTAAATACCCAAGCATTATAAGGCAAAATAAAACGTCAGTAGCTCTGCTTACAGGCTCTGAAACTAGTGATGAATTAAATGCTTTAAGTTCAGATATTCAATTATACTTTGGGCAAGGATGCAGAAATGTTACGCATCTAATGGTACCTGAAAATTATAATTTTGAGCAATTGCTATTGGCTTTAAACCAATACGATTTTCTGTTAGATTTTCACAAATACAAAAACAATTACGATTATCAATTAACGCTACTTTTACTCAACCAAAAACAATATCTAACCAACGGCAACATATTACTTTGCCAAGATGCTTCTATTTTTTCACCAATTAGCCAAGTTAATTACAGTTTTTATTCCAATTTCAACCATGCAGTTAGTGAGTTAACCGCAAAAAATGAAGTTCAATGTATAGTTGGTAGTAGTTTTATACCATTTGGCGAGGCTCAAAAGCCAACTATTTCTACTTTTGCCGATGGTGTAAACACTATGCAATTTTTACTCAATTTGTAAAAAATTAACAATACTTATAATTTTTTGGCATCTTTTTCGTTATTACAAAAATGGTATCCCGTACCAATGCGTAATAAACTTAATTATATCGCCTTTAAAATACTAATTCTACTATTTATTAGTATTCTGTTTTGTGAACAAACTTGCTCACAAAGCACCGGTCCATTGCAATTTTCGAGCAATCCTCAAACCAACAGATCGTACAGCAGCACGCCAACAACTAATACCAATACTTTAAATAGTTTTTTAGTAACTAAAAATAAAACTGCCATTAAAACAACTGTAGATGGTTTTAGCAGCGAAGGTATTTATACTACTAAAGATAAAATTATTGGCTTTATACTTAAACTGCAAAACACATTAAAAGAGCAACAAGCTGGCAATATAAATTTTCAACTTATTAGCAATACAGGTGCTGTTTTATACAAAGAGGCAATCCCTTTTTTACTCAATAAAAAAGGAAGCTTTAGCAAAAAATTTGAGTTTGCAGGTGGTCAATTTACGCCTGGATATTATTTAGCTAACATGCATGTGGTAAGCAATGTATACGACGATGTGGCTGCATATAATTTTGGTTTTGAGCCAACAAAAATTGCAACGCCAACAAAAATTCCTATGGATTTTGTGAGTTTCTGGGAAAATGCAAAAAGAGACCTCAATAATGTTGCTCCAAACTTTTACCAACAAGCAAGGCCAGATTTAAGCAACAAACATGCCGATGTGTATGAAGTGCAGTTTAATAGTATTGACAAAGCAGTGATTAAAGGATGGTTGAGTGTTCCCAAAACTGGCTCAAAAAATGGTGTGATTTATAAACTTGGCGACTATTTAAACAATCAAGCACCAGAACTTAGAAGAGAAATGGCAGTTTTTAGTTTAAACGTAAGGGGTGCAGGAGAAAGTAATGCCAATTATAACTTGCCATACGACCAGTATGGTACTTTTAATTTACAAGACAGAAACAAATACATTTTAAAAGGAGTTTATTTAGATGCATTGAGAGGCTTAGATTTTTTAATCAACCAAACCGGTGCACTTAGAATTGATAATAAAAAAATTGCAGTTGTAGGAACAGGCTTAGGGGCTGCAGCTGCCAGTGCCATTGCAGTTTTAGACCCCCGAATTAAGGGGGTTGTTTTAGAGAGCCCAAGTTTTGTAAGCTTTAAAGACATGCTTAATTTTGGCGAGGCTGCAACACCAGTGCAATGGCCAGCATCAATGTACAAAAACTTTTATGCTAGCAGAAGATCTGGCGTTGATAAAAGTGCCATGCTGAGAACTCTAGATTATTTTGATCCTGTAAATTTTGCACCATTTATAAGTAGCCCTGTTTTGGTGGGCTTTAATCAAAATAGTAGCATTTCTCCGGCTCAATGTGTATATAATTTTATAAGCCAATTAAGGGTTTCTAAAAAAGAAACACATACTAGTAATGCAGGGATGAATACTTTAGAAAAAGGATTCTATGGGCTAAAAGAAACTTGGTTGAAAGAAATATTTAGGCAACCATAAACTTTGGTTTGCCATTAAAACATAAACATGTTCAGCTATGGCTGATGTTTATTATTTAAACAAATTGACATGAAAAAAGTAGTATTGATATTATTGGTAGCATTAAGTTTTGCAACTACAAGCAAAGCAGGATTTCCTATTGGGCAGGGTCGTTGGCTGTTAGTGCCAACCTATACACAATACAACGCTTCAGGATATTGGGATGATAATAGGCAAGCCAATTTATACAGCAATAACGGCACATTTAGATCTAATTACTTTGGATTATATGGGGGTTATGGTATTGGAAGAGATGTAGATTTAGTATTTAACTTACCATACGTTAATCAAATTTTTGCCGAAAACAATACTGTTATTGAGCAGTTGCAAACAACTGCAGATGCGATGATTGGACTTAAATACTTTTTAAATCACTACGATTATTTCAAACATTTAAGTATTACAGGTGCATTATTAATACCCATGTATCAAGCTCAAAACACACAATTATTACCCGGTTTTGGCTCACCCGGTATTGAGGTAAAACTTGGTTTGGCAGGTACTAATACAACTCGTTTAAAAGATACTTATTATGATATTGAAGGTGGTATAAGACACTATTTTAACCCTGGCGAACCAACCCAACTTTTTGCCAATGCAACTTTAGGTACACCTATTGGCGAAGATTGGAAACTTAGTGGCACTTTAAGTGGTGTTACAAGTTCAGCATCTATTCCAAACCAACCAATAAATGCTTTGGTAAACAGAAACTTTGATTATTTAAGAGGAACAATTACTTTAGGAAGAAGAATAGACAGAAACATTTCACTCAACGCAGCCATTTTCACAGATTTCTTAGGTAGAAACATTGGTCAAGGTCGTGGGTTCAGCATTTTTGCTGTGATTAAGTTTTAAAAAAATATC
>JBMLOR010000247.1:0-4566 GCA_049242865.1 Chitinophagaceae bacterium | reverse complement strand
CCAGATGTATCTTTAAAAGGATCACCAACTGTATCACCAGTTACTGAAGCTTTATGTGGTTCAGACTTTTTGTAGAACATTTCACCATTTATTTCTACACCCTTTTCAAAGCTTTTTTTAGCATTATCCCAAGCACCACCTGCGTTGTTTTGAAACATTCCCATTAAAACCCCACTCACTGTAGCTCCAGCTAAAAATCCTCCTAAAGCTTCTGGTCCAAATACAAATCCAATTATAATTGGAGAAACTATAGCAATACCTCCAGGCAACATCATTTTTTTAATACTTGCTTCTGTACTTATGGCAACGCATTTGTCGTATTCTGGCTTTCCTGTACCTTCCATAATACCAGGAATTGTTCTAAACTGACGACGAACTTCTTCTACCATACTCATGGCTGCTTCACCAACAGCTCTGATAGCTAAAGCAGAAAATATAAACGGAATCATTCCACCCACAAATAAACAAGCCAATACATCTGCTTTGTAAATATCAATTCCTTTAATACCTGCAACACCCACAAACGCAGCAAATAATGCTAAAGCAGTTAATGCAGCACTAGCAATGGCAAATCCTTTACCACTAGCAGCTGTTGTATTTCCTACAGCATCCAATATGTCGGTTTTTTCTCTTACTTCTTTTGGTAATTCACACATTTCAGCAATACCACCAGCATTATCTGCTATTGGGCCAAAAGCGTCAATTGCTAACTGCATGGCAGTTGTAGCCATCATACCTGCTGCTGCAATTGCAACACCATATAAGCCTGCAAATTCGTAGCTACCATAAATACCAGCAGCCAATACTAAAGTTGGTAATAAGGTACTTTCCATGCCTACTGCTAAACCACCAATAACATTGGTGGCATGGCCTGTAGCAGACTGACGAATAATGCTTAACACTGGTTTTTTGCCCATTGCAGTATAATATTCAGTAATAATACTCATTAAAACACCCACAGTTAAGCCCACCATAATTGCACCAAAAACTCCATCTCTTGTAAATGGATAATCTCTTAATACCATATTTTCTGGTAAAATATAATAAACTAATCCTGCACTAGCTATAGCAGTTAAAACCATGCTACCCCAGTTACCCATATTTAATGCTTTTTGAACAGCATTGGTAGATGCACCAGCAGCATCACTTATTCTTACAAATACAGTACCTACTATACTTAAAATAATTCCTACACCAGCAATTAGCATTGGTAATAAAATTGGTGCTAAACCACCAAAGTTGTCACCATCAGATTTTGTTTCTTGTCCTAAAACCATTGTAGCTAAAACTGTAGCAACATAGCTACCAAATAAATCTGCACCCATTCCAGCAACATCACCAACGTTATCACCCACATTATCAGCTATTGTTGCAGGATTACGAGGATCATCTTCAGGAATTCCAGCTTCTACTTTACCTACTAAATCAGCACCTACGTCAGCTGCTTTAGTGTAAATACCACCACCAACACGAGCAAATAATGCAATACTTTCAGCACCCAAGCTAAAGCCTGTAAGTACTTCAATGGTAGTCATCATACCATGTACATCATTATCGCCTGGGGCAAAATATTGTTTTAAAATAATAAACAAACCACCTAATCCTAAAACAGCAAGTCCGCTTACGCCTAAGCCCATTACTGCACCACCTGTGAATGATACATTTAAGGCTTTGCTTAAACTAGTTTTTGCTGCTTGTGTTGTACGAACATTGGCGTTGGTTGCAGCTCTCATGCCAATATAGCCAGCAGCTGCACTACTTACAGCACCAAGTACAAATGCAATTGCAATACTCCAATGGCTGTGCTCGTTGCTTTTTGCCATTACTGCTAATAAAATACTTACAATAACTACAAAATAGCCAAGTATTTTCCATTCTGCTTTTAAAAAAGCCATAGCACCCTCGGCAATGTAATTACTTATTTCTTTCATTTTGGCATCACCAGCATCTTGCTTTGATACCCACTGATACTTTACAAATGTGTACAACAGTCCAATTATACCCATGGCTGGTACAGCATAAAACAATGGATTCATATTATTTTTTATTATTTAATTTAAGGGTGGCAAAAATAGGGGAAGGAAGGTAAAAATAATATTTTGTTAAAATTGCACGAAATTAACCATACAGATGCAATAATTTATTTTTATAAATGTTTGGTATTCAATTGAATATGCTTTTAATAACATCAAAAAATACGCTACAATTTGTTGACAAATTATTTAAAATTATTAAAGTTGCTTTTTTTATTAGTTAATAATAAACTAGTTTCTTTTAAAACTTTTTCCTCCTAGTAATTGGCTTAGTCGCAACTTTGTTATCAATTTTAATATTCACATAAAATTATGGGTACCTATCATATTGGCGAAGCCATTAAACATTTAACTCAAAAAAATAGTAGGCTTGGAAATGGATTGAAAGCTGCCAAAATTGAAGAAGTTTGGGAAGAAATAATGGGCAAAACCATAGCTAAATACACACAAAAAATAGAAATAATTCACCAAACCGTTTTTATAACTACCTATATCGGCCCATTAAAAAACGAATTGTACTTACAAAAAGAGCTCATTATAAAACGCTTAAATGAAGTGTATGGATCTAAAGTAGTTGATAAAATGGTAATACAATAAGGATTATCCTCTAAGATATTTTTTTGGTATACTATATTTGCCCGCAACCTAAATTAATATTATGCCAAAAGATACTTCTATAAAGTCTGTACTTATTGTTGGTAGTGGGCCAATAATTATAGGACAAGCTTGTGAATTTGATTATAGTGGAACACAAGCTGCTCGTAGCTTAAGAGAAGAAGGTATTAAAGTGTACCTTATTAATAGCAATCCTGCAACTATAATGACTGACCCCATGATGGCAGATAAAGTTTTTTTATTGCCATTAACCATAGAAAGTATTGAACAAATTTTAGAAGAAAATCAAATAGATGCTGTATTGCCAACTATGGGTGGACAAACTGCTCTTAACCTTTGTAAAGAGGCCGATGAATTAGGAATTTGGGAGAAATATAATTGTAGAATGATTGGGGTAGATGTGGCAGCAATTAATACTGCCGAAGACCGTGATTTATTTAGGCAATTAATGATAAAAATTGGCATTAAAGTTGCCCCAAGCCATGTTGCCAATAGTTTTTTAGAAGGTAAAGAATTTGCACAACAAATCGGTTTTCCTTTAGTTATTCGATCATCATTCACTTTAGGTGGAAGCGGAGGTGGATTTGTACACGATAAAACCGAATTAGATGAAGCTTTAAAAAGAGGTTTGGAAGCTTCGCCTATACACGAAATTTTAGTAGAGAAAGCTGTTTTGGGATGGAAAGAATTTGAACTTGAGTTATTAAGAGATAAAAACGATAATGTAGTAATTATCTGTACTGTTGAAAACCTCGACCCAATGGGAGTTCACACAGGAGATAGTATTACAGTTGCACCAGCAATGACGTTAAGTGATACAGCTTTTCAGGATATGAGAAATAAAGCTATGCTTATGATGCGTAGCCTTGGAAACTTTGCAGGTGGCTGTAACGTACAATTTGCTTTAAACCCAGAAACTGAGGAGTTAATTGCTGTTGAAATTAATCCACGTGTAAGTCGTAGTAGTGCTTTGGCAAGTAAAGCAACTGGCTATCCTATTGCAAAAATTGCAGCAAAATTGGCTATTGGCTATAGTTTAGACGAGCTTAAAAATCAAATTACACAAACAACATCAGCTTATTTTGAGCCTGCATTAGACTATGTAATTGTAAAAATACCACGTTGGAACTTTGATAAATTTAAAGGGGCAAACGATACTTTAGGTTTACAAATGAAAAGTGTAGGTGAGGTAATGGCTATTGGAAGAAGTTTTAACGAAGCCATTCAAAAAGCTTGTCAAAGTTTAGAAAACGATGCTATTGGTTTGGGTTATTATGGCAAAAGCTTAATGAAGAGTGATGAAATTATTGAATACATAAAAATACCAAAATGGGATAGAATTTTTAGAATTAAAGATGCCCTAATGCAAGGTGTAACTGTAAAAACTATTGCACAAGCTACAGGTATAGATAAATGGTTTTTATATCAAATACAAAAAATTTGCAATTTAGAAAAAGCATTAGCTAACGAAACTTTAGATACATTAAGTTTTGAATTATTGAAAGAAGTAAAACAAAATGGCTTTAGCGACGAACAAATTGCACGAATTATTCAAAACAATTGTACCGAAGAGGATGTTTATAACAAACGAAAAGCATTAGGTATCACAAGAGTGTATAAAATGGTAGATACTTGTGCCGCTGAGTTTGAAGCCAAAACACCTTATTTTTATAGTAGCTTTGAATAAAGTATTTAAGATTTATTGATTGATGATTGATTATTGATGATTGGTTGAAGTTCAATTAACAAATGTCAAGTATTTTCTATTGTAATTTGAAATATCAACTTTTCATTTTTTTAAGCAAATATTTATCAGTACAGCAAGTTATTCTATATAAAATAAAAAAAATTACATTTTATATCCTCTCAAAAAATCTTCAATTAGCATTCTTTTTTTTCCTTCTAATTGAATATCTAA
>JBMLOR010000246.1:18640-41942 GCA_049242865.1 Chitinophagaceae bacterium | reverse complement strand
CAATATCAATATTATTTTCTACAAGTAATGGCTCAATCTTCAATATTAAATCTTCAATATTCAATTTCTTAATCCACTCTTTATTAAAGTGCTTGGCTTTTTCATAGTCAAATTTTGCACCACCTTTGTGCACTCTTTCTAGGCTAAACTTTTCAATTAATTCTTCTATTGTAAAAATTTCTTGTTCAGTACCATCATTCCATCCCAACATAGCCAACATGTTTATAAAAGCCTCTGGTAAAAAGCCTCTTTCTTTAAAGCCTATGGTTTTTTCGTTTGTTCTAGGATCTTGCCAATCCATTGCAAAAACTGGAAAACCCAATCTATCCCCATCTCTTTTACTTAATTTTCCATTACCATCTGGTTTTAAAATCAATGGCAAATGAGCCCATTTTGGCATGTTTTCTAAACCAAATAAATGTTGCCACAAAAACACATGTACAGGTGCACTAGGCAACCATTCTTCGCCCCTAAAAGCATGGGTAATTTTCATTAAAAAATCGTCAACAACAACAGCCAAATGATAGGTTGGCATTCCATCGGCTTTAAGCAAAACTTTATCGTCAACTTGGATAGTATCAAAACTTACAAATCCTCTAATTAAATCGTTAAACTCAATTACTGCATTTGGCTGCATTTTTACTCTTATTACATAAGGAGTATTGTTATTAAGTAGCTTTTCAACCTCTGCTTCATTTAACGTAATTGAATTTTTTAATCCATTTCTTGTAGTACTACTATACTGAAAGTTGGGTGTATTTTTTCTTTGTTCATCTAATTCTTCTGGTGTATCAAAGGCGTAATATGCCAACCCTTTTTCAACCAATTGCAAAGCATACTGCTTGTACATTGCCTTTCTTTCGCTTTGTCTGTAAGGGGCAAATGGCCCTCCATGTAGCACACTTTCGTTAGGTTGTAAACCACACCATTCTAATGTTTTAAAAATATATTCTTCTGCCCCTTCTACAAAACGAGTTTGATCGGTGTCTTCAATTCTTACTATAAAATCTCCTCCATGCTTTTTTGCAAATAAATAATTATACAAAACTGTTCTTACACCGCCTAAATGCAATCCACCTGTTGGGCTTGGGGCAAAACGTACCCTTACTTTATTTTCCATGGGGCAAATATAGCAGTGTTATTTATTGGGGAATTATTGTAACAATTTTTGAGTTGTAGAAAGCTGCTACTACAAATTGCTTAAAGCAAAATCATCTGTATACTATCCATACAACTCAAGGTGAATATCGTGTTTATCATATCCTAATTGTTGTATTCTTTGTTTAGCTTCATCTATCATATTCTTCCATCCACATAAAAAAAATGTGGCTGGCTTTAGCGTTTCGTTTGTTTTGTTTTTTTCTACAATACTTTCATAAACACTATGCACATATCCTTTATTTGCCCAAGGTTCTACGGCTTCTTCTCTTGAAAAACATGGGTTATAAAAAAAGTTGGGCATGGCGTTTTGCAAATCGAGTAATTCATTTTTATACAAACAATCATTTAAAGTTCTGCAACCAAAAACGAGATAGATATTTTTAGTTGGCAAAGCGTTTTGGTGTAAAAAATTAACCATGCTTCTAAAAGGTGCAACTCCTGTGCCTGTGCATATTAAAAACAAATCTTTATCTATTTGTTGTGGCAATACAAACTTACCCTGTGGCCCTCTTAAATTTAAAATTGTACCAACAGTAACTTCATTAAACAAATAAGTTGTTCCTGCACCACCTTCTAGCCAAACTATTACAAGCTCAAAAATTTTTGAATTGTTGGGGCTGCTAGCAATGCTATAGCTACGCCAACGCTTATTTTTTTGCTCGTGAATGGGTAAATCTAAGGTTACAAATTGCCCTGGTTCAAAATTAAAAACGTCATCCACTTCAATAAAAAATCTCTTAGTTGCAGGTGCAGCTTGCTCAATTGCAATAACTTTTCCTTGTTGCCATGGTTGCATAAAACATTTTTGTAAATATAAGATTTGCTATATGTGTATAAACAAAATGTTTGGCTTTGCTGTTATACCTCTGTAAATAAATTTGCAACTTAAAAATTTTAAATGGTTCAGGCGTATAACTTTTTAGCTTCTTGGCAATTGTTTCCAGAAAAATGTAACTATCAATTTGGAACTACACCCAAAAGTGGAACATACAAAATAGATTCTTTACAACAAGGTAAATTGTTGAGTTTTACTTTAAATTGGATTAGCCAAGATGGTGAAGCATTTTATAGCCAATACAACGTATTACCCAACAACGAAAAACAACCCTACGACAATCAAGATTTTGCCGATAGTGTTGCTGCCAATGTTGTTAATGCTAGTACTTTGGTAGTTGCTTT
Source organism: Chitinophagaceae bacterium (assembly GCA_049242865.1). Lineage (GTDB taxonomy): Bacteria > Bacteroidota > Bacteroidia > Chitinophagales > Chitinophagaceae > CAIVPM01. Next base: position 39,602 of record JBMLOR010000246.1, on the reverse strand, counting down.
TTTTAAAAACGACAATCAAATTTTAAAAGTTACACACGAAATTTTAGCCAACGGTTTTCTTAAACTATCACAAGAAGGTTTAAAAGAAGATGGAGAAACATTTTTAAACGTTGAAGTATATCATAAACAACTTAGCGTTTTGCCTTATGCTTCATCTGCAGGTAGCGTTGCAATTAAACCCACAAAAGAAGGTGTTATAAAGCACAAAGCTCTTGCAGCCATGGAAGAGCAAACCAACATGCACCTTAATCAAATTAAAGAGCAAATTGAATTGCTTGCAAGGCAAGCTCAAGAAATTAGAAAGCGTAGAGAATTAAGTATGATGATTTACGAGGCTAAATTAAATTTTAAACCTCAAATTGGACAAACATATCATTTGTACGAACGACGAGATGATACCCACATTTTATCGCTAGTTGCCCCTTCAGAATGGGGTGGTGCAGGCCCATTTAAACAATTTGTTAGTAGTGTACAATTACTGGCAGACCATACTTGGAAAGAAGTTTAATTTCTAAACAAATTGTTAATGAATTAGATAAAGCTTAGTTTAGCATGATAATTGAATTCATATTAACATGAGCAAGTTTTTTATTTTTATTACACTAAGTTTTTTTTGCTACACTACATCATTTACACAACAAAGAGTAGTGGCCGAATGCACTATTGAGTATAAAGCTCTTTTTGATAGTGTTTCTAATAAAGAAGAAGCTAGTGCTTTACAAAACAGTACTAAAACAGTATATATAAAAGGCAATAATGCTAGAGTAGATTTAATAAGCTCTCAGTTTACTCAATCAGTTATTTACGACAAGTCTAATAACTTAGTTGCAGTGCTACGAGAATTTGGTACAAACAAAGTACTTACTAAATTATCAAAAGCTGAATGGCAAGAAAAAAATAAAAAATACGAAGGATATGCCTTACAAAACACAACTGAGCTAAAGAATATTCTTGGATATAGTTGTATAAAAGCTTATTTGCAAACCAAAGAAGGCAATCAAATTTTAATTTACTACACCAACAGTATTGTACCAAGCGTTAAAGATTATGAATATCAGTTTAAAGATGTTCCTGGTTTTGTGTTAGCCTATGAAATTTCAGACGGTGATAAAAAAATTTTCTACACTGCTACTAAATTAAATTTAAACCCTGTACAAGCTTCAAAGTTTACTATACCTACAACTGGATATAGAATTTTACAATAAATATTGTACTCGCCAATTCTTGCTAAACTTGATTTCTAAAACTTTTACATTTTTTTTACAGTTTATTTTTTACTTTCGTACGAACAAAATCGTACACAAATGTCGTTGAATATAAAACCCACCGAAAGTGAACTAGAAATCTTAAAAATTCTTTGGGAAAAAAAAGAATGTAGTGTTAGAGAAGTTCATACTATACTAGCAAGTAATAAGGATGTTGGTTATACCACCACCTTAAAATTAATGCAAATTATGTACGATAAAGGCATTGTAAAAAGAAACGATAAGCAAAAAACACATCTTTACGCTGCTTTAATAAAGCAAGAAGATACACAGCAACAGTTTGTAGGCAAAATGGTGCAAACGCTTTTTAATGGAAATGCATCACAATTAGTATTGCATACTTTGGGCAATGGCAATCACACCACAGAAGAATTAGATGCCATTCAAAGTTTATTAAACAGTTTAAAACATAAATAACAGCTGATGTTTTCATTTGTAAATGTTACCAACGCCTTACTTCAAAGCTTTTGGCAGTTTGCTTTTTTGCTGTTGATATTTCAATTAGTGTGTTTAATCATTAAAAACAAAAGAGCTACTTATACAATTGCAGTTTTTTTACATTTTTTAGGGTTCATTTGGTTTATAACTACAATATTTAGTCATCAACCTAGTAGTTTGATTCATAATTTTTTGTTGACTAGCCAAATTAATGAAAACAATATAGCTCCCATAATAACAATAGCTTATAGTACTGTTGTAAGTTTTTTTATTGTAAGATTGATTTACAACTACGTTTCACTGATTAAAATAGATGTTGAAGTAAGCATGGCGGAAAAATTGGTTGAATTTTATGCTATAATAAAGCCTTACTTGCGTAATAAAAAAGTTGTTATTAAAATTAGTCATTCCATTAAAAGTCCATTTACTTATGGTTTTTTTAAACCTGTAATTGTATTGCCTTTTTCACTTTGCAACGGTCTTACAAATAAAGAAATGGAGTTGGTTTTATTGCATGAAATTGCCCATATTTTACGAGATGATTATGTTGTGAACTTACTACTAAAAATTGTGGATGCTTTTTTGTTTTTTAATCCATTTTCGAAGTTATTTCTTAAAATAATTGAGCAAGAAAGGGAATATTGTTGCGATGATTGGGTGCTACAAAAAATGCCTGAAAACATTACTTATGCACAAACTTTATTTGCAGTAGCTAAGCAACAACAAACACTTCAAAACACTTATTTGGTGCAAGCATTTGCTCAACAGCAATATTTATTACAGCGAATTAAAAGAATAACCGCTACAGGATACCAAAAAGCTTCATTTTCTATAAAGCAGGCTGTATGGCTTTGTACAATTTTGATAGCTTCGGTCATCATCACAAATATTGATTTTAAGCCAACAAATAAGCTACAAATAGTACAACCAAATACAAGCTACTATGCAGCAACTAAATTTGAAAAAACAGTGAGTTTGCCCCTAACAACTGTTTCAAATACCAAAAAAGTAGTAGTTACTAAAAAAGCTGTAGTGGTTGATACAAAAAGTAGGGTTAAACGTAAACAACAAACACCAACTTATACAGCCCTTGATAAACAAAGATTAAAAGAAGGATTTCAGTTTTTGAGTGAATTGGCTAAAGAAAACGTTTTTGTTAAAGAAATCATTGAAACTAATCCATCTATAAAGGCAATTGAAGTTAGCCAAGCCAAACCAACAGAAGCTTCTCGTTATTTTTATATTCCTAAAACAAAAACTAGCAAGGCTAAAATAATAACTATAACAGTTATTGAAAAAGATAATAACGATAAAAAAGTAGTAATTGATATTGAAGAAATAGCTAGCAACAACAAGTCTTAAAACAATCTCAAGTTTAATCTACTTGGTCTACAGATGGTTGTTCTTGCAAGTGCACAGGGCTAATAGTAACTTTTACTTTATTAATTCTATGTTTTACTAATTCTAGTACCATGAACTTAAAGTCGCCACAAACTAGTACTTCTTTTTCTTTTGGAATTTCACCAGCAATTTCAAGTACCAAGCCTGCTAACGAGTCACTTTCGCCAATTACAGCATCAAAAGTATCTAACGGAAGTTCCATAAACTTACAAACATCGTTTATCATGGTTCTTCCTTCAAAAATGTAATTGTAGTCGTCTATTTTTTTGTGGGTTGTTTCCTCTTCATCAAATTCATCTTTAATTTCTCCAATAACTTCTTCTAAAATATCTTCTAAAGTTACAATACCACTTGTGCCACCAAATTCGTCAACTACAACTGCAAAGTGTATTCTTTTTTGTTGAAACTCTTGGAGTAGATCTTCGATTAACTTTTGTTCGTGTACAAAGTAGGCGTTACGTAATAATCCATACCAATTAAAATCATCTGACTGGTTTAAGTAAGGCAGTACATCTTTTGTATGAATTACACCCACTACTTGGTCTAAATCTTCTTTATATACTGGTAATCGGCTATAATGTAAATCGGCAATTTGTGTTACTAAAGATTTAAAATCACTTTCATAATCAATACCATGCACATCCATTCTTGCCTTCATGATTTGTTTTACTGTAATGGTATTAAAGTCTAAAATTCCTTTTAATATATTTTTTTCACTTTCTTCCTCGTAGGTTATGTCAATGGCATGGCTCATTTCATCATTACTAATAACGCCTGCCGATTTTGATGACAGTCTTCTTTCTATGGCATCACTAGTTTCTACCAACCAACTACTCGAACTTTGAAAAATATAATTTACAGTATCAATTAAAGGAGCTACTTGTTTTGCAAAACGAATATTGTTTTGGTTTGCCATTACTTTGGGCATTACCTCACAAAATAGCAATAAAAAAATAGTTACCAATACAACTTTTACAAAAAACTCCAATAAAAAAATGGGGATATGAATAAATTGCTCAAGCAACAAATTTGAAATAACAATTATGCCAATATTTAATAAGCAATTGGCAATAAGCATGGTGCCTAGCAAAATTTTTGGCTTTTCTAAAAGGTCAACTATTTTTTTGTAAACTGCGTCTGGCTTGGTTTTTAAATGATTGATATCTTTATAATTTAGGGAGAAAAATGCAACCTCTGCTCCTGCAATCATAAAATTTAAAACCATTAAGCAAAGCAACAAAAGAACTAAGGCTGTATTGCCTTGTGTATTAATGTTTAATAAGATTAAAAGACTCGAATGATAGTCCAAAATACAAAGTTTCGTGAACGATAATGCTAATATATAAAATTATAATAGCGAGGCAAAAATATGGTTAAATAATTTTAGATGAGATTTAAAAAGGCATATTGTCGTCTGGACTGCTATTAGCTGGCAATTCATTACCAAAAGTTGCGTCAAAATTATCGTTGCCAGGTGCATCATCATGTCGTTTATCAAGCATTACAAAGTTTTCTGCCACTACTTCTGTAGAAAATCGTTTATTGCCTTCTTTATCTTCCCAAGCTCTTGTTCTTAATCTGCCTTCTACATAAATTAAACTTCCTTTTTTTAAAAACTTCATACCTAGTTCGGCCAACCCTCTCCACAAAACTATGGTATGCCATTCTGTTAATGATTGTGGTTTACCTGTGCGATCTCTATAACTTTCGGTTGTTGCTAATGGAAATTTGGTAACAGCAATATTACCTTCGAGTAAATTGTAATCAGGATCTTTTCCTAAATTTCCAATTAACATTACTTTGTTTACGCCTCTCATGGTTAAATTGTTTTATCGAATAAAATTAAAGAAAACAAATTACATTTTAAATTAAAACAATTTTTTTACCCCAAACATTAGGCATATCAACTTATAAAAATTTGAACCTCGATTGCACAATTACCAAATATTAACCCTTAAACTATCTGTTCTAAACATTTTTGTTCCTGGTTTTACTCCAAATGCTTGGTAAAACTCTGGAATACTTACAACAGGGCCATTTACTCGTTCTTTTGCAGGGCTGTGTACATCGGTTTTTACTTGATTAGCTAACGACTCTTTACGTGTTTGATACATCCAAGCATAGGCGTAACCTAAAAAATAACGTTGTAAAGGAGTTTGGCCGTTAATTAACTTATTTTCTTTATAGGTCGTTGTTTTTTTAAATGCATCTAAGCCAATTAATAACCCACCTAAATCTGCAATATTTTCTCCTTGTGTAGCATCACCATTTACATGCAAACTATCTACAGGCACAAACTCGTTAAACTGTTTTATGATGTATGCTGCTCTTTTTGTAAATTCATCGGCATCTTTTTTAGTCCACCAATCTGTAAGATTACCAGCTGCATCGTATTGCCTTCCCTGATCATCAAAACCATGTGTAATTTCATGTCCAATTGTACTAGCAGCTGCATAGCCATACACCAAAGCATCGTCTAATTCACTATCTTTTTTACCAGGAATTGCAAAAATCCCTGCAGGTAATACAATTTCGTTATTGCTAGGATTGTAGTAAGCGTTGTATTCTTGAGGGTTCATGTCCCACTCATTTCTATCTACTGGTTTGCCTAATTTATTTACTCTGTAGTTGTGCCACCATTTATTAGCTTCTTGTACATTTTGAACATAACTAGTTGTTCCAATGTTCATGGCACTAAAATCTTTCCATTTATCCGGATAACCAACCTTTTTCTTCATTTTAGCCAATTTATCATAAGCTTTTTCTTTGGTTTCGTTGCTCATCCAAGTAAGTTTTTCAATACGTTCTTTAAAAGCTATTCTAACAGCTTCTACCATATCTTCATATCTTTTTTTAGCTGTGGCATCAAAATATTCTTTTACAAATAATTGGCCTAAAGCTTCGCCCAAAGCATTATCTTGGTTACGTAAAGCACGTTTCCATCTTGGTCGTGGTGTTTTTGCACCACTTAATGATTGGCTGTAAGCAAATTGAATGGCATAGGTTTCATCATCAACATAACTAGTAAACGAGCTTAAATATTTTAGTTTTAAATAACTTTTTAGTACATCAATGTTTGTAGAAGATAAATTAGCATTTAATGCTGTAAAAAACTCTGGCTGCCCCACGTTTATGCTATCAATTTTATTGATACCAATTAATTTTAAATAATCAACAATATTCACTGTTGGCATTAATTGTTGAACTTGATCAACAGATTTTTTATTGTAATTTTTTAAAGGATCTCTAAGGGCTGCTAACTTTCGAGATGCTGTAGCAAGTTTAGTTTCAAATGCATACAAATCGGTTGTTTGTTGTGCTGCCTTTGCTTCATCGGCACCTAATTTTTTAAATAGTGTGGTTAGGTAAACTTTATAAGCTTTTTGTACGGATAAAGTTTTTTCATCGGTATCAAAATAATAATCTCTATTGGGTAATCCTAAGCCACCTTGCCAAAAAGACAATTGCATTTGCTCACTATTTTTATCATCCTGATATATACCATACCCAAAAAAACTACCAACACCTTTTACAGAAAAAGTAGCCGATAGTTGTAATACATCTTGCAAAGTTTTACAATTATCTACCAAAGCAATATCAGCTAACAGAGGTTTTATACCATTGGCATTAAGTTGTACACTATCCATTGCTGTTTTCCAATAGTCGCCAATTTTTTGAGTTATTGTTCCTTTAGCAGCATTTGCTTTTACAGCATCTTCATTAAGTTTTATTAGACGTTGATAAATTTCTTCTTGTACTAAATTTCCAATCCCCCATGATGCTTCGGCATCTGGAATTTTATTATTTTTTATCCATCCACCATTGGCATACATAAAAAAGTCTTCACTTGGAGCAATGGTTGTATCTAGATTTTCTACTAAATGATCTGGAGTATTTGTAGTATTGTTGTTGCAACTTACAATGGCAACAATTGCACTAAAGGCAAAGAATTGTTTGAACATAGAAATTAATTAAGATGCTAAAAATAATGTTTTGATGAAATATTATTTTGATTTTTTGATGAAGTAATTTTTTTTAGATAGAAGTATTTCGCCAATTTTTATCATATCGTACAAACCAACTTAACCATAAGCTTCGTGATAATCTCATTAACAATGGTTGTAGCAAAACAAGCACTGTGATAGAAAAACCTAGGCACCAAAAAACACGATTGTCTCTAAAGCTAAAACCAATTATTACATACCAAGCTACAAAACAAGTAACCATTATGGCTACACTTAAAGCATAACTCACATATCCTGTACCAAAGTAAAAACCAGTTTCTATTTCTGTTTTTTGGTTACAAACAGGGCAATTGTCGTTCATATCTAACACCTTACTTAAGTTGTAAGCATTGGCTTGTTTAAATAATTTTCCCTCACGGCATCTAGGACATTTGTTTTGCAATACTGCAAACAAATAATTAGTTGGTTTTGTACTACTCATAAGGTTACAAAAGTACAATGTATAAAGGTTTTGGCTTAAATAAACTTTTACTACCAAACTTTAATATATACTCAAATTTAAAGTGCCTAAAATTTAAAAACGGAGAAGAGAAAAACTTTAATTGCACCTAATATTTTGCTGTATTACATGCTACAATTGCTAATAAAAACATAAACAGTAATTAAGATTTTTTTGAAATAATATATACACAGGTAAATAATAATCTGATTATAACTATGAAAATAGAAAATGATGCGTTCATCAAAAATTTAATACCATTTATCATAAGACTAGATTTACATACTTACTTAATTGAAGTTTTGTTTTAGAATAATTTTAAAACAAAAAAATCATGAAAATTACATCACTTTTATTTGCCAATTTAATTTTGGCTTCGTTTGCTTTTTCACAAACAGATACTATAGTTATTAATAGTGCCAATGTAAATACAAAGTACATAAAACCCAGTGTAAACAGGTATTTGGTGTATTTTAAAATGAGTGAAAACGCTCCAAGGAGCTTTGTACAGTTTTGGACAAGAAACATGGATACCATTACTTACAATAATACTAAAGCATATAAAATTACTCAGAGTTGGGAAGATAAAGATTCAATTATGCATACCACTAAAAGTATAGTTGATGCTACTAATTTTTCAAGTTTTTATCATGAAAGTTGGTGGAAAGGAAGAGGAAGTGCTGAATATAATTTTATAACTCAAAAAGCGAGTATAGACAATATTTCTTTGAATGATAGTGATACGGCAAAACAACGCAAAAATGCTTGGAACAATTTTAAGCAAGCATGGAACAATTACAATTTAAATTGGCATTTAGACCTTGAAGTTTTTTCAATATTGCCTTACAAAAACAATGTTACTTTTTTAATACCATATTACGATCCAGGATTTGCAGCTCCAAAAAATGTTGCATACACAGTTATTGGTAGTGAAAAATTATTAGTGTATGATAATAAAACTGTTGACTGTTGGCTTTTACAACACGAAAGCAAAGGCAATAAAGAATTGTTTTGGATTAGCAAAAAAACCCAAGAAGTTTTAAAACTTGAGCAAGCATTTGGTGGTAGATATAGATATAAAATTAAATTAGCTTATAGTAATTAATCTAAAAAGGGTTTTGGAAAGTTTCCAAAACCCTTTTTAATAATTCCAAATATATAATTGCTATTATTTTACCAATTCTTCTACATTTAACTTTACCAAATTTAAAACAGCCTCTGTAATACCTTGTGCATCGTAAGCACATTCTCTGTGTAGTTCTTTTGGTGTACCATGCTCTACTAATCTATCAGGAATACCCAAAATTTTAACTTGAGCAGTATAATTATTGGCTGCCATAAATTCTAAGATGGCTGAGCCAAATCCACCAACAACTGTTCCATCCTCAACTGTAACAATTTTCTTATACTTTGCAAATACTTCGTGCAACAAATCCTCGTCAATAGGTTTTACAAAACGAATATCATAATGTGCAGGATTAACACCTTGAGTTCTTAAATCTCGTATGGCTGCTTGTGCAAAATTACCAGGATGACCAAAGCTTAAGATAGCAATTTCTTCCCCATCTTTTAGTTTTCGTCCTTTACCAATTTCAACTTCTTTAAATGGAAAATCATTTGCCATGGTATCTTTTTGCAGATTAGCCATTACACCTTCGCCTCTTGGGTAACGAATTACAAAAGGAAGTTTTGTTGTTTGTAATTGAGATGTATACATTAAGTTTCTTAACTCCTCCTCGTTCATTGGAGCAGAAACTATAAGGTTAGGAATACATCTAAAATAAGCTATATCATAACAACCATGATGTGTTGGGCCATCATCACCCACTAATCCAGCTCTATCTAAACATAAAGTAACAGGAAGTTTTTGAATAGCAATATCATGCACTACTTGGTCGTAAGCACGCTGCATAAACGATGAGTAAATATTACAAAAAACTCTCATTCCTTGTGTTGCCAAACCAGCACTTAAAGTAGCTGCATGTTGCTCACAAATACCAACGTCGAAAGCTCTATCGGGCATTTCGGCCATCATATATTTTAAACTACTACCACTTGGCATAGCAGGTGTAACAGCCATTACATCGTTATTTGCTTTTGCCAATTCAATCATTGTGTAGCCAAAAACATCTTGGTATTTCATTGGTGTGGCTACAGGATTAGCTTTTTTGTAAATTTCGCCAGTTATTTTATCAAACAAGCCTGGTGCATGCCATTTAGTTTGATCTTTTTCGGCCAAGGCATACCCTTTTCCTTTAACTGTAACAATGTGTAACAATTTTGGTCCTGGGATATTTTTTAAGTCTTGCAAAGTATCTACAAGTTTGGTGATATTATGACCATCAATTGGGCCAAAATATCTAAACTTTAAAGCTTCGAACAAGTTACTACTTTTGCTAACTACTCCTTTTACACTAGCTTCAAGTTTGCTAGCCATGCTTCTGCTGAAGTTTTTACCAACAGGTAATTTACCCATTAAGTTCCAAACTTCATCTCTCATTTTATTGTAAGTAGGAGAAGTAGTAATATCGGTTAAATATTCTTTTAAAGCACCCACATTGGGGTCAATGCTCATGCAGTTATCGTTTAATATCACCAATACATCACTATCAGCTACTCCTGCATGGTTCATAGCTTCGAAAGCCATTCCTGCAGTCATACTTCCATCACCAATTACAGCAACACTTTTACGATTTTCGCCTTTGTATTTTGCTGCCATGGCCATTCCTAATGCAGCACTTATTGAGGTAGAAGAATGCCCAACACCAAATGTATCGTACTCACTTTCGCTTCTTTTTGGGAAGCCACTTAAACCTTGGTATTTTCTATTGGTATGAAAGTTATCTCTACGACCTGTTAATATTTTGTGTCCATAAGCCTGATGACCTACGTCCCAAACCAATTGGTCGTAAGGTGTATTATAAATATAATGTAAAGCAACACTAAGTTCTACAACGCCAAGACTAGCACCAAAATGCCCTCCATGAACACTAACAATATCAATGATATATTGTCTAAGTTCGTCGCAAACTTGGTGTAATTGTTCTTTGCCAAGTTTTTTTAAGTCGGCCGGAGAATCAATTTGCTGAAGCAGCTTACCTGGTTTAATTTCCATATCAAAAAAATATTTTGTAAAATTAGTGTTTATTGTTGAGTGTATGAATTAATGCATATTTAAAACAAGATTTTAAGAATAATGTTTGGTTTGAAGATTTGAATTTTAACAGGAACTTATAAAAAACGAGGATGCAGTAACTGCATCCTCGTTTAAAACTATGTTTTGAGATTAGTTTATCTAATTAAAGAAATAGCTCCACGCATTTCTTTTGTTTTACCATCTATTAGGTTCATTTTACATACAAAAGTGTACACTCCAACTGGTAGAGGTTTTCCTTTGTAGGTTCCATCCCAAGCAACAGCTTGGCTACGAGATTCGAACACTTTTTCGCCCCATTGATTGTAAACCATAAAGTTCAAGTCTTTAATTACATATCCATAAATACGTAATACATCATTTTTACCATCACCATTTGGTGTAAAGGCATTTGGTATAAATATTTGATCAATTACAGTTCTACTAATTACAGCTAATGACTGACTAGTTTGGCAAGGTAATGTACCTAAAGCTCTTACAATTAATGCTTTAGATGTTGATGGAGCCTGACCAGTAATTACATGTGTTAAGCCTGTACTTCCACTGCTAGCTGTAGTCCAAGTAACTCCATTGTCTAAGCTAATTTCATAAGATAAAGCTCCTGCAATTGCATTCCATTTCCAAGATAAAGTATTAGGGCTAGTAGTATCACCTTCTACAATTGGTGTTGCAAGAATTGGCAGTGCAGTTAATTGTACCATTTTTCTGCTACTACTTGTACATAAAGCTGTACTTCCACCAACATAGTAATTTGCGTTTGCTGCAGGGGTTGAAAAAGTTGTACCTGTACTTAATGATGTACCACCTGTTGCTACACTAAACCAATTGTAAGTAATGCCTGTGATAATTGGAGCAACTGTAAATACACCATTAGTTCCTGTACAAGCTTGTACATTAGCAGAAACTACATCTGGTACATAATCAGTACATGCATTAACATTTGCACTTAAACTATTTTGACAACTTAGGGTAGCAGTGGCTCTTACCACAACATTTATATTTTGTAGTGGTGTAAGACCAGTAATAGTATGTGTTAGCGACCCACTTGCAGGAACAAAAGCCCCACTGTTTACACTTACTTCGTAGCCTGTGGCTCCTGTAATTGCTGACCAACTTATTGTGATACTATTTGAAGTTCTGGCTGTTACTGTTACAACTGGCTGAGCTAATAAAGGCAACTGAGAAACAGTAACCTGAGCCCTGTTATTACTTATACAACCATTATTGTTACCTTCTACAAAATAGTTAGCACCAATTACAGCACTTGCAATATTATAATTTGCACCAGTTGCAAGGTTTGTACCTCCAGTTGCTGCATTATACCAAGTGTAAGTAACTCCTGTAACAGGACTAGCAACTTGTGCTTGAATTGGCACACCTGGGCATGTTACAATATTTGGAACTACCACTGTAGGCGTTGGCTTTTGGTAAATGGTTACTTTTTTGGTAGTGTCAGAAATACAGCCATCAGCAGTTATACCTCTGAGTTTCACATCATATACACCTGCTGCTGGATAATTTATATTTTGTGTTTGTCCACTCACAACTACAGTGCTAGGAGCGAATGTCCAATTCCATTGATTTAATGCAATACCATTTAAAGTTACTAAATCACCTACAAAATTTATATTATCACCATCACAAGCTGCTGCTGGTAATGCTGGATAATTTATTTTAAAATCTGTAACTGGTGCTGGTATTACCTGAACTACGGCAAACCCATTTCTACGTTTATCGCAACTTTCAATTTCTGGACTCCAATATTCAATTGGTACTCTAAAAATACCTGCACTATCAATTTTGAATGATTGATTTACAGTATAAGAATAAAATTGAACTCCATTAACTGTAACAATAGTTCCTGCACCTGGGTTTCTAACAATGCTATCTACATTAGGTGTCATAAATGGCAATTGGCTAAACTTCCATTTTATACTATCTGGTACTAAAGGTAGCAATATTCTTAAGTTAAATTGAGACCCTTTACATGCATACTCTGTTGGAGTTGGAGATGTATTTAGTGAATTATTTACGGTACTTAAGTTATTTAGATTCTTCACTAAAGTTCCTAAATTATAACCATAACTTTCTACACTTCCTAAACCATAAACAATACCAGTAAAAGGCTCATCACTAGTTACTGTGCTACTTCCACTTCCACCACTCCATCTTTTTGTAACAACAGAATATCCTGGCTGTGAGTGAGGATACACAAATCTTTCAGTAGTTGGGTATGAAAGATAACTTAATCCATCTATTTTTAAAGAAGATAAGCCCGTATTTGGAATAACGAATGTTACAAAATTCCAATCAATTGAGGTTAAGTTGTTTCTATAAAACTGGGTAGATTTAATAGATTGTTCCAATGGTGATAGGTAGAACATTTCTGGGTCGCCATCACCAGCTGTATTTGCACAGTTACCTGAAGAACTCATGTACATGGCAACCAAACTTGGTTTATTAGTTTCAATATAATCAGGCGTATTGCTTTCGTATTGATAATATCTACCATTAATAATTCCTGTTAATGTAGTACCATTTCTTTTTACAACAGTTGTTGGATCTTTAACTAACACACGGTAAATATTAGTCATGTTGCTTGTAGCTGAAGGTCCAGCATCATTACTTGCTGGTGCAGTTAAAAATTTAGTGCCCCAAGCTTGGTAAGGGAAAATTTGTTGAATAATTAAATCTCCACTACTTCCTGGGCTTGTACCACAACCAATTCCTGTTCTTGTACTACCGCTAAATACAGTAATTGGGTAACAGTTACCTTGTGCATTAGAAATTGATTTAACGTAACTTCCAGTTAAATCTACCCCTTCAGAACCACTAAGATTTACTCCTAATACTTGATAAGCATCACCTTTATTTAATTTAATTAAATACTTACCACCAAAAGGACCACCATTTGGAGTCCAACCACCTTGTGTATTTGCTGAAGGATTAACTTCAACCCAAGTACTATCTTCTTGTGCTACTATATGGAATGCACTATAAGATGTACTTGTATAATTTTGACGAGAGGTAAGTACATAATGCTCATAACCCCAAACAGCTGTAGGCAATAACATTGTTGCTCCAGAGTTTGTAGATTGATAAATATGGGCATAAGCCACAATTGGCACATTACTAGTGATGTGAATAGCTTTTTTAGGATAAGCTCCATCGTTAACCAAACGAGCATCGTCTGTACCAGTTTTTGGTATTAAATCAGATGCGATTGCACTATTTGGTGGAACAATATAGTTTCTTACCCAAGGTGTTCCTGAAGTGCCAGTAATTTCAACTCTAACATTGGCAGCAGTTGCTCCTGTACCAAAATAAAGTACCATTTCCTGACCATTTCCTTCAGAGAAACCATTGCTTCGTTGATAACCTACCCAAAAATCTTTACCTCTATTACTTGTACTATCTTCAGGTATTGGTGTAGCAGATACATTTATCAATCCTGTGTATCTATCTAAATACGCTATATTATTTTGAGAAATTTTACGTTTTGGTACATCAATAGTACTATTAAAACCTACAACCCATGCATTAGATGGTGTGGTACGACCTAAACCTAATAAACTTTGATTTGGAATTGAACCCAAGAAAGATTCTACATAATACAAATCTGCCTCATAACCAAAGTTTGCAGGTACAGGCATATCAACTTTTGTATAGAAGAACATAGAGTCTGCACGAGGCTGTAATAACCCTCTTGGCACATCACCACTAAATCTTCTTACTTCTATACTTGGAGGAACAGCAGCAGCCCAACGAATTTTCATTACTGTATCTGTACCCAACATAAAGGTTTGTTGCGTATTTGGTGCAGGTGTTGCAGGTGTTGCTGTTAAAACCATTGGTGCAACAGTTGGATAAAATTCATACGCCCCAAAATCAGGAACCCCAGCAGTTAAACTATCTGGTCTATAATTGTTATTAAAATCGTAATTATTACCTTTTGTTTGCAAGCCTCTTCCATTCATTGCCCAAACATTAGGGTCTGATAGATTTGGTCTTAAATCATTATTGCTAATAAAAGAAGGTCTAAATACTAACGAACTAGCATCCCAATTCCATGCATTTTGCCATGCTCTTAAAGTAGGGTAACTTGTTGTAGCCGGTGTACTAACACGAGCCAAATTAGCACCTGTGGTAAACAACATGTTGTAATCAGCTGTATATATTCCAGGATTGTTTACAAAAATTGCATGACCTCCGCCGATATTCGAGAATATATTATTATTAACTAATGTTCCGGCAGTTGTATTATTAAAATACCCAGCAAAACCATTAGTAGAGTTTGAACTTAATTGTAAACTGTTATTAAATACTTTAATGTTTGTAGTGTTGTTAACTAGTTGAAGTGCATATGCATTTGCTCCCCCACTGTTAATAGTTGCAGTGTTATTTAAAACACTTAAACCATTACAATTAGCGATGTTTATGCCAAAAATGGTAGATGTATTTCCACCACCAGCTATTACTCTATTACTTCTTACAATAGAAGGGTTTGTAGCACTTGCTCTTGAGTTTCTTACAAATAAGCCAGTAACTGCATTTATAACATTGTTAATGTTAATGGTATTGTTGCTAATAATAGAAGCACTATCGGCAAAATCTGTAAAAATACCATTACCATTAGGTCCAAGATTACTACCCAAGTTTACAGTGTTATTTCTAAGCTGTAAGCCTTTTGCAAATTGAGCTTGAATACCGTTTAAATATTGGTTATTTAAAGTATTACCTTCTATAATATTTGTTGTAGATGCTAAAGCTGCAGCAGAGAAACCACTATACCAAATACCAATACTTCCATTGTTTATTGTATTGTTTCTGATAACAATATTATTAATGTTCGCTACTGCTGTAGAATTTTGCAAATAAACTGTTGCAAAAGTGTTAGCTGCATTGGTTGTATTAATACCACTTACAGTACAATTTAATAAACTATCAAAAGCAGCTCCTAAACCAAAGTTTACTACTCTACCCACAGTTGTGCCTAGATTTTCGATAGTCATTGTTCTAAATATTACATATTTACAACTATCTAAATTTAACACAAAGTTTTGTGCTGGATCGGTTGGTGAAAATCTTAAAACTGCATTTGCAGGGCTACCACTCGCAGATTTAAACGTTACAGTTCTTGTTGGTGAAGTTCCTGGAATATTTGGAATTCTTATCTGCTCGTTAAAAATACCATTTACATCAAAAACTACCGACCCAGTAATTCCACACAATAATGCATTTACTGCTTGTTGTACAGTTTGGAAATTACTACCTGGAGGACCAGGATATGTTAATGGTAAGCCTGGATTTATAGTATAAGTACCAGCCGCCATGATTGGATTTAGTGCAACGTTGGTTACAGTTGAAATGGATGTACCTGGACCAGTTAAACAATTTACAATACAACGATAAAAATTATTGGTTGTACTAACTGTATCGAAAGTTGGGTTGTATAACAAAGGGCCAACATTGCTCCAAGGTCCAGCAGCACTTGTAGCATGTTGCCATTGGAAAGAAATTGACCCTATTGGTGAGTTACCACTTAATGTTAACCTTACTGGCACCTCTAAACAAGCCCCAGTATTAGGAGTTACATTAGCCGTACCAGCCACAACAGGTGATGGGCATGCTGGTGGTATAAATTCCCAAGCACCCATATCTGGGGTAGTTGAATTACGTGTAACACCATTAATATCTGTAGCAATGCTTACCGTGTTAATTCCTTTATTATCTAAAGCAAACATTTGTGGTTGTAAATTACCATTAGCACTATCGGTGTAAATAGGATCAAATTGTAAAGAGAGTGAATCTCTATTTCCACCAGCTGCTGTCCAAGCTGCCAAAGTAGTTCTATTAGTAGTTAAAAATCCTACATGGTTATTTGTACCACCTGCGTTGATATAAAAATTATTCCAATTACTGGTAAGCTCTGTAGTTGCTGTATTTAAATAAATACAATGTTTACCGCCATTTCCACCTCTTGTTATAGTTATAATATTATTTTTAAAATCTAATCCAGTAGCCAAATTTGTTTGGTAAAAACCAATTGCTGGCGATGTAGATACACTTCCAGGATTATCGATAGAAATAGTATTATGATAATGACGAATATTATCACTGCCAGAGTTATAAATACCACCAATCTGTCCTGCTCCATCTGTGTTATAAATGGCATTATTAGCTACAATAATTTCATTTCCTGATGTTGCATCACAATTTGTGAAGTTAATTCCAAAAAATCCTGCAGTGTTTGTTGGTGCAGCAGCAAACAATTTTGTTATTCTATTTCTTGTAATTCTTGCAGAAAAACTACTGCCATTAAATTGAATACCATTACCAACAGTAACTACAGAACGAGTTGGACGGCTTATAAAATTGCTATCAATTATTGTATTTCTAGTTCCATTTACATAAATACCATTGTTATAAAAATCCAAAATAGTATTTCGGGTTATACGATTATTTTGTATAAATCCAACAGAAGTAGTATTACCTATTAAAGTAATACCAGCCCAACCACCAGATATGGTATTTTTATCAAACCAGTTACCATCGCAAAGTGTTGCTCCTGTAGCTATCAAGCCTGCATCGGTAGCATTAACAACTATTCCGCCAAATGCTTGGGTAGTTGAATTATCATTTACTAAAATTCTACAATTTTTGATTGTATTACTATCTGCATCGTTTATCAACTGAACCCCATAAGCTGTTGTTCCTGCTCCAGTAGCATCAATTACTAAATTATCTAATGTAATGTAATCTGCTTTTCTTAGTTTAACAACGGCACGTTGGGTACCATTTGATGAGCTGAAAGCCAATGTTCTTCCATTACCATTAAATATTACTTGCCTTGTAGCATTTACACCAGTTATAGAATCAATAATTACTTGCTCATTGTATGGTCCTGCGGCAACATCAAATACTACATTTCCTGTTCCAACTACACCACACTCTTGCATGGCAGTAATTGCTGCATTAAACGAAGTAAAGTTACCGCCAGCAATTCCTTTTACGTATGATGCTGGTAAGGTATTGTTTATTGTATAGTTACCGGCAGGCAATGCAGGGTTTACAGTGAGTAATACTTCATTAGAAAAAACAGTTGAGGTTAAACATCTAATTGCACACCTATAAAAATATGTTTGAGATGATAAAATAGTAGTATCAATATTTATAGATGGTGCTGAACTTAAATTTGTATAAGGCCCTGCAGCGTTAGTTGCATATTGCCATTGAAATGTTTGTCCACTACCAAAAGCACCAATATTTAAATCAAGTTTTACAGGTTGATTTTCACAAATTATGGTGGCACTTACCAATGTACTTCCATTTACTGGTGGAATTGTACAAGGTGGTGGTATAAACTCATAAGCTCCAATATCTGGAGTACTGGTACTTCTTAATGTTCCTAAAATATCTTCATCAATACCTAAGTAAAGGCCTTTATTATCAACTGCGGCATTTGCAGGAGCAAAGTTTCCTAATGCAGGATCAGTGTAAACAGGGTTAGTACTTATAGATAAAATTTCTTGCCCTGGATTAGCAGCCTTCCAATTTGCTAAAGTAGTTCTATTGCTTGTTAAAAACCCAATATGATTACTACCTGCAGCAGCATTTATATAATAATTGTTATTGTCTGCAAATGTTGGAGCGGTGGTTACATTTAAACAATGCTTAGTACCGGTGCCACCTCTTCCAATTGTAATAATATTATTAAAAAACAAAACGCTAGGGCTTGTACCTGTTTGCACATATCCTCTTGTAACAGCTGTTGAGGTGCTTGCTGTATGATCTAACGAAATAGTATTATGAGCAATAATCATGTTTCCACTTCCAGTATTCACAAAGCCATTTTGTGCTCCTTGCCCATTTAAATTGGCAATTAAATTATTAATAATAAAATTATCATTACCTGCAGAAGCACTTGCAGCATTAAATACAATTCCATTAAACGCAGATGTACTAGTTAATGCACCACCAAATGGATTAGTAATGGTGTTTCTACGAACAGAAGCTGTGTTGCTTTGTGCAGTAAAAAGTATACCATTAAAATCTGTTACCACAGTTCTCGATGGTCTACTTATTGTATTACTATCAATCAAACAATCGTAACTAGCAGCCACATAAATACCAGTTTGGTAAAAGTTTCTTATAGTATTTTTTCTTATAGCATTGTTTCCATTAGCACCACCAGCAAAAGTTGCAGCCATGGTTACACCATAAAAACCTCCATCTATTATATTATTTTCAATAATGTTAAAATCACACAAAGTTGTGCCTGTTCCTATTGCACTTGTATTACTCCCACTAATGGCAATTCCAGCAAAGTTTGTAGTTGTAGCTGTAGAGTTTGTAATTATATTACAATTACGTATAATATTGCTATCTGCATCGTTCATTAAATGGAAACCAAAACCAAAAGTTCCTGAAGAAGCATCTACCGTTAAATTATCGAACCTAAACCAATTAGTTCCTTTTAGCTTAATTACAGCTCGTTCATTTGTATTTGTTGAACCGAAACTTATTGTGTTTCCATTACCATTAAAAGTAATGGTATTTACAGCTGATGATCCTCCAATTATTCTATCAACAATCAATTGCTCATTGTATGGGCCTGTACCCGCCACTACATTAAAAATTACAGGAGCGTTTATTCCACATTTTATGGCATTATAAGCGTCATTAAAACTATTAAAATTGGTACCACCTGTTGGTACATTTTTATTAATTGTATAAGTACCTCCTATTAATAGAGGACTAGTAACTGTAACTACATTTGAATTAGTACTTGTGCTAGAGTTACTACAGGTGGTTACACAACGATAATATGTAGTTGCAGTTTGTGTTGCTGTGTAATTAAGATTTGTTGCACCAGTAATATTTGTGAATGTAATATTATTGGTACTACTTTGCCATTGGTATGTAATACCACCTGCAATTGTTGCACCAGTTAAACTTAAATTTATTGGGTCACCAACACATGCATTTAAAGGAACTGCATTTGCTGTTCCTGCAGCTGGGGCACCAGCACAAGGAGTTGGGGCTACAATATTTAATGTATAGTCTTCTGCTTCTCCAAATCCTGTGGTATTACAGGGATTTCCTGCAACACTGAATCTTTTATGAACCCTCATACGAATTTGACCAGTATTTGCAGTTAATGGAATTGCAATGGTATTTGTTGCAGTAATTCCATCTGTACCTGTTGAATTTACAATGGTACCAACAGTAAATGTTTCTCCAGCGTCTGTAAAAAGTCCATTATTGTTAAAGTCAATAAATACTCGTACATGAGTAGTAAAATTACCATCTGTATTTCCTTGTACTGAAATTGGATAGCTTGTTCCTAAAACAACATTACCAACAATTGCAGTAAAGTTTTGATGGGCTGGCCCACCAATAGCAGCTGGACTTGAGTTGTTTATACCTGCAAAAGTTACTCTTGTTATAGGTTCTACACCACTTGCAAATGCTTCGGCACAATAGGGTGCAGGAAACTGAGCAATTGATTTTTTTGAAACAAAAAGTAATAGAACGGTACAAAAGCCAAACAATGCAATTTTAGATAGTCTAAAAAATTTTCTCATGATAGAATAGTAAATGTGAAACACTAAAAGGGTTTAAAAATAGTATTTTTTTAACAGTTTTTTTACAATTATTTCGAAAATAATCAAATTATAATTGCCAAAATCTTCTTAAACAAGTAAAAAATAGCCTTTCAAGCTAGTTTCTATATATAAGAAATTAGTGGATTACAAATTTTGAACAGCCAAAATTGCTTTTTGTAAACGCTCTTCATAAGTGCCATTGATTATTGTAAATGGAGTTGACTGTGATAATAAAATTGAATGATAGATATTAAATAACTGCTGCCTAGTTTCAACGTCTGGATATTCTCTTAACTCATCTTTTACCCAAGGTAAATCAGTATCACAAAGCAAATACAAATCGTATTTACGGATATTTATTTCATTTTCTATAAAATCATGAACATTGTTAAATACAAACTCACACCAAACTTTCATTACATACATGTCGGTGTCTAAAAACAAATAATCCTGTTTTTGGCTAAGAGCAATACTTGTGTACTTATCCTCTAATTTTAACTGCCCTTTTGCTATTGTAGCTAAATCTGAAAAAGTATAATTTGTACCATTTTCTAAAAGGTAAGTTCTTGCAAATTCTTCGCACCAAAGACAGTTAAAATGCTGTGCAAGTAGGCTGCAAATGGTAGATTTTC
>JBMLOR010000246.1:0-18540 GCA_049242865.1 Chitinophagaceae bacterium | reverse complement strand
TCGCACCAAAGACAGTTAAAATGCTGTGCAAGTAGGCTGCAAATGGTAGATTTTCCTGTACTTTCTGGCCCTATAACTACAATTTTTTTCAGCATTACAATTTTTTACATAAAGTTTTGCTTGTATTTGGTGCAACATCAAACAACTTAGTTAAAACCGTTTTTTAAAGTTTTGGCTATTATTTCTATTATTATTGTTGTTAGTGTTTCTGTTGTTGTTATTCCTATTATTATTGTTGTTGTTTTTTTGGTTGCCTCCTTGGTTATTATTCTTTTGGTTGTTGTTACCATTGTTTCTGCCACCAAAATTTTTCTGCTTATTCTTGTTATTTCTTCTTCCAAAGTCGTCCCTTTCAACCCTTGGTGTATGTTTTATATATGGTGTATTGTCAAAATCTAATTTTCCTTTTGTAATAGTTTGCAATTCACTTCTTATTTGATCATCATGCACCAACTCGTTGTGCCAACTGCTGTAACTTAATTTCATGTAATAAGCAATAGCATTTGCAAAACCATTTCGTTTTTCCTCATCTTCCTCGGCTAAAGCCTTATCAATTACGAGCTCTATGTTTTTTCCTAAGTGATTAAACTTTGGTTTTCTTTTTGGATATCCCATAGGTTGGGATTTTGCTTTGTACGTTTCTTTTTCTGGAATTGGATATGGACTATCTACATCTAATTTAAAATCACTCATTACAAACAAATGATCCCAAAGCATATGCCTAAAATCTTCTACTATTTTAAGGTGTGGGTTTAGCAACCCCATTAGCTCAATAACCAATTTTGCTTGTTCGTTGCGTTTGTCTTTATCTTCAATAGTTAGCAAAAAATCAACCATTTTTTGAATATGCCTTCCATATTCTCTCATTCCAAGATAGGTTCTTGCTGTGTTATACTCCATAAAAAAATTTCAAGAAAATTTGTTTGGCATTAGTAAGTAATACTATACTGTAATTGCCTAAAAAAAGTTTTGTAATAATTAACTGCACAAATATATGGGTATTGAAATAATATTGCACTATAATATAAATTCAGTTTTTAGATGCTGATTGCCAAAGAAAAATCATTAGAAAAAATATTTCCATTTCTTTTAGCATGTTGTTTTGCTGTAAATGCTACTGCCCTCTTTAGTGATATTATGGGGCCTGATGCAACATTGTACGCATCTATTGCTAAACTCATGATTCAAAAAAACGATTTTATAAATCTTTTTGGAAATGGTGATGATTGGCTCGACAAACCTCACTTACCTTTTTGGCTAGCAGCTTGTAGTTACAAAATTTTTGGCATACATGCATTTGCTTATAAGCTACCTAATTTTTTTGCCTATTTATTGGCTTGCTTTTTTATTTTTAAAATCTGTATTAATTTTTTTAATAAAGAAATTGCCCAATACAGTACCTTAATTTTTGCCAGTAGCTTGCATATTGCTTTGTGCAATTTTGATGTAAGAGCTGAAATGTTTTTAACAGCATTTATTTTAGCTGCTACTTATTATACTTACTTAAATATCCAAAAAAACAGTTTCAAATATTTAGTTGTTGCTGCATTTTTTACAGCCTTAGCAATTATGTGCAAAGGTATTTTTGTAGTTATTACATTAGGTGCCGGTTTTATTATTTATTGGATTAAAACAAAACAATGGTCACAATTTTTGGCTCTTAAATGGTATGCCTTTGTACTATTAATTGTAATATTTATAATCCCTGAGCTTTATTGCCTTTATTTACAGTTTGATACTCATCCTGAAAAAATTGTGTTTGGAAAACAAAACGTAAGTGGAATTAAATTCTTTTTTTGGGATAGCCAATTTGGAAGATTTTTTAATAATGGACCCATAAAAGGTAGTGGCGAAAAACTGTTCTTTTTTCATACCACATTATGGGCATTTTTACCTTGGAGTATATTGCTAATACAGGCTGCTATTTTTAAATTAAAAGATTTCAAAAACAATGAATTTAAAATAAAACACACATTATTGTTTATTATTAATACTTGTGCTTTAGTAACATTCTTTATTTTTAATGCAAGCAAGTTCCAACTTCCACATTATATTGTAATTCTATTTCCACATTTTAGTATTTTGGCGGGATACTATTTATCGAGAAATTTTGAGATAAAAAAGTTTTCGTTCCTTAATGTTGGCTTATATATCATTACTGCAGTTGTAATTATTTTTATTACAACTATGGCCTATTTTATAAACTCTAATGGATTTATTTTAATGGCCATTTTTTTACCAGTAATAATTTTTATTTTTTATAGAAATTATAATAATCAAAACCCAAAAGCATTTGTAGTAAAAAGTATAAGCACCATATTGCTACTCACTTTGTTTTTAAACTGTGTTTATTTTCCTAAGATTATGGAATATCAAGGAGGAATGATGGCAGGAAAATTTCAAAAAAACAAACTACCCGATACAAAAGCAATCATGTATCGATGCAACGATTACAATTTCGAGTTTTACGGAAATTCTTATTTAAAAAGAGCAACACAGGCTTCTGAACTTTGCAAAAACATGAATAGTTCACAGTTATTTCTTGGTTTCAACAGCAGTTTTGCTACCATAAATAAAGATAGTTTTAAAGTTGAGGTGATTGAGCAATTTCCTGATTTTCATATTAGTGAAATGAAAGCTTCTTTTATAAATCACAAAACAAGAAATAGCGTATTAGATAGTTTTTACTTGGCAACTTGTACTAAAATTAAATAGGTATTTTAAATATGTAAACAAAAAAAGCTACAACTAACATTCCATTAAATTCGCAACATGATACAACTACAAAATATTGAACAGCTTTACGAAATATTTACCCTACACCAAAGCATACAAACTGATACTCGAAAATTAAAAAATGGAGACATATTTTTTGCACTAAAAGGTCCAAATTTTAATGGTAACTTATATGCCAAAAAAGCTTTAGAGCTTGGTGCATCGTTTGCAGTAGTTGATGAAATAATTGAGGGCCAAGAACAGAATATTTTAATGTGCCAAGATGTGTTGCAAACCTTGCAAAACTTAGCTTTACACCATCGTAAGCAATTAAATATTCCATTTATTGCCATTACAGGAAGCAATGGTAAAACAACTACAAAAGAGTTAGTTTATAATGTACTATCATCTCATTATAAAACATACACTACACAAGGTAATTTAAATAACCACATTGG
The DNA here is from genome assembly GCA_049242865.1 of Chitinophagaceae bacterium. GTDB lineage: Bacteria > Bacteroidota > Bacteroidia > Chitinophagales > Chitinophagaceae > CAIVPM01. Next base: position 15,367 of record JBMLOR010000246.1, on the reverse strand, counting down.
AGTGCCCTTAACAATATTAAGTGTAAAAAAAGATGCACAAATTGCTGTAATTGAAATGGGTGCCAATCATCAAAAAGAAATAGAAAGTTATTGCCAATATACTTTGCCTACACATGGCATAATTACCAATTGTGGCAAAGCTCATTTAGAAGGATTTGGCGGTATTGAAGGTGTAAAAAAGGGCAAAGGTGAATTGTACAATTTTTTAAAGGCAAACCATGGTACAGTGTTTTTATATGCCAACTTTGAATATTTAAAAGAAATGAGTAATGGCGTTGAAAAAATTGTTATGTATGGTACAAATGAGGGCATTGTTCAAGGAGAAATAATTGCAAGTAACCCTTTTTTAAAAGTTGCAATAAAAAATGCTGATGGCATTGAAAATATAAGTACGAATTTGGTAGGCGACTATAATTTGAGCAATGTGTTAACTGCTGTAGCTATTGGTAAATATTTCGATGTTCCGTTTAGCAAAATTAAACTTGCTATTGAAAATTATTTTCCAACAAACAGTAGAAGTCAATTGGTTCAATGGAATACAAATACTGTAATTGTTGATGCTTACAATGCTAATCCTTCGAGCATGAAAGTTGCTATTGAAAATTTTGCTAAGCAAGATTATAAAAAGAAAGTTTTGTTGCTAGGTGCTATGATGGAAATGGGAGAAGAAAGTATTTCAGAACATGAGCAATTAACTCTACTAATTAAACAATATAAGTGGGAAAATGTAGTACTTGTTGGTGGTGATTTTGAAAAAATTAATCACTCGTTTATTTTCTTTAAAACATCTTCAGAAGCTGCTGCATGGCTTAATACTCAAAATTTTGATAACACTGCAATTTTAGTAAAAGGCTCGAGAAGTACACAAATGGAAAAAGTTTTACCACAAGGTTTAATTTAAAAAAATGGAATTACAACAAGGCAAAATTGGAGTTTTTGATAGTGGGTTTGGTGGACTAACCATCTTAAAAAATATTGTACAACAACTGCCTCAATACAGCTATATGTATTTAGGAGATAATGCTCGTAGCCCTTATGGCTCAAGAAGCTTCGACACTGTATATCAATACACTTGGCAAGCTGTAGAATGGTTTTTTAGTAAAGGCTGTAACCTAGTAATTATTGCATGTAATACAGCATCGGCAAAAGCTTTACGAAATATTCAACAAAACAATTTACCAAAATTACATCCATCAAAAAGAGTGTTAGGTGTATTACGCCCAACTACTGAAATAATTGGAAGCTTCAGCAAAAGCAATCATATTGGCATTTTAGCTACACATGGCACAGTGATTTCTAATTCGTATGTAATTGAAATAAATAAGTTTTTTCCTCAAATAAAAGTATATCAACAAGCTTGCCCCATGTGGGTGCCATTAATTGAAAACAACGAACATTTAAGTAATGGTGCTGATTATTTTATTGAAAAATATTGTAATCAATTGCTTGCTCAAAACAACAATATTGATACTGTTTTATTAGCATGTACACACTATCCTCTTCTTGCAGAAAAAATAAAACAATATCTACCCAATTCTATTAATTTAATTACTCAAGGTTCTATTGTAGCCAATAGCCTTGAACAATATTTTAAAAAGCATACAGCATTAGAAAGTTTATGCTCAAAAAATAATTCCATCGAATTTTATACTACAGATAGTAGTGATGATTTTAACACTAAAGCATCCATATTTTGGGGCAGTAAAGTGCAAAGCACTACCATACATCTTACATAAATTTCTTCATCAATTCGTATAATATTTTTTGATGTTGATTGGTGAATGTTTTAGTGGTGTCTTGTAGCCAATGGCGTTTAAAGCCAATTTTTGCAGCTGTGGTATCTTTTACATCATAACCAATAATTCGTAATGCAACAATATTACTAAAGTCGTTAGGCAAAATGGTATTTGTAGTGTCTGCAAACCATAAACCAAAACCTTTATCACTTAAAGTTTTCCAAGGAAATCTCCAGTTTGGATCATTTTTTCTTGTTGGGGCAATATCGCCATGTCCAATAAAATTAGCAGTGGGTATGGCATGTTGCTTTTTTAATCTATCTAACAAAGCAAGCAAACTATTAATTTGAGGCTCATCAAAATTTTCAAAACCATTATTGTCTAATTCAATTCCAATACTATTGCTATTAATATCTGTACTATTTCCCCATTTTGCAATTCCAGCATGGTGTGCTCTTAAATAATCATTAAGCATATGATGTACAGTACCATCTTTACAAATTACATAATGTGCACTTACTTGAGTTCGAGGCAATGTAAAGGTTTTAAGTGTTTGTTCACAACTATTTTGTGCTGTATGATGTATAATCACAAAATTTGGTTTACGTAAGCTAAAATTTGTCGTTCCTACAAATTCATTTGCATAATTTAAACCAACTGAATCTTGTAAAGGATAAACACTAATTTTTTTCCCGAAATCTTTTGCCTGTTTCTTGTATTGTTTATTAGTTGATTGATATTTACTTACAGTTGATTTACTACAACTAAAAATGAAGATGATGGTAAAAATACTGAGGGTTTTGTATTTAAATTTTAACATAAGCAAATATAACTTTTGGAAACTTTAATGATATAAATTTGTTAACTATACACATAATCATTTAAATTATCAATATGCAAATATCATTTCATGGAGCAGCAAGAACTGTAACAGGCAGCAAGCATTTAATTACGCTAAAAAACGGAACAAAAATTTTGCTAGACTGTGGCATGTTTCAAGGTTTAGGACGTACAAAAACAGAAGCCATGAATAAAGAATTTGGATTTGATGCCTCGGCAGTTGATGTAATGATTTTATCGCATGCACACATAGATCATAGTGGCCTTATTCCTAAACTTGTGAGTGATGGTTTTGTAGGAAGTATTTTTTGTACTCCTGCTACTAAAGATTTAGCTTCTATTTTAATGGAAGATAGTGCAGTAATACAAAGAGACGATGCAAAATTTGCCAATAAAAGAAGAAGTAAAGAGGGATTGCCGCCAATTGAACCTTTATACACTTTAGAAGATGCCAATAAAGCCATTAGCTTTTTACAACCCAAAGAATATGGCACATGGTTTAAAGTTATTGATGGTGTAGAGTGTTTGTTTTTAGATGCAGGTCATATAATTGGTAGTGCAAGCGTTCACCTAAAAATCACTGAAAATGGCGAAACAAAAACGCTAACTTTTAGTGGCGATGTTGGCCGATATGGTGATATGATATTAAAATCTCCACAGCAATTTCCACAAGCTGATTATATAATAATTGAAAGCACTTATGGCAATAGCTTGCACAGTAATTTTAAACCAAGTGATGAAGTGTTGTTAGATTGGGTTATTAAAACCTGTGTTACCAAAAAAGGTAAACTTATTATCCCTGCTTTTAGTGTAGGTCGCACACAAGAGTTATTATACGCCTTAAATAATTTATCAAACCACGGAAAGCTTCCAAAAGTTCCTGTTTATGTTGATAGCCCACTAAGCCAAGAGGCTACTGAAATTGTAAAAAAATATCCTAAATATTTTAATAAAGAAGTACAAGAAATTTTAGAGCACGATGAAGATCCTTTTGATTTTCCTGGTGTAAGATTTGTGGAAAATGCCGACGAAAGCAAAAGTCTTAATGCACTTACACAACCTTGCATCATTATCAGTGCTAGTGGCATGGCAGATGCAGGACGAATAAAACATCATATTGCCAATAATATTTCAAATGAAAAAAATACCATTTTATTAGTTGGTTATTGTGAGCCAAACAGTTTAGGTGGTAAGCTTATGAGAGGCTCTGAAGAAGTACGAATTTTTGGAGAATTTTTTAAAGTAAATGCCGAGGTTGGTGTAATGCGTAGCATGAGTGCACATGGAGATTACGACGATTTGTGCCAATTTTTAGCCTGCCAAAAGCCTAGTTTGGTTAACAAAATATTTATTGTGCACGGTGAAGAAGAAGTGCAACTAGAATTTCAACAACGATTGTTAAAAAAAGGATTTAAAGATGCTATTGTACCAGCCATGCACGAAACTTTTGGATTAGGATAAAAACTAAACAATCAATCTAAAAAAATCCTCTTAGCTACATAAAAATTAGCATTAAGAGGATTTTTTATTGCAGATAACTTTTATAATATCACTTAAAAATTGTGTAGCATTTAAAGATCTTCAAATACAGTTTTTGCAAATTGTGCCAAACTTGGATCTCGAGCTCCCATTAACAATAGTACACTATTCTCAGGTAACAACGGTTTAACCTGTGCTACCAAATTATTTCTATCAGCCACAAACAAGGCATTACAACCTTTTGCCTTTAAATCTTCAATTAAATCATTAGCACTAATGTCTTTTACAGCAGTTCCTCCTGCATAAAAAATTTCACTCATTACAATCGTATCTGTAGGTCTTAATACAGCTGCTAATTCGTGTACAAAATCATGTCTTAAAAATCTTGTAGGTCCATATCCATGTGGCTGAAACCATGCAACAACATGGTTACTAACAGCTTGAACACCTTTAATAGCTGCTGCACATTTTGCAGGATTATGGGCATAATCATCAATTACAAGTATTGAATTTTTTGTACCCAAAATTTGGTTGCGTCTGTAAATGCCTTTGTATTGTTCAATCGCTTTTGCACAGGTATCTAATTGCACACCACATAAATTGGCTACAGCAGTTGCTGCTAATGCATTTTCTACATTATGTATACCAAATGTATGAATAACAAATAGCACATTGTTTACTTTAAATTGAACCGAAAAATCTTTAGCTTCAATTTCAGTTGCTACAAAACCAGCCCCACTTTGTGCTAAGCCAAAATCTTGATGACTATTCTCAGAAAATTGAGCAGCATATTTATTGCTTTGATTAACTACAAAGCTTTTTGAGTTTTGCTTAAACGTATTAAAAATATCATGCAATTCCTCAATTTCTTTATGATCTTTATCAATATTCAGCAAAACACCAATTTGTGGATGATAGTTTACAATACTGCCATCGCTTTCATCAGCTTCAATTACTAGCCAATCGCCATTTCCTACCCAAGCGTTTCCTATTAATCCTTTTTCTTGCAACCTAGCAAGCCCTGCTCCACTAATTATACTAGGTTGCAAACCTGCTACATCTAAAATATCAAACAACATGGCAGTTGTAGTACTTTTTCCACTTGTGCCGCCAATTGCAATTGTTTTTTTGGTATTACTAATTAATGTAAGTAATTGAGAACGTTTAATAATTTCAATACCTAAAGCTTTTGCCTTTTGTACTTCAATATTTGAGTCTTCAACAGCTGTGCTAATAATCACAATATCAATTGATTTATCTATACCACTTGAGTCTTGAGGAAAACAATCAATACCAAATGCCGTAAGCTGTTGCTGTGTTTCATTTGGCTTATCGTTTTCAAAATATCTATCACTACCAACAACTTGTTTACCTATGCCTTTACAATATTGTGCTAAAGCACTCATCCCTGTTCCTGCAATTCCAATAAAAAATAATTTGTTGTAATTTGTTAATGATTGTACACTACTATTATTCATTGATCAAAAGTAAGAATTTGAACTTGAGTTTTAAATATTACTACCGCTAATTACTACTTCTCAATTTTATTACATTTATCAAATAGTTAAAAAATAATAGACACAAAACATTACATTAGCTACCTATTTTATATAAAATATTTATTCATGAAAAAATTAGTATTAATTGTATTTCTTTTAAATGTTGTTGTAGCTTTTGCTCAACAAAAAGCCAATTATAATTTGGCTGCTCGCTTTTCACCAAAAAAACTAGATAAATTAGTTTTTAGTACCAATGTTGATGCTCATTGGTTAAAAAAAGGTGATAAATTTTGGTACATGTACGAAACTAGCGAAGGAAAACAATGGTACATTGTAGATGCTGCAAAAGGTGAAAAGAAACTATTATGGGATAACGAAACCCTTGCTATGAAGATTAGTGCTATTGTAAAAGACCCCTTTGATGCAAAACATCTTGGGCTAGATAGCATGCGATTTGTAAAAGATGAAACTGTTGTGAGGTTTGAAGTTAAAAGCACACAAGAAGTAGAAAAAAAAGACACAAGTGCTACAGCAAAAAAAGATGCAAAACCAACCAAGGAAAAAAAGACTTTTTATTTCGAATATAATATTGCAACCCAAGAGTTGGTTGAATTAACCGACTTTAAAAAAACAAAGTCAAAACCAAGATGGGCAAGTGTTTCGCCTAATGGAGATTTATTTGTATTTGGTAAAAAATACAACTTATACTCAATGGATAAAGCTAATTACGAAAAAGCCTTATTAAACGAAGATGATAGCACCATTGTAGAAAAACAACTCACTTTTGATGGGGTAGAATATTTTGCTTATCATGGTGATGGTGCATTTGGTGGTGGTGGAGAAACCAATGTTGATAAAGAAAAAAATAAGAACAAACGTAAACCAGCTTTTGTGTATTGGAGCCCCGATGGCAAAAAATTTGCACTCATAAAATCTGATGTTAGAAAAGTTAAAGAGTTGTGGGTAATAAACAGCATTGCTGATCCACGCCCAACTTTAGAAACCTACAAATATTGGATGCCGGGAGAAAAAGAAAGTCCAACAGATTATGTTATGGTATACGATTTTGCAACTGCCTCATTAAAAAACGTGAATGCTGGCATGTTTAAAGACCAAGATGTTAGCATTTTCAGTGCACCGCAATTGGCAAGTAGTAGAGATGATGAATTTAAACCATTAATATGGCATGGCACTAACGATAAGTTTATGCTAGAACGTACTAGCAGAGATTTAAAACGTATTGATATTTGTGAAGTTGATGCTAATACACAATTGGTAAAACCTTTAATTGAAGAAAGATTAAACACTTATGTTGAAGTAAAAAGTCCTACAATTGTTAAAAATACTGGAGAATTAATTCATTGGAGTGAGCGTGATGGATGGGCCCATTTTTACTTGTATGATGCTCAAGGAAAATTAAAAAATCAAATTACAAAAGGAGCTTGGCATTGTGAAGATGTAGTTGGCGTTGACGATAAAAAACGTATTTTGTATTTTACAGCTAATGGGCGTGAAATGCTTACAGAAACTGATAAAAAAGGCAACGTTAACGAAAAAGAAGACCCGTATTATTATCATTTATACAAAATAAATTTTGATGGCTCAGGCTTACAATTACTTAATGCTGGAAACTTTGATAATAATGTAAGCATGAACGATAATGCTACATTTTTTATCAATAATTTTAGTAGAGTTAATACAGTTCCAAAAACAAGTTTAATTAGCACTGAAGGCAAGAAAATTTTAGATCTAGAAACTGCCGACTTAAACAACTTAATGGCAGCAGGATATAAATTTCCTGAGCCATTTAAAATAAAAGCAGATGATGGAATTACCGACCTATATGGCGTTATGTATAAACCATTTGACTTTGATGCCACAAAAAAATATCCAATCATTGAATATGTGTATCCTGGGCCGCAAACTGAAGCTGTAAATAAATCTTTTAGCAGAGGTTTTGATAGAATTGACCGACTTGCTCAACTTGGCTTCATTGTAATTACTGTGGGCAATAGAGGCGGTCATCCAAATCTTAGTAAATGGTACCACAACTATGGTTATGGTAATTTAAGAGATTATGGTTTAGCCGATAAAAAAGCAGCTATTGAGCAACTTGCTGATAGATTTAGCTTTATAGACAGAGAAAAAGTTGGTATTCATGGTCATAGTGGTGGTGGTTTTATGAGTACTGCTGCTATGCTTGTGTATCCTGATATTTTTAAAGTTGCTGTAAGCAGTGCAGGCAACCATGATAATAGTATTTACAATAGATGGTGGAGCGAAAAACATCATGGCGTAAAAGAAAATATTAGCGAAAAAGGGGATACTACATTTGCTTATAGTATTGACAAAAATCCTGACCTAGCAAAAAATTTAAAAGGAAGATTATTGTTAGTACATGGTGAAATTGATAATAATGTACATCCTGCAAATACAATGAGGGTGGTTAATGCTTTAATAAAAGCCAACAAAAGATTTGACATGTTACTTTTACCTACTCAAAGACACGGATTTGGTGATATGCAAGAATATTGGTTTTGGAAAGCTGCTGACTATTTCACTAAATATTTAATGGGCGATAATAATGAACGACCTGTTGATATAGAAGAAATAAATCGAGAGATAGAACGAAAAAAATAAATCGTTGACTAATATAAAAAAAGGCTCAAGTTTTATTAACTTGAGCCTTTTTTATGGATAGACTTGAACTAATTGCTTAATGATAAGAGTTGCAAAATTTTTAATTCAATCTTACACTATTATTGCTAATATTTTTAATCATGTGTGGAATTGCAGGCATAATTGGTACAGAAAAAATTAACGATGTTGTACAAAAAATGCAACAAGCTTGCAATGCACTTCAACATCGTGGGCCTAATTCACAAGATTATTATGTAAACAATAATAATAATGTAGCACTTGCACACACTAGATTAAGCATCATTGACCTGTCTAAAAATGCAAATCAGCCATTTAAATACTTAAATTATGTAGCAGTTTATAATGGAGAAATTTACAATTTCAATGAAATTAAAATTCAACTTCAAAAAAACAAATACCAATTTTCAACACAAAGCGATACCGAAGTATTAATTGCAGCTTATGATAATTGGGGAGCTAAATGCCTTGACTTTTTTGATGGCATGTTTGCTTTTGTAATTTATAACACAAACAACCAAACTGTTTTTGCAGCTAGGGATGCGTTTGGGGAAAAGCCATTTTACTATAATATAGATAATAAAAAATTTACTTTTAGTAGTGAAATTGGAGCTTTGTTTACACTTGGTGTATCAAAAAATCACAACATTACTGAATGGATAAATTATATAACTCTAGGACATACCAGCAATGCAAATGATAAAAGCACCACTTTTTATGAAAACATTGTTCACTTGCCACAAGGACATTACATAGAATTTGTAATTGAAGACAATTTAAAAATTGAGCCAAAACAATGGTTTAAGCTACAAAATATTGAAGTAAACTACAGCCATTTTGATGATCAATTTAAACATGTATTTGAAACCGCTATTGCAAAAAAATTGCAAGCCGATGTACCAATTGCTACTAGTTTAAGTGGTGGTGTTGATAGTAGTTGTATTGTAACTGCAATACATAATGTGCAACAAAAAAGCAATTATAGCTTTAAAACATTTACGGCAAGTTTTGATGGATTTTATAAAGATGAAACCGAATTTAGCAAATCAATTTGCAATAGCTTAAGCATTCAGCAAACACTTGTACAACCCAACGTTAATGATTTAATCAATGATTTATCTGCACTACTAAACCATCAGCAAGAGCCAACACAAAGTACTAGTGTGTTTACACAATGGATGGTTTATAAGGCAGCTGCCATACAAGGTATTAAAGTAATTATTGATGGGCAAGGAGCTGATGAACTTTTAGGGGGCTACTCAAAGCAAATGGAGTGGTTTTTAGTTTTTCTAAAAAAAGAAAACCCTAGTTTATTCAAAACTTTAGCTACTGAACTTCAAAAAAATGATTTTGTAAATGAATATAGTATAGTGCTAAAATTAGCCTCTAGTTATCCAAGTTTAGTGCAAAAAATGGCCAACTTTAAAAACAGTTATTTAGCTAATCACAATAGTATTTTAAATAAAGATTTCACAGCTAGTTACTTCAACAAATTAACCACACAAAAACCAATCTTCAATAGTTTTAAAGATTTGCTGTACTATCATTCAACAACATTTGGATTGCCAAGTTTGCTAAGATTTGCAGATAGAAATGCAATGGCTTTTGGTTTAGAGGTTCGTTTGCCATTTTTAAGTAAAGATGTTGCACCTTTTTTGTTTCATTTACCCAATACAGTAAAAGTAAAAAATGGTTTTACAAAACATCTACTAAGAAACTATTTAGCCAATAATAATTTACCAAATATTGCCTGGCGTAAAGGAAAAATTGGTTTTGAACCGCCACAACAACAATGGATGCAAAACCAGAAATTACAGCAAATTGTTGTAGATATAAAACAAAAATTACTTAAAGAAAAAATTATATCTAACCAATATGCCAAAACGCCCGTTAAAGCTGTTGATGCACATAATAAACTAAATACAGATTGGAGAATATTGAATATGGGTTTATTATTATTCAACAAATAGCAATCTAGTTAATGTTAACATAGAACTTATTAAAGGTTTTAATAGCACAAAAAGTTGCTTAAATGTTATTTTTCACTTTGCTCTCAAACTTCTTTTTGATCACTATTTCAACAGGAATTTTTTGTATTTTACTTTCTAACCAACTTAAAACATCTAAATACACAAAAGAGCGATTTTCGACTTTCTTACTTTTTAAATTATTAAGTTTTTTATGAAGCGAAACAAACGCTTCTTCTAAATGTAAAATATTATAACTAAAGCTCTTTCTTATAAAATCAAAAATGGCCAACTCTACAGTGCTTAAATTATCCATATTTCCCATAAATCGATAAACCGACTTAATCAGTGACTCTAAAATATCATAGTTTTTAAGTTCATAATGTGCAATTAAATGTAGTAGTCTTGCATAGCATTGCAAATCGTTTCTTAGGTGGGCTTTTTGGTTTATAATTTTATGCAAATAGTCAATAGCCTTATCATAATTGCCACTTCCAAAATACAAGCAAGCAATTTTGTAGTAAAATACCATTATTCTGTGTGTATCTAAATACACTTCATAAGTTTTTAGCTGCTTTTCTAAAGTTGGGATAATTTTTAAGCCATAAGTAAACCTACCCTGCAAAAAATAAAAATCAATTTTGCTTAAATAAAAATATTGAAATCCAATTACCTGATTATTGAAGTTTTGCTTAAACAAATCTGTTGCCAATTGCTTTTCAAAAATGTTTAAAGTATTGTTTAGCTCTTTATATTTTCCCAATAAAAAATAAGCATTTAAAAGATTGTGCAACCCTTTAATATACATAGCACACTCATGTTGCAACATATCTTTGTAAACGTCAAAAAGTTGCACCCATTTGTGAGCATACTTATAATAATCTATGAAATTTTGCAAAATATAACTAGCCCAAACCTTACACTGATAGTAATGTACAAATTGGTAAAAATTAGAGAATTTATGAACATCAAAATTGTTTACTTCCTCTAACAAATTTTTTACAAAAGCTATATCTGTCTTATTTCTAGCAAATCCATATTGTATAAACCAACTGTACAGTTGTAATGAAATATTGGATAAAGTAGATGTACTTTGCAAATTTTGTTCGCACAAAACTGATTCGTGCATCAGGGTTTCTGCTCTATTTTGCATACTTCTTGTTATAAACAAGGCTTCAATTTTTTTCTCAAAAAACAACACTTGTTGTACAACATTTTGTTGGTAATGTATGTTGGCAATTTCCTTGGTTTTTTCTAAGGTTTTTAAACTTTGTATATACAACCCTTTGTTGTACAAAATTCTTGCATTATCGAGCATATAATGCAATTGCATATCAATATTGGTTTGGCTTTTAATAATTCTTAAACTATTTAAAATTTGTTTGTACAAATTAGCTTTTAAATTACTTAATTGTGCTTTTTTTATTTGAGTAGTTTTTTTAAAAATTAAGGCTTCATTGTACACTTCCATTTTATCAAGCAAATCAAAAAGCAACAAAATTTTTAGATCTTCTTTCTCAGAATTTCGTTGAATAAAAAGTTTGAAATTCTTTTTTTCTCCTTTTTCTAAGGTTTTAATCAACAAAAAAACAGGATCTTTATAATGGTTACTCATTGTAATTCAAAATTTTTGCAACTCAATACAGTTAAGGCTTTTGCCATGTTTTTATCTTTTTATGTGTAGTAAATTTAGCGTTAAGTTTATTTTAAAACGCTAGTCTTAGTAAATAAATTTGAAGACTAAGGTTTTTACATTAGCTTATTGGCTATACTTAGTTTTTAAAAAGAAAAAAAATGACTAGTCAAAAAATTCAAATTTTTGATACTACTTTAAGAGATGGGGAGCAGGTGCCAGGTTGTAAGTTAAATACTGATGAAAAACTAGGTTTAGCTTTACAAATAGAGGCTTTAGGTGCTGATGTTATTGAAGCTGGTTTTCCTATAAGCAGTCCTGGCGATTTTACAGCAGTTCAAGAAATAAGTAAAGTAATTAAAAATGCTACAGTTTGTGGACTTACACGTGCTGTTCAAAAAGATATTGAAGTTGCTGCAGAAGCATTAAAATATGCCGTAAAACCAAGAATACATACAGGAATTGGTACATCTGATTACCACATAAAAGCAAAATTTAATAGTACACAAGATGAAATTTTACAACGTGCTATTCAAGCAGTAAAATGGGCTAAAAATTTTGTTGATGACGTTGAATTTTTTGCAGAAGATGCTGGCCGTACCGATAATGAATATTTAGCTCGTGTTGTAGAAGCTGTAATTAAAGCTGGGGCAACTGTAGTTAATATTCCTGATACCACAGGTTATTGTTTGCCTCATCAATATGGCGAAAAAATTGCTTTTTTAAAAAATAATGTTTCAAATGTAGATAAAGCCATTTTATCGTGCCATTGCCATAATGATTTAGGCTTAGCAACAGCCAACTCCATTGCAGGTGTTATAGCAGGTGCTAGGCAAATTGAGTGTACACTAAATGGTTTAGGTGAGCGTGCAGGCAATACTTCTTTAGAGGAGGTGGTAATGATATTAAAGCAACACAAACATTTAGGCTTATACACAGATATTAAAACTCAAATGCTTAACCCATTGAGTCGTTTGGTAAGCGATACTATGAGAATGCCTGTGCAACCAAACAAAGCTATTGTTGGTTCAAACGCTTTTTCACACTCATCAGGAATACATCAAGATGGATTTTTAAAATGTGCCGAAACTTACGAAATTGTTACACCAGAAGAAGTTGGTGCCGATACTTCAAAAATTATCCTAACTGCTCGTAGTGGAAGAAGTGCACTAGCTTACCGTTTTTTAAAACTAGGATTTGAGTTTACACGAAACGACATAGATATTTTGTATACCACTTTTTTAAACGTTGCCGATGCAAAAAAAGAAGTTTTAGATACTGATTTAACACAGATGGCCATTCATTTTCAAGAATCTCAACCAAAAACTGCTTAAGAGAAAAATGAGAAAAACACTATTCGATAAAATTTGGGATAAACACGTTGTTAAATCAATTAACAACGGGCCATCTGTGTTTTATATTGACACACATTTTATTCACGAGGTTACAAGCCCACAGGCTTTTAATGAACTTGACAAAAGAAACATTAAGGTAGCTCGCCCTAAACAAGTTGTTGCAACTGCCGATCACAATGTTCCAACTATAAATCAGCACTTACCTATCAAAGAAGAAATGAGTAGGCTGCAAGTTGAGGCATTAATTAAAAACTGTGCCAATCATAACATTGAATTGTATGGCTTGGGGCATCCTTATCAAGGTATTGTGCATGTAATTGGGCCAGAGTTAGGCATTACTCAACCAGGCAAAACCATAGTTTGTGGCGATAGTCATACCAGTACTCATGGTGCTTTTGGTTGTATTGCATTTGGTATTGGTACAAGTGAAGTGGCCATGGTTTTGGCAACGCAAACTTTATTGCAAAATAAACCAAAACTTATGCGTATAAGCATAAATGGGAGTTTACATAGCAACGTTACTTCTAAAGATATTGTACTTTATATTTTATCAAAAATTTCAGCAAGTGGTGCTACAGGATATGCTATTGAATTTGCAGGTTCTGCTATTCAAAGCTTAAGTATGGAAGCTCGTATGACCATTTGTAATATGAGTATTGAAATGGGTGCAAGATGTGGTTTAATTGCTCCCGATGAAACTACTTTTAACTATTTAAAAGGAAAAGAATTTGCTCCAAAAGGCAACGAATGGGATAATAAACTAGCTTATTGGAAAACTTTATATAGCGATGCTGATGCTAGTTTTGATAAAGAAATTGTGTTTGAAGCCAGCGACATCAAGCCAATGATAACTTATGGAACAAACCCAGGCATGACCATAAAAATTGAAGAAAACATTCCTACTCAACAAACCATTAATCAACAAGATAAAAGCGGTTTAAGCAAAGCCCTTCAATACATGAACTTGCAAGAAGGCGAAAGCTTAATTGGCAAAAAAATTGATTATGTGTTTATTGGAAGCTGCACCAATAGCAGAATCGAAGATTTAAGAATTGTAGCTAATTATGTAAAAGGGAAACAAAAAGCTAGCAATGTAGAAGTTTGGATTGTTCCTGGAAGTAAACAAGTAGAAGCACAAGCAAAAGCCGAAGGATTAGATACTATTTTATTAGAAGCAGGATTTAACCTTCGTCAACCTGGCTGTAGTGCTTGCTTGGCGATGAATGAAGATAAAATTCCTGCTGGCAAATATTGTGTTAGCACTAGTAACAGAAATTTTGAAGGAAGACAAGGCGAAGGTGCAAGAACGCTTTTAGCTAGCCCATTAACAGCTGCTGCTGCTGCCATTGCAGGTTGTATTACCATTCCTGAACATCAAACTTCATTAAATTAAAACTCATGGCATCAACAAATAAATCATTCAACTTTAAAGGAACATTTGTTCCTATTGCAATTGAAAATATTGATACCGATCAAATTATTCCTGCACGTTTTTTAAAGGCAACATCAAGAGATGGGTTTGGAAAAAACTTATTTAGAGATTGGCGATACTCAAATGATGATGAACTTCATCCAATAGAAAGCTTCCCTTTAAATAACAAAAATTATCAAGGCGAAATTTTGGTTGCTGGTAAAAATTTTGGTTGTGGTTCATCACGTGAACATGCAGCTTGGGCAATAAAAGATTATGGATTTAGGGTTGTGGTAAGTAGCTTTTTTGCCGATATTTTTAAAAATAATGCTTTAAACAATGGCATTCTTCCAATAACTGTAAGTGATGATTTTTTAGCAAAAATTTTTAGTCAATCTAATACAGCACAATTACAAATAGACTTAGAAAACCAAACTATAACAATCGATGAAACCAATGATAGTGAGTCTTTTGAAATAAATGGTTACAAAAAAACTTGCTTAATAAATGGATATGATGATTTAGATTATTTATTGAGTTTAAAAAATGAAATTGAAGCTTTTGAAGGAGTTTAAACAATAACATGAACAAAAAAATTGTAATTATAAAAGGTGATGGCATTGGGCCAGAAGTTGTGAATGAATCTGTAAAGGTTTTAAACGCAATTGCAAAAGTTTTTAATCATTCATTTTCTTATCAAGAGTGTTTGATGGGTGCCATTGCAATCGATGAAACTGGTGTTCCGTTGCCTCAACAAACAATTGATGCTTGTAATCAAGCAGATGCTAT
>JBMLOR010000245.1:0-16925 GCA_049242865.1 Chitinophagaceae bacterium | reverse complement strand
TTAGGCTTCCAAAGCCCATTTATCTCTATCATCTGGGCTAAATTTCCAAGGTGCAAAATTATTTTCAATATTGCTAAACATGCCATTCCATTCTTGAGGGCTATTGCTTTCTTCCATTACTAAATTTCTTCTAAGTTCTGTAATAATTTCTAATGGAGAAATGCTTACAGGGCAAGCATCAACGCAGGCATTGCAAGTTGTACAAGCTCGTAATTCTTCTACAGTAATATAATCGTGTAATAAAGATTTGTTATCAGCAACAAAAGATTTGTTTGTATTAATGTTTTTGCCTACTTCTTCAAGTCGGTCTCTAGTTTTCATCATAATAGCTCTTGGGCTAAGTAATTTACCAGTGATATTGGCTGGGCAAGCACTAGTGCATCGTCCACATTCTGTACAACTGTAGGCATCTAGTAAATTTTTCCAACTCAAATCAAACACATCTTTTGCTCCAAAACTTGCAGGAGGTGCAGCTTCTGTGGGTGCCAATTCTGGTTGCATAGCATACAACACTTCGTTTTGAATGGCTGGCATATTTTTAAATGTTCCCAAAGCCTCTAATCTTGTATAATATGCATTAGGAAAAGCAAGCATTATATGTAAGTGTTTACTATAAGGTAAGTAGTTTAAAAAAGCTAAAATTCCTAGAATATGAAGCCACCAAGCCACTCTTTCAATAGTTACTAAACTTGGGCTGCTTAAACCATTAAATAAAGGTTGCAAGTATTGTGAAATAACAAAATTTCCTGTTTCAATATAATGTGGTTCGCCTCTGCCTTGTAATATGGTATCACAAGCATTCATACCCAAAAACAAACTCATTAAAACAATTTCTGTAATTAAAATATAATTGGCATCACTTTTTGGCCATCCTGCTAAATCGTTGCTAGCAAAGCGTTTTAGTTTTATAATATTTCTTCTACATAAAAAAACAATGCAAACTACTAATACTAAAAATGCTAAAACTTCAAAAACGTTGATTAAAAAACTATACAAACCACTAGGAATGTAATGGGCAAAAATTCTATGTTTACCAGTAATACCATCAATTATAATTTCTAATACTTCAATATTAATAATTATAAAACCTGCATAAATAATTAAGTGCATTATAGCCACTAAAGGGTTGTTAAACATCTTTTTTTGCCCTAATGCAAGTAGTAGCATGTTCTTCCATCTTTGTGGTTTGTTGTCGCTAAAATCTTCATCTTTACCTAATAAAATATTTCTGCGAATTTCGCTAGCTTTTTTATAGAACAAAAAACTAGCAACACCCATTGCTAAAACAAATAATACTTGAAGTAAATACTGCATAAAAATAAAATGTGTAGCAAAGTAAGTGAATAGAAAGATTTTATCCTAACAAAACATTAACTACAGTTTTTTACACCTAAGTTTTACATTTGTAACATGCAAAAATTGGAAATTAAATTGTTTTTTTTAACTGCTGTTGTTTTATTTATTGCAGCTTGTAGTAACGATAGAGTAATTAAACCCAAAGGTTACTTTAAAATTAATTTTCCAAAGCATCAATATCAAGTTTTTAACCAAGCAGGTTATCCTTATAGTTTTGAATTTCCTACTTATGCTACTATCACAAAAGACACATCTTTTTTTGGAGAGGCAACTGAAAATCCTTGGTGGATTAATGTTGAATTTCCTAGTTTAAATGGGAAAGTATATATCAGTTACAAGCAAATAGGAAAATATAAATTAGATTCATTGCTTAGACACAGTTTTAAGCTTGCAGATGCCCATAAAGCTAAAGCTTACAGCAATGAAGATTCGTTGATAAAAACGCCAAATAATATTAGTGGATTAATGTTTAACGTAGGAGGTAATGTGGCTACCAATAATCAGTTTTTTTTAACTGACAGTACTAAACACTTTTTACGTGGAGCCATATATTTTGAAGCTACTCCAAATGAAGATAGCATTATGCCTGTGAACAAATTTGTGATGGAAGATGTAAGGCATCTCATCAATACCTTTAAATGGAAAAACAATTAATTTTCAGCTTCGTAATCATCCAACAACTCTCTTTCAATTTCTTCCATTTGTACAATATCCCAAGCCTCACTTTCGGTTGGTGTGGCATTTAAATACTCTAATAATTCAGCCTCTTCAAACACATTTTCTACAATATCCATCATACAACAAACCACAAAACTCTTGTTGTTGTCGTAGCTTTTTTGTTGTAAAGTAACTATATCTGAAGCAAAATTTTTATCAATTCCACTAACATGCTGTAGGTTTAAAATAATATTTTTTGCCTCACTTTCAGTGGCTTGTTTACACAATGCTTCAAGTTCGTTTGCCATGTTGTCAGCCAAAAATGGTACAACAGGAGTAATTACTGTAAATTTTTCTTTGGTATCAATTTTGACTTCCATAAAACATCATAACTTTTTAATTTCAAATAATTTGTTCAAATATTGGGCAAAAATATTCGTTATAAAAATAAATGGTTTAAATAAAGTTTTCCCTACCTTTCGTTTTTAATAAATTAAAATTAATTTTAACAACAATTAAATACGTAATTGGGTTATTAAATAAGAATAAACAATATCAAAAAATATTATATGGACAGTAATTTTTCACCACAAGTAAAAGAAATTATTTCTTATAGTAGAGAAGAAGCCTTACGCTTAGGAAACGATTTCATTGGCATAGAACATTTGCTACTTGGCATTATTAGAGATGGCGAAAATGTAGCTATGAAAGTACTACAAAATTTAAATGTAGATTTTAATGAACTGAGAAGAGAGGTTGAAATAGCAGTAAAAGATAAAACAGGCAAAGTAATTGCAAACATTAATAGTTTACCACTTACTAAACAAGCTGAAAAAGTTATAAGGGTTACTGTTTTGGAGGCTAAACTTTGGAAAAGCCCATTAGTTGAACCAGAACATTTATTGTTGAGTATTCTTAAAAATAAAGAGAACTTAGCAACACAAATCCTCAATCAATTTGATGTTGATTATGACATTTTTAGAAACGATTTAGGCATTGTAGAATTGCCTAATCAGCAACGCCCCTTAAATAATCCTAAAGATGAAGATATACCAAAAATGTACGATAGCTTTAGAGATGATGATGAGGACGAAGACAAATCTTTTACGCAACGTCCAAATCCAAATCAGCCAGGTAAGGCAGGTGCAGCAAAAACAAAAACACCCGTTTTAGACAATTTTGGTAGAGATATTACAAAACTTGCAGAGCAAGGAGCATTAGATCCAATCATAGGAAGAGAAGCTGAAATTGAAAGGGTATCGCAAATTTTATCACGAAGAAAAAAGAATAATCCAATTTTAATTGGTGAACCAGGCGTTGGAAAAACTGCAATTGTAGAAGGTTTGGCTTTGAGGATAATTGAGCGAAATGTTAGCCGAATTTTATTCGACAAAAGAGTTATAAGTTTAGATTTAGCAGCTTTGGTAGCCGGTACAAAATATCGTGGTCAGTTCGAAGAAAGAATGAAGGCCATTATGGTAGAATTAGAAAAAAATAGAGACGTTATTTTATTTATTGATGAAATACACACTATTGTTGGTGCAGGTGGTGCAAGTGGAAGCCTAGATGCTAGCAATATTTTTAAACCAGCTTTAGCAAGAGGTGAGTTGCAATGTATTGGTGCAAGTACACTTGATGAATACAGAATGCATATTGAAAAAGATGGTGCATTAGACAGACGTTTTCAAAAAGTGTTGATAGAACCACCAAGTATCGACGAAACCATACAAATTCTCAACAACATAAAAAATAAATACGAAGACCATCATAGTGTTGTGTACGATAACGAAGCTATTGAAGCATGCGTTAAACTAAGCGACAGATACATGACGGATAGATTATTACCCGACAAAGCTATTGATGTATTAGATGAAGTAGGAGCTAGAGTACACATAAAAAACATTAATGTTCCTGGAGATATTGTAGAGCTTGAAAAACAAATCGAAGAAGTAAAACTAGAGAAAAATAAAGTTGTAAAAAGTCAACGATTTGAAGAAGCTGCAGCACTAAGAGATAGAGAGAAAAAACTTGGCGAAGAGCTTGAGCGTGCAAAACATAACTGGGAAGAAGATAGCAAAAACAAACGTTTCCCAATAAACGAAGAGCATATAGCTGAAGTGATAAGTATGATGACAGGCATACCTGTAAAACGTATGGTACAGGAGGAAACTGAAAAATTGCGAAGAATGGGAGATGATATGAAGAGCATGGTAATTGGGCAAGATGAAGCAATAGTAAAAGTTACAAAAGCCATTCAACGTAATAGAGTTGGTTTAAAAGATCCTAAAAAACCAATAGGTAGCTTCATTTTTCTAGGGCCAACAGGTGTTGGTAAAACAGAACTTGCACGTAGCCTTGCAAAGTATATGTTCGACAGCGAGGATGCTTTAATAAGAATTGATATGAGTGAGTATATGGAAAAGTTTGCCATTACTCGATTAATAGGAGCCCCTCCAGGATATGTAGGTTACGAAGAAGGTGGACAGCTTACTGAAAAGGTTCGACGCAAACCATATAGTGTAATTCTTTTAGATGAAATTGAAAAAGCTCACCCAGATATTTATAATATTTTACTACAAGTATTAGATGATGGGCAATTAACAGATGGCTTAGGGCGTAAAATTGATTTTAAAAACACCATGATTATCATGACTAGCAATATTGGTGTTCGACAACTTAAAGAGTTTGGTGATGGAGTAGGGTTTGCAACTGCCTCTCGAATGCAAAACCAAGAAGAAAACAATAAAGGCGTAATTGAAAAAGCATTGAAAAAAACTTTTTCGCCTGAGTTTTTGAATAGGATAGATGATGTAATAATTTTCAATTCTTTGAGTAAAGAAAATATTCATTCTATTATCGACATTCTAATGCGTAATGTAATAAAACGCTTAAACAATATTGGATTTAGTATTGAAATTACCAATGAATCTAAAGATTTTATTGCCGATAAAGGGTATGATGTGCAGTTTGGAGCAAGACCATTGCACCGAGCTATTCAAAAATATTTAGAAGATCCTTTGGCTGAAGAAATATTAAATATGACTGTAAAAAATGGTGATATTGTATTGGTAGAATTTGATAAAGAAAATAGTAAACTGAGATTTGCTATCAAGCAAAAAGAAGAACAAGAAAGCTTAAATGCCTAGTAAATTAAAGCTTATATGGCTCAAAAAAAAGAGATTGGTATTTGGCCAATCTCTTTTTTTATGCTTTTTGATGTAACTCAAATTTTGTAGAATTTAAAGGTAGAATAGTTATAGTGCATTTTGATATTATACAAAGCAATACTATTTTCTTTTGTACCTTCTAAATGATATCCAAGAGCATCAATAGTAATACCATTAACTTTTTTGTTAGCATCTCTTGTAAAAGTAGCAGTGCCATTATATTGGCTAATACTAAAAATATCTCCCTCTTTTTTTACTAAGGCAGAACTTCCCATAACTGTATTAACGGTAAGGCTGCCATTTTCGTAAACTATAGATACTTCACTCAGTACACTGCCTGCAGGAAAGGTGTATTTGCCAGCAAACTCTTTTAGCGTTGAATCTGTTTGGCAAAAGCAAATAATGCTGGTAAAGCAACCAATTATTAGCGACAAAATTTTATACATAACATTGTTTTTTTAAGATACGAATAACATAAAATTTGTTAAATAAAAAAAGAAAAATCAAATAAAGTTTTTAATGGCATCGATAGTTTTATTTATTGCCCCAGCATTTGCAATGGTGTAAGTATAAGCTAATCTTCCCATTTTGATTTGTTCATCTTTATTACTAAATAGTTCAGTTGTTATTAACTCTAAAACATTTTCATTTTCAATAACTTTTATTGCATTATTTCTTACTAAATCTACCACCTCGTTATACTTTTCATAAACAGGCCCAATAACTATTGGTTTACCATAAACACTAGCTTCTAAAACATTGTGTACACCATCTTTACCAAAGCCTCCACCAATGAAACAAATAGTAGCATATCTATACAATTTATTTAATAGTCCAATTGTATCAATGATTAAAATATGACTATTGTAGTGTTGGTTTGGCGATTGTAAAATTGAGGAGTACAATACACTTGTAGGAAATATTTTTTTAGTTTTTTCTATACTTTCAGTATCTACATGATGTGGAGCAATAATGGCTACAACATGATTATTTTTATTGATAAAGTTTTGTAAAGCTAATTCATCATTAAGCCAAGTACTGCCTGCAATTATGCAATCTCTTTGTTGTATAAAATTTTCTATTATTTGGTTGCTAAATGGTTCATTTGCAATTTTCAAAACTCTATCAAACCTTGTATCTCCTGTAATAACAACATTGCTAAATTTAATGTTATTGAGTAATTGTTTAGAATTTGGGTTTTGCACCAATATCTGATTAAAACAACGTAGCATGGTTAGGTGTAATGTATTATACCATTTAAAAAATGGTTGATTTTTTCTGAACACTCCACATGCTAATAATATAGGAATTTGTAATTGTTTGGCTTGTGTAAGATAGTGAAACCAAAATTCGTATTTAATAAAAATAATTAATGAAGGGCGTACAATTTGTAACAATTGAATTGCATTTTTTTTAGTATCTAAAGGAAGATAAAATATAGCATTGGCAAATGGATATTTTTTTGAAACTTCATATCCACTTGGCGAAAAAAAACTAAGTGCTATAAATTGCTTACCTTCTTTATATAAATATTCAATTATTGGTTTTGCTTGTTCAAATTCGCCCAAACTAGCACAGTGAATCCAAATAGTTTTTTTATATGGATTATCTTTAAGTTGAAGTTGTATTTGACTGAAAATATTTTGCCTTCCTGTTACAAAATATTTTGCTTTAGTATTTTTAAAACTTAAAATATAGGCAGCTAACGTATAAATTTTTATAAAGCAGTTGTAAATAAATATGTAAATAAACAAGGGCATTAAATACTAATTTCTCCTTTAAATACAAATGTTGCAGGGCCACAAAGCCAAATATTAGTAAAGCTGTTTTCATCAATTTTATCAAATTCTACAGCAAGTTTACCTCCAAGAGTTTCTACTTCTACTCTATTAAAGCCATTTTCGTTATGATAACAAGCTAATGCACTTGCAGTTACGCCAGTACCACAACTTAAAGTTTCATTTTCAACACCACGTTCATAGGTACGTACAAATATGTTGTCTTCATCTGTTATTTCCACAAAGTTTACATTGATACCTTCTTTTTTATGAGCTTCACTATTTCTAATAGCTTTTCCATTAGTAAAAACATCAAGTTGTTTAACGTTAGTTGTAATTTTTACATAATGTGGAGAGCCTGTGTTTATTATGTAATCGCCATTATTATTAATTACATGTTCAACATTTTTCATTTTTAAATGCACCCAACCAGTTTCAGCTATAAAAGCATCATGCTCGCCATCGCTTGCAATGAACTTGTATTTATCTTGCACAATACCCATGTCTTTTGCAAATTGTGTAAGACATCTACCTCCATTTCCACACATTGAACTTGGGTTTCCATCGCTATTGTAATAAATCATTTCAAAGTCATAACCTTCTTTATTTTGCAATAACATTAAACCATCAGCTCCAACACCAAAGTTTCGATGGCAAATAGAAGCAATTTGTTTTTGAGAGAGTGTTATTTGATTTTCTCTATTATCAAATATTACAAAATCGTTACCACAACCTTGGTATTTGTAAAATATAGCCATGTTATTTTTTTTGAAGAATATATATCAATGAGCTGCATTTTTCTTTATGAAAAATGGATGCAATGCTGCTACAAATGCCTACAAATGCTGCTATTAAATAGTTAATTTTTTTTGATTGATATTGAGTGCTTAGCATACTTACATAAAAGCTATCGAACCACATTCTTTTTTGCTGAATAATTTTAAAACCGTGCATCTCTGCTAAATGTTGCATACTACTAGGCGAAAAATGATACAAATGTCTTGGTACATCGTAAGCTGCCCAATATTCTTTAAACCAATCTGCATCAAAGCTAGTGTAGTTTGGAACAGCTATAAACAAAGTACCATTTGTAGCCAAAATTTCAGTAAATTTTTTAAAGTAGGCTTGTAATTCGTGCACATGTTCTAGCACATGCCAAAGTGTAATGGCTTGATATTGGCTTTGTGGTAATTGATAAAAGTTTTCGAGTGGTTGCAGCACAAGTTGATGCTTGGTTAATGCAACTTCAACTGCAGTTTCGTCTGGCTCTAATGCAGTGATTTGCCAACCATTTTGTTGCATAGTAAATGCAAATGCACCTGTGCCCGCTCCAATATCTAATAACTTACCTTTTTTGTTTTCGGTAAATTTATTTATCAAATTACGTTTACTTTTTAGTGTAATATTTCTTACGGTGTGGTAAAGTTTACTTATTAAACCCTCTTTAGTATCGCTATGTGAAATATAATTATTGCTTTTGTAGTAGTTACCAATACTGTTTTGTGAAGGAATGTTTTGTGTAAATCGAGCGGTACAATTGTTGCAATTAAAAATTACAAATTCTTCGTTGGTTACTGTAAAGTCTTTTACAGCAAAAGCTGGATTTATATTGTTATTTAAGCAAACAGGACAATTTTGGTGAGTTATTTTTTCCATTAATACAGCTAGATGATTATTAAAAAACGAAAGCCGACAAAAATCGGCTTTTATATTTTTTATAATTGATATTTATTAAATATAATAGTATAACAAAGCTCCTAATCCCATAATTGCTAAAACAATAGCCCAAACCCACCAATAATCTTCTGTTTCTTTATTAATAAATACGGCATTATTTTCAACAAAATTTTCTCTTCTAATTATTGTTGGCATTGTATCTGAATATACGTCCATAAAATTTGTATTTGCAGCTTGTGATTTGTTTATCCAAAGGTCAGATAAAATTTGTTTGTTTTCGGTAGAGATGTTTGTATTTAAAGAAAAACCACCGTTAATATTTTTTACAAGTTTACCAATATTTGGTAGCTCTAATGATCCATTACTTGTAATTTGATGTTGAATAGTTTGTGTAAAGGTGTTTAATTTTTGTAATGATTCATCGTTGTTTACAGCTAGCTCTTGCGTTAAAAAATTTTGAAAACTCAAAACTTCTTGTTCATTTACGTTGTTATTGAGGCTAATTTTTTGTGATGGTGGAATTAATTTTTTATGCTCAAAATCCATAGAAGCAGGAATTTGTTCCACCAAAAAGCTGCCAATGCCAGGTAAACTAGCTTTGTTATTTAAGATTAAATATTTATAAAATAGCTCAAACATTTTATTACTTACAGTTCAAAATTACGGCTGCAATATAGTATACTTGTTCTTAAGTTATTCACACAAACGCAAATTGGGCTGCGAAAATAACTATTGAGGCTGTTATACTCTGTTGTAATCGGGTTTCCAATTTTTTATTGCTTGCTTAATTTCTTTTGCTTTTAATTTTTGTTCGATAGTTTGTTGTAGCAACACATCATATTCATTGTCGCTTGCAAAACGTAATGCAATTATTTGACTAAGTTTTAAACTAGTTGGTAAATCTTTACCTGTTCTTATAAAATATCTTAATCTTTCTTCTGCTCTTATTGCCCTATCTTGAGCCTTTAAAGCAAATAGCCTAGTGTACATTATGGCAATTATGAGCAATAAACAAATACAAAATATTAAAGATGCATTGTACAAGTTTTCTTTATTGGTATTAATAAGATTTACTATACTTCCTATTAAAGTTATTAGCAAAAGTGGTAGGCCAACAAAGTGGTACATTGGTACAAGTTGGGCATGATTGCTAAAGTTTTGGGGTGTTTTACTTTTTGACATTTTTTTTAATTAATTTACAAATTTAGCCAATAGTTCATTTTAAATACTATTGCTCTATTTTTATTTTGTAAAAACGGAGTAGCAAAATAATTATCTGTATATACCAAAAACAAGTCACTCATTGGTTTGTAACGCCATTGTAAACGGCTATTGATATTAAAGTTGTTGGCTTGGGTGTTGTATTGTAAAAATGTTGTCCAAAATAAATTTGTAGTAAAATTTAATTCTACTCTGTTTGCAATTAAAAATAATTCATTGGTGCCATAAATGCTTGGAAACTCTAGTTTATTGTATTGAGCGGTGATGCTAATATTTAAATTAGGTTGTTTACGAAAATTTATGCTTCCTCTAATTTCTGTAAAAGAACCATTGTAAAAATTACCAATACTGGTGTTGGCGTTTAAACTAATGTCTTTTCTTGAGTCTGTTCTATAACCTAAACTAAATGTTCCAAACTTATAATTACCTGCTGGTAATGGAGCTTTATTAGTAAATGCTGTAGCAAAAAGTAAATTTGTAACACTGTAATCGTACCTTACACTAAAGCTTTGTGTGGTTTTGGACAACAGAAAATAGTTAAAACTTATATTATGCTCGTTTAAACTGTTGTTGGGGTTCCAAACTATAAAATTGTTTAATGAAAAACTATGTTGGTTGTATCTTCCTTTTTTTGGGAAAATTTTATATTCTAATTCATTATAAATCTGTTTATATCCTAGTCTAACCGTGGTGTCTTTAGCAGCATCATAATTTTCGATTCGTTGATTAAAACCCATATCTGTATAATAGTTAGTTCCCATTTGCGTAACATCAACTAAAAAGCTAAAGTTTCGTGTGGTATGCCCTCCTCCAAAATTTATAAATGCATTATCATTTTTAATATTTGGTTTAAATGAGTTATGTAAAGCACTCCAAGCATACCAAGAGCCACTTAAATTAGTGAAACTTAATTCTCCGCCAATGTTTCTGCCAAACTGTTGTAAGGGATTTTTTAGTTTTTGAGTTTCACTTAAAAAGGCTTCTCTATTTAAAAAATAAATTTTTGCCGTACTACGTTTTAGCAATCTTTGTTGAATAGTGGCTGCAGTATAATTTTCAGCTGCAAAAGTTGCAGTACTTGCTGTTTGCATATTCATAAACCCAATTCGAGTTTTTTTGCCAACATTTCCTGTAAGCCTTGCACCTAGTAAAATTGGTATAGTATTAGCATTTTCATCTAAGCCAATTCTTCTGCTGTAAAATGGTCTGATAGGAGGGATACCAAAACTAGAAAAAAGGTCATCATTCTCAAGGAAAAAAGTTCTTCTTTCTGGAAAAAATATATTAAATCTTGTTAGGTTGGTAACTTGCCTATCCACCTCAATTTGTGAAAAATCTGGGTTTACTGTTACATCTAAGTTTAGCGACGAGTTTAAGGCGAATTTAGCATCGATACCACTGCTGCCAAACGCTTTAATGGGCTGATTATTCAGTTTATTTTCGTTGGTACTTGCTGTAATAAATGGAATTACGGCAATATTACTTTTTGCTACAGGAGGAGCACTTGGCCAATTTAGTTTACCTGTATATCCTAAATCGTGTGATGAAAAGTTAACAGGAACGGGTGTCCAACAACTGTATTCATTGCTTTTTTGGTCGATTCTTACAAAGTTGATTCCCCAATTAGTTTTTGTAGCGTCGTATCTAAGGCTTTTAAAAGGAATAGCCATTTCGGCATACCAGCCTCCATTTGTTTTTTGTGTTGTTTCGCTATACCATTTGTTATCCCAGCTCCAACTTAAACCTTCAGATGTTTCACTTTTTTGATCTTCGCTTTGCGAATTTAAGGCACTAACTACAAAAAAGAAACCATTAGTTCGTTGATTTTGAGGGTCTATAAGTACAGCAAAACCATCTTGACCATCGTGCCCAAAATCTCTTTTTAAAGATTGTATTATAGCTTTTCCACTATCAATGGCTTCTACGCCAACATAAAAAAAATTATCATCGTAAGCGAGTTGAACTTTGGTTTGTCGCTTAGCCTGACCACCATCTGTTGGAAATTTTCTCCAAAAATTTGTTGCTACAGGGGCAGTTTTCCAAATTTCATCATCTAAAATACCATCTATTTTTATAGGCTTTTTGGTGGCAACAATATTTAGTTGATAATTAGCTTGAATATCGTTGCTTACACTTTGGGCTGTTGCTTTTGTTATATATAAAAAAGTTATAAAGTACAATAACGATTTGTATAGAAATTTCATAAGGGCTGCAAAACTAGTTGGTTTTATATTTTCATTGTTTTTATTTGATGAATGAAAAAGGCTACAACCAATGGTAATAGCCTTTTTTAAAACAATTATGCTTAAGATTATTTAATATCATAAGCGGTTAACTCGTATTTTTCGTTTGTGTTTATGCCTGCTGTTGTATTGTTGAGTGCAATTACACTTTCAATAATTCCAACATTTTTTGCAAAATAAAAATCAGCAGTTCCAAGAGATAAATTGCCAATCAAAGTATTGGCTGTAAGTGTACATTGAGATTGAATAACATCGTTATACACTTTACCTCTAACAGTTCTGTTACTAGTTTTACTTACAATTTTAAACTGTAAATTAATGGTAACACTTACAGGTATTGGCGACCCTGGCACATTTATATTACCTACGTTTTGAGAGCTGCTCCAAGTAGTATTTTCTGCAACATTATCTTTCAAAAAAAGTAATTCTAATCCACCAATTGAAGGTATGTTAAACAAAGTGTAATAATCGTTTCCTTGTTGTGTGTAATAACTTGTTTCACCTGTATTTGATTTTACTTTTTTGTAAGATTTACTAAAGGCAGTAGTATCACCACTTTGAACAGTATAGGTAGGAGTAGTTATTGCACCATTACGAGTTACTGTATAATTAAATGTACTATTTGTTGTTAAAGGCAAATAGGTGTTTAATCCAGAACCTGTACCTGAACCACTATCATTTTTTTTACATCCAACAGTTATACTTAGTATTACACTACAGACTAACCAAATTTTTTTCATATTCTAATTTTTGTAAAAATAAGTTTAATAATTAATGACAAAAATTATTTTTTAATTAAACATGAGTCAACTGTTTTAAGTAAATCTTTGGCTGTAAATGGTTTGGTAAGATAAGCATCGGCCCCTTTGTTTAAGCCAAAATTAATATCTACAACGTCAGCCCTTGCACTAAGCAAACAAAATGGAATGTTTTTAGTTGTTTCATTACTTTTTACAAAACTTAAAAACTCAAATCCATCAACAAAAGGCATCATTACATCACTAAATATTAAATGGGGTAGGTTTATGGTTGTTAATAAATAATCTGTTGCGTCTTTGCCATTTGAAAAATGAATGCAATTGTGTTGATAGAGTTTTAAAATAGTGATGATATTATTTGCAATTGATTGCTCATCCTCTACGATTAAAATATTCATAAAATGCTTTTCAAATACAAACTTATGATGTTAAGTTTATTCTTCTTTGCTTAAAATAAATTCTAAAGGAATATGTAAACGCTTGTTCCAAGCTTTTTCGCTATGATTTTCGCCTTCGAAGAATTGGGTTTTCCAGTTTTTTAAGTTGTATCCTTTTTTTTGCATTATTACATCAACTTTTTGTTGTAAAGGAGGGTATAAACTGTCGAGTGTTTTGTTGCCATAATCGAAATAAATTTTATGATCCTTAGGACTAGGTAAATTCTTTTTTAGATATTTAAAAAATTGGTTAGGAATAGGATTACTGTCAATACTATAAATACCTGTCCAATGTGTACTTAAACAGGCTGCACCACCAAAAATATTTGGATACTCGCAAATAGCATACATGCTTATTAATCCACCCATACTACTACCACAAATAAAAGTATTTTGCTGATTGGATATTGTATTAAAAGTACTATCAATGAAGGGTTTTAATTCTTCAACTATAAATTTTAAGTAGTTGTTTGATTGTGGCACAAAAGTGTTTTTTGTTTTGCCTTTTGTTGTAAGAATATTATTGATATAAGCTTTTTGTTTTTTTGACAATTTGTTAAAAGGTTTTTCAGGAAAATAATCACTATGCCTAGTGCTACCACTATTGTGAATACCCACTATAATAACTTGTTTTAATTGTTTGTTATATGATTGTAAATTATGTAAAACATTTTGTACCATCCAAGCTTGCTTATTCCAAGAAATGCTGGAGTCGAAAATCATTTGCCCATCGTGCATGTACAATACACCAAATGTTTTGTTGGGTAAAAAGTTATCTGGAAGCCACACATCAACGTTTCTTTTTGAAACAAATTTTGAATTAAAGCTATCGTAACGAATTATTTTACCAAACTTGGTATTTGGAATCTGACAAAAACATACGTTATAAAAACTTGTAGCAAATAAAATTAGTGTATAAAATTTCATGAGTCTAAATTACAATTAAACTCAATAGTGTTAAAATTTAATTGGCAAACCACGCAAAGCAGTAATTAAAGTATATACTACTGCACCAAAATATGCCAATGCGAAAAGTATAATTGATGAAGGTGTTTTAAATAAATAATAACCAAGTAGTGGTAATATTTGTAGTGCATGCATACCAAAAAAATGAGCTACACGTAAGTCGCCATGCCGCTTACTCCAATTTAAAAACTTTGAGCCTTGATTATTGTCTAAAGCTCCAACGGTATGTTGTAATTTGGCTCCCATTATTCCTCCTTCAAATGCAAAAATTACAAATATTATTATTCCTAATCTTATACCCCATAAATAACCAATTGGAATATTTATGTTAGGTGCTGTAAAAAACAAATAACCAATGTAAGCTGTATGCAGCGTTAAAATAGAAATGGCAACACCCATTAGTGAAAATAATGTAGCATATAAAGTATTGCTTACATTAAAATGTGAAAGTCTGCCGTTAGCTGCTTGCCAAGTGATAACAAATAACTCAAAACTCATAACCAATACAACATCTATGGTAAAGTATTTAATGGCTTGTGGTTGTTGTAATTCGCTACCTATCCAAGCCATGGTAATGCAATAAATTGCTACACTTAAGAAAAATTTTGTAGGTTTTATAAAGGCATTGATATTATTTACCTGAACGGTTGTGGTTTTTGAGAAGGTATAGCAAACTAAAGCACCCAACAAACAGATACAGCTATACCAAGCCAAAATATTATTTCTATGGTGTAGTTCAATTATCCAATTCATTTTGTTATTTATTACATGATAAAAAATTAGCACAACTAACTAGTAGTTTAAAAATTTAGTTGTGCTATTTGTTAAAACTAGAATTGTAATCTGTACAAAATATCAGGGAAAAATCCAATTTGATTAACATCGCCAATGCTTTGTCTTTGTGCATTATATCTTCTTAAAAAAATATTTTTTTGATTGGTTACATTTTGTAAATCCAAATAAAAAGTATGGCTAAGCTTACGCTTGCTGCTGTTAATTCTAAAACCAAATTTTGTATCTAATCTAAAATAGCTTCTTAGTTTTTCTGTGTTAAATCTTGTTTCATCAAATATTTCTCTGCCCTGAGCAATTGAAGCAGTTAAATCAACAGGTGTTGTATATCTGCCCCCAATTGTAGTAAATTTAATATCGAGTGTAAAAGCATTTTTTTGGGCTTTCCCAATTTTCCATTCTTTGCCACCTAAAAGGTTTGCTGCATAGCCAAAATTGAATGTGCTATTACGTTCAATTCCATCACTACCTTTATACTTTGCTGAAAAAATTGAAGTTGATGAAAGTAGGTAAAATCCTTTGCTTAAAAACTTTTCTAGTGTAATTTCAGCACCATAGTTAGTTGCAGTGCCAGTATTTTGCAAGTTAGTTTTATCAGGAAACACAAAATCTCCACCAGCATTTATCATGCTAAATCCACTACTCTTTTTTTCTACAGGGATATCAAAAATGTGTTGATAATAAACCTCGGTTTTTAATCGCCAATTTGGAACAAATCTTCTTTCAAAACCAACTACAAAGTGATGTGCTTTTGTAAAATCCAAATTTCGATTGGTTGTATTTATTCCTCCTCCAATTGTTTGCTCTTGATAAAAATAAACAGGCAATGGTTGCATTTGACTATGTAAACCATAGTTAAACTGTATAGTATTGTTGTTGTTTATTTGATAACTTATGCCAGCTCTAGGCTCAATAATATTTTTCTTACTTAATGAAAAATACATTTGATGAACGCCACCTGTAAAAGTAAGTTCATTTGTAGGCTTGTATCTAACTTGGCTATAAGCTTGTTGTAATACTGAATTTCCACTAAAATTTTGTTGAACGTCAAAAGGGTCAGCGGCTGTTTTACCATCTCTCGATATGGTATAATTTTTATTTTCAAATGCCTCAATTAAAATGCCATTTCTCATACTAAGTTTGGCATTAAACTTTGTATTTACAAACGAAGAAACTCTAAATGTATTGGATGATGAAGTATTATCAATGGTTAACCATCGATTAGTATAAGTAAGTGGTGTAGCATATTGATATTGCTGAAAACTAGATTTTGTTTGTGCATAAGAAACTATAGTTCTGATATAAGATTTGTTTGAAATATCTAATGTGTGTTTTGCACCAAATACAAAAAAATGATTATTACTGTAACCATCTTGGTCTTGGCGAGCATAAAAGTCTGTACTATCAGTATCTTTACCAATAAAGTTGATGCTACTTACTCCACCCATACCAAAGAAATTTAACTTACCTGCTTTGCCTTTTTTTAGTTGAATGTTGTATACCCAATCTTGATATTTTGGTACAGCTTTTGTGCCAACATCTAATCCAAAGCTTTGTCCAATTTGTACAAAAGAGTATCGATAACCTACCATGTATGAGGCTCCATTTTTAGCTTTGCTTAATGGACCTTCCAACATCATTTCTAATCCTGAGAATAAGTTTAACTGTAAAGTTTTTTCGTGTTTGTCGGTATTGCCAGTTCTTAAAGAAATATCAAATACTGCTGCATTAGCATTGCCATACTCTGCAGGAAATGCACCTGTATAAAAATCAGAAGTTTTAAGAGCATTAGTGTTTAACGCAGAAATTGGCCCACCAGTTGAACCACTTGTAGAATAGTGGTTTGGGTTGGGTGTTGGTATACCTTCTAATC
>JBMLOR010000244.1:0-1412 GCA_049242865.1 Chitinophagaceae bacterium | reverse complement strand
GTTACAACACCATTTACAATTACATATTTAAAGCCAACACTAAGTTGGTGAGGTTTGCTAAATTCGCTTTTGTCAATTACAGTGGCTTCATTAAACACCACAATGTCGGCAGCCATTCCTTCTTTTAATAATCCTCTATCTTTCAAATTAAATTTTTGAGCAGGTAAGCTAGTCATTCTTCTAATAGCTTCTTCCAAGCTAATAACTTTCTCCTCTCTCACATATTTTCCTAATACTCTAGCGTTTGTACCATATCCTCTAGGGTGAGGTTGTCCACTATTCATCACTCTTATACTAGCATCGCTTGCAAACATATTAAAAGGATATTTCATAATATTTTTTACATCTTCTTCACTCATGCCATGAAAAACACAACTTGCACCACCTGCTATCATTAAATCAAAAATGGTATTAATTTCATTCTGAATAGTTGGTTTGTTTTTTTTGAGTAAGTTAATTTTTTCGATGCTTAAACCATTTAAAGTGGTATCAGCTTTGTGATAAGCAACTACTGCATAACTATAATGTTTTAATTTACGTTTTGCCAAGTTTTGCATCATGTAAGCAGCTGCCTTTTTTCTTAGTGATGGTTTTAATAAACGTGCTTTAATGCTATCTTGTCCATCAGCTAAAATCCAATCTGGCAGTAAAGTGCTAAGACTTGTACTACTTGCTGTATAAGGGTATTGGTCAATGGTTACATCTAAACCTTCTTTCCTTGCATTAATAATCATGGGTACAGTTTCTTTGCTTCTGCCCCAATTGTTTTGCCCACTCAATTTAAAATGAGAAATTTCAACTGGTATGTTACAAACTCTACCAATATTTAAAGCTTCACGTATAGCGTCAATTATGCTATCACCTTCATATCTCATGTGAGAGGCATAAACACCATTGTATTGGGCAGCTACTTTTGCTAATCTAATAATTTCAGAAGTTTTACTGTAAGTGCCAGGTATATAAATTAAGCCAGTGCTTAAGCCTACTGCACCATCTTTCATGGCTTTGTGTACGATTGTTTCCATTTTTAACAATTCATCTTCACTAGGGTCTCTCATGGCACGCCCCATTACGGCTTTTCTAACATCGTTATGGCCAATAAGTGCTGCAACATTTATGCTTAATTTTATGCTATCAACATAATTAAAATACTTATCTAAATCAGTCCAACTGCTGCCACAATTTCCTGTAATCACAGTAGTTACCCCATCGTGTATAAAGTTTGTAGCAAGAGGATTTTTAGCTTCATCTTCTTCTATATGGGTATGCACATCAATAAAACCAGGTGCAATGATTAAGCCTTTGCAATCGAATGTTTTTTTTGCAGCAAGTGATATATTTTTTTGAATAGAAATAATTTTACCATCTTTAATAGCCACATCTGCATAAAACCAACTGTTTCCAGTACCATC
>JBMLOR010000243.1:0-18852 GCA_049242865.1 Chitinophagaceae bacterium | reverse complement strand
TGCTTGGTTCAGCATCTAATCAAAAACGTACAGCAGATATTAATACCTATGCAACTTTAATTTACAATGGCAAAACATTATGGAATTCTCGCTATCAAAGCGAAACTGATTGGCAAGAAAATATGAAAGTTACTGTAGATTATATAACAGCTGCCATGGGAAGAAATTTTCCATATTAAAGTTTTAGCCTAGCTTCCTAGCTCTTCGAGGCTTTTAGCCTCGATAGTACTTTTTCAACTCCCTTGGAGGGGTTAGGGGTGGTTTAATACTTTGTCATTATCAAAATCACTGCAAAATCAAACATTAAGCATTAAGCATTTGTATTTTTATATAAAACAATTATTATTGTAATAAATTTATAACATTGAAAACTAAATTATCTCTATTTGTTTTATTGCTTTCAATAAGCCTATTTTTCAATGTTGTGGATGCACAAATAGTTGACAACAACTGTAACTGTACTACAACAACAATGCTAGGTATAGAAGGAAGAAAAATTAAAAATTCCAAAGATACTACCCAACATTATAATGGACTTATTGCAGGTGGTACATTTGGTGTTGGTAAGGCTACACAATCTACAATTAGTTTAACAGGGCGAAGTACTTTAAACCTAATTTACGTATCAAAAATTGGTGGAATTGAGTTAGGTGGCGGAGCCAATTATTTTTTTCGTTCAACTCAAAATCCAATTAATTTAAATACACAAACTGAAGCAGATATTCTAGTTTATGCAAGATTAGGTTATGTTGTACCTGTAATGAAAAAAGGTTTTGCAGGGGCTTTTATAAATATGGGTTCTGTAATGCAAAATGGAAACAAAAGTTCAATTGGCAATGTTGGCTTTGAAGCAGAATTAGGTTATCGTTTTTTTAGTTCAAAGAAAAAAGCAAATAATATCAATTTTAGTGGGGTACTTAACTTTCAGTCTGTAAGTTACGAAGGATTAGATTATAGTAACCTAAGTTTATCGTTTAGGTTTTCAGTTCTTCAATTTTGGAAAAGAGGGTGATCTGCATCCCAGCCAGCTCTATTAGGTTTTACATCCTCAATAGTTCTATTATATTGCAGCAATATCTACATCAAAAGAAATTGCTTCAATAAACTCCATAGCAACTCCCACCTTACTCCCACCTAACTCCCATGTAAAGCCCACTTAAAAAAAATATATATAGTAATAAGTTCTTCTAAGAAATAGTTTCTGTTAGGCACAATTTACACTTCTAACCCCTCCCTTAGAGTTGCTAGAAGTGGTTCATTATAAATTCCTTTCCTTCCATCAAAATAATTATACCCATGTATCCTACCAAAGTATTACCTTGCCAACAATATTTTTAAAATAAAATTAATTAAAATGTATACTGTACAAGCATATGCAGCGGCCGATGCTACTGCACCCTTAGCTCCTCAAACGATAAATAGAAGAGAGCCTAACGATAACGATATTCAAATAGATATTTTGTATTGTGGTATTTGCCATAGTGATTTACATACTGCTCGTAGCGAATGGGGTCCTGCTTATTATCCTTGTGTTCCTGGCCATGAAATTGTAGGAAAAGTAAAAGCTGTAGGCAGTAAAGTTACCAAGTTTGCAGTAGGCGATACTGTTGGCGTGGGTTGCTTAGTAGATAGCTGTCGAACTTGCAGCAATTGTACAGAAGGCTTAGAGCAATATTGCTTAAATGGTGGAACTTTTACGTATAACAGCCTCACTAATGATGGCACAGTGTACACCATGGGTGGCTACAGTAAAGAAATTGTAGTAAGAGAAGAATTTGTATTGAAGGTTGCAGATAATTTGCCTTTGCAAAATGTAGCTCCACTATTGTGTGCAGGCATTACTACTTATTCGCCACTTCGCCATTGGAAAGTGGGGCAGGGGCATAAAGTTGGTGTTTTAGGTTTGGGAGGTTTAGGACACATGGCAGTTAAACTTGCTGTATCTATGGGGGCAGAAGTAACAATGTTAAGTACTAGCCCTTCAAAAGAAGCAGATGCTAAAAAACTAGGGGCACAACATTTTGTGTTAACCACAGATAAAGACCAAATGGCTGCAACAGCTTTAAAGTTTGACTTTATTATCGATACCGTTTCGGCACAACACGATTATAATACCTATTTAGGTTTGCTAAAAACTAATGGGGTGATGATTTGTGTAGGTGCTCCACCTGAACCAACTGCTGTTCATGCCTTTAGTTTAATAGGTCAGCGAAGAAGTTTAGTAGGTTCTTTAATAGGAGGATTGCCAGAAACACAAGAAATGCTTGACTATTGTGCTGAACATAACATAGTATCTGAAGTAGAAGTGATAAACATTAAAGAAATAAATGAAGCCTATACCAGAATGGTAAAAGGTGATGTGCGTTATCGCTTTGTAATTGATATGGCCACTTTATAAACCATAATGTACGAATTAAAATTATAAAACCATTACTTGAATTAGTAGTGGTTTTTTGTTTCCCTTACTTGAGTAGGATAAGGAATTGATTTTTGAAGGAAGTGATGAATGTTTTCTATTACCATTATTTGTTTTGATACGATACACGAACTTGTAGGCAAGTAAATCATTTGCTTTGGTGCTTTCCGTTTGTTGGGAATGTATTAAAACACTTTTTGGGGGACTGTTCGATTAACAGTGTCAATGAATAATTTTCTGGTAAAGAAAAACAAGATGTTAGGCTAGCTTCTCCTCGCAATATTTAATACCTAACACTTGCTGAATCAATTGACTCATTTTTTTCGAACTTAAACCATTTATCAAAAGTAAAATATGTAACATATTTTACAGTAGCACAGCATCCTGTTTCATCGTCTTGAACACATTCTGTTTGCCCAATTAATCTGCCATTTACGATTTTTTTTGGATAGAATCTTCTTTTGTTTTTTTTAACATTACTACAAAACGCTAGTTCATCTATAGTGAAAGTTTTGTAAAATGTTAGGTGATTGTTTTGAGTGATATACAAATAGTTTCGTAGCTTAGGCAGGGATTCATAATTATAAAAAACACTAATAATTAAATCGTTTAAACCATCGTTGTTCAAATCACCTTCAATAAAATTTTTACATGCAGGAATTATAGTTGTTGGTGCAAATGAAGGAAAGTTGTCAGTAGTGTCGTAGTATTCTAATTTAATAGCCCCATCATTTGAGTCAATATTAACACGATGAGCATCATAGTAAAATTGCATTTCTTGTTTGTATTTTTGGAGATAGGAGGTAAAAATGGAATCTCTTAACACTTGTTTAGTTTGTACGCTAATGGTGGGTGTTGCATTTATGGGCAATAATGCATTATTTTTTTTGTTGTTTTCATCCATATTACAACTTACAACAACTATTACCCAAAGGCTAAAAAAATATTTCACGTTATTACTATTTTATGTTATAAACAATTATTTAAATAAGTTTTGTTACTATAATAAACTTTATAAATAGTTTTAATGCCTAACTCTCGAAGAATCTTTAATAACATTTTTTTCAAACTTAAAACCATTGTCAAAAGTAAAATAGCTAATATATTCTAACGAAGGGCAACAGCCGGGATCACCATTTTGCAGGCAGTCTGTTTGCCCAACTAATCTACCATTTTCAATTTTTGCAGGGAAAAATCTACCACTTGTATCAGTAATATTATCACAAATTCCAAGTTCATGAATGCTGAAAACTTTATAAAATGTAAGTTCATTATTTTTAGTAATGTAGCAGTAATTTCTTAATCTAGGTCGAGCAGCTTGGTTGTAATAAATACTAATAATTAAATCATTAAAGCCATCATGGTTTAAATCGCCTTCAATAAAATTCTTAATCTCAGGAATTATAGTAATTGGTGAAAGTGTTTCTTCATTATCTTCTCCTATGATATCTAATTGAATTTGCCCTTCGCTCGAATCTATTTTCACTTGTGTTCCACCATAGTATTCAATGTCAAGCTGGTATTTTTTTTGAAACCATTTAAATAAACTATCTCTTAAAAATTGTTTAGTTTCCCTGCTTATGGTAGGGGTTGCCTTTATGTGTACTAAGTTATCTACAGGCTTATTGCTTATTTTGCAACTAGTAATGGCAACAATCATTAAAAAGAAAAAGTATTTCATTGTTTGTTTCATTTCATTAAATTAATAACTAAGTGTTAGTAAAACTGTACTTAATGCCTAACTCTCGAAGAATCTTTAATTACGTTTTTTTCAAACTTAAAGCCATTATCAAAAGTGTAATAAGTAATGTATTCTAACGAAGGGCAACAGCCGGGATCTCCTTTTTGCAGGCAGTCTGTTTGCCCAACTAATCTACCATTTTCAATTTTTGCAGGGAAAAATCTTCCACTTGTATCGTTTACATGGCTACAAATTCCAAGCTCATGAATACTAAACGTTTTATAAAATGTGAGCTCATTATTTTTTGTAATGTAGCAAAAATTAGTAAGTCTAGGGCGTGAACCCTGATTGTAATAAACACTAATGATTAAATCGTTAAAACCATCGTTATTTAAATCACCTTCAATAAAATCTTTGCAAGCAGGAATAATAGTTTCGTGTTCACCCATATTTTCTTCATTAAAATCGTAACCATCAATTAATAAGCTTGTATCGCCTTTAATTGAATCTATATTTAAACGCGAGCCACCATAAAATGCTATGTCTTGTTGGTAATTTTTAAGATACCATCTAAACAAAGTGTCTTGTAAAATTTTTTTAGTTTCCCAACTAACAGTGGGACTTGCTTTTAAGTGTAGTGATTTGTCGTTAAGGTTTTTGCCCATGTTGCAACTAATAAAGGCTGCAGTCAATAAAAAGAAAAAATATTTCATTTTCATTTTAAATTTATTTAAATAAAGTATTGCCAAAATATAGGGTTAGTTGGGTGTTAGTTTTATTCCAACCCATTTTCCTTAAATTAAATTTTCATTTGTTATAAAAACTAAATTAGATATTATTACCTTACCTGCAAGTAACTAGTTTTAAGGTATCGCCAGTAAATGTAATTTTACTTTTATCAACAAATTTGCCATTGGTGTATGCTGCATCATATTTGTAATTATCTCCACCAAAATGATCATTAGTTAAAATATAAGTATCTCCCTTTTTTAGTATGGCCATTTCGCCAATTGTTTCAATGCCTTCTTGGTAGGATTTATAAGTTGCAAATAAGGTGTCGCCAAAAAACTTTCCATCATAAAGCTCTCCAATTGTACCATCTTTTTCATAAGGTAAGTAATTCAGAGTGCCAGTAATAATGGCATTGCTATCTTTTAATTGAAGCGACACAGTATCGTTATTCCAAGCATACAGATAGCAATTAAATTTTATGTTGGTTGTTGGCTTAATTTCTTTTTGTGCAGATTCTTGGTTGTTACAGCTACTCATTGCAAATGCAAGGAGGATGATGTTAAAAAATCTCATTTAATTAGTTTTAGTGGTTTAAAAAAATATTAAATATCTAAGCATCCTAAAAGTATTTTAAAAATAGTTTCATTAGTGTTTTTCATAGTAAACTTATTATTTCTTAATTTTTTTTTAAGAATAACATCTAATTTTTATGTTACTGCGTAGGTATAGGTATTAAAACATTTTAAAAAATAAAGAATATGAAAAAAGTTTGTTTTGCAGTTGTTAGTTTATTAATTATTACAACAACATTTGCCCAAGAAAAAACAGTTGAAGTTGGTGGAGCAGCCATGTATCCATCAAAAAACATTGTAATGAATGCTGTAAATAGCAAAGATCATACTACACTTGTTGCAGCAGTAAAAGCAGCAGGCCTTGTAGAAACATTGCAAAGTGCTGGCCCATTTACAGTGTTTGCACCTACAAAC
This sequence comes from Chitinophagaceae bacterium, assembly GCA_049242865.1. GTDB lineage: Bacteria > Bacteroidota > Bacteroidia > Chitinophagales > Chitinophagaceae > CAIVPM01. The sequence continues at coordinate 13,037 of JBMLOR010000243.1, read as the reverse complement.
AGTGCTTTTGATAAATTACCAGCAGGTACAGTAGAAACCTTGGTAAAGCCAGAAAATAAAGCCTTGCTTACCAAAATTTTAACTTACCATGTTGTAGCAGGAAAATTTGATGCTAGTGAAATTTCAAAAAAAATTAAAGAAGGAAAAGGAGTAGCAACTTTTACAACAGTACAAGGTGGTGTGTTGAAAATTTCAAAAAAAGGAAAAAACCTAATGCTTTGGGATGCAAAAGGTGGAATGTCAATCATTACTATCAGCGATGTGTATCAAAGCAATGGAGTTATTCATGTAATTGATACAGTAGTAATGCCAATGTAGTACAACGGGGTATTTGAAGTATAGGTGTTGGGTGTCTTTTTTTTAAGGCACCCATTTTTTGTTCAGTATATTGCTTTTTGTGTGATTATTATGGGTACATGGTGTTTGCTTTTATTTTGGTTTGATTAATTTTATTAATGTAAGCACTAGTTATTAATTAAAACTTGTAATGTGCAAGAGTAATTTTTCTGTAATCAATAAAAAGCTAGTTTTGCATAATGCCTTTTTTTAAAATTAATTGGGATGCTTTGGGAATTGCTACTACAGTAGCTTGTGCAATTCACTGTGCTATTTTACCCTTAGCCGTAAGTAGTTTGCCCATTTTTGGAATAAATATCATTGATAATACCTTTTTTGAATATGGTATGATTGCTTTGGCTTTTTTAATTGGTTTTATAGCATTGTTTCACGGGTTTAAAAAGCATCACCATAGTTTAATGCCAATACTTCTGTTTTCAATGGGGATGTTGTTTTTAGTATGTAAGCAAGTTTGGCATAGCTATCAATTGTATTTTTTGTTTCCTGCTGTAATACTAATTTTAGTTGCCCATTTTTATAATTACAAACTTTGTAGGCACCATAATCATGCTCATAAAGATGATTGTGACCATTAAAAAATTATAAAATTTATGTAAAAAAAATTTTGTAATGTAATTCACTTCCCTATTTTTGCCACCCAATTGAAAAATTGAATTCTTCCTTAGCTCAGTTGGTTAGAGCATCTGACTGTTAATCAGAGGGTCGTTGGTTCAAGTCCAACAGGGAGAGCAAAAAGCTTCACAATTTTGTGAAGCTTTTTTATTTGTTATTCTTTTATAAATGTAGAAATACCAAGCAGTACTTTTTCTTTAAAAATTTCTACAATGTAAGTGCCTCTTTTTAAGCTTTCAATGTTCACCATTTTGTTTGTGTAAATTGTATTTTGTAGTAGAAGCTTACCTGCGATATCTTTTACTTGTAGTTTGTCATATTTAGTGGTGGAGTTCACATAAATACTATTTTTTGCTGGATTTGGATAAACTGTAATTGACGTTTTTGGCTTACTATTATTGTACAAAATTTCTTCACTATACATTAAACCATTGCTTGTATTGGCTACAACTCTAAATACTGTTTTTGGAGTTGTATGCTGCGGTATTTTATATATGTATTTTTGATTGCTTACTAATTGCATTGTTGCAACTGTATTAAATTCATTATTGCTTTCACGACTTTGAATGTCAACTTTATCAATCAGTGAGTTTGTTAGAATGTTGGCCTCGATAGTGTTTGATTGTACTATTTGAGCATTAATTTTTTGCAAGGGTAGTAAGGCTGAAAATGTAATGCTTGCAGAAGCCATAGTTTTATTACTAGGATCAAAAATTACTTTGTTAGGTACAAATGATAAATTGTAGCTCACCACATTGCCGTTAACAATAGTTCCTAAACCATTGCCTCCAAGTTGAAATTTATTGGGCGATTGATGGTAGATGATTACAGTAGTATCAAGTCCATTAATAGTATCAGCTATTTTAATAATGATTGGCATGGGAAAAAAAGTAGCAGCCGTAAAATTTGCCCCACTGCTATTCACAGTTTGGTTGCATTGTAAATTAATTTTATTGTTGTTTTTCCCCCATTGAATATTGTAGTTTGGAGTACCTTTTTTGTTCATCCATTCATTAAAAAAGCCTGTAAGAGTATCGCCAAATTGTTGTTCCATAGCTAGTTGTAAATCATTTGTAGTTGCACTTTTATACGCCAAGCTATTGTTTAATAAATAGTTTTTACAAGCAGTAAAAAACTTTGAATCGCCTAATAATGCCCTTAGCATGCTGGCAACCATACAACCTCTATTATACACTGCAGTTGTATTGTTTGTTGTCCAAATGGTATTGCTACTAGCAATATTTGAAATTAATATTGGAGTGCTTGTGTTGTTACGTGCCGATGTTTTAATATTGGCCATTTTAGTTACTTCACTAATGCCAATAGAAGGTACAAATTCATAAGCCAATGCTTCGCTGTAGGTTGCAAATCCTTCTGCTAGCCATAAGTGAGTCCAAGTGCTAAAAGTTACTTTATCGCCCCACCATTGATGGGCTAGTTCATGTGTCATTATGCTATTAGCTTGAAATGCACTATTGCTTAATCCAGAAAATGTTTGATGTTCCATTCCTCCGCTAAAGCCAAATTCATAAAACCCGTGCTTTTCATCATTAAAGGGATAAGTTCCAAATAAATTGCTCAAAGCTTCAAATACTAGTTTGTGATTGTTTAAAAAGTTTAGAATATTATTTTCTGTTGTTGGGGATTTATCAGGAAAATAGTTAACAATAAATGGCACTGTTTTACTGCCAGAAACTAAATTGCCAAGATATATTTTTTTATATTTTGCTATACCTAAGCTAACCAAATAACTAGCAATTGGATAACGATGTTTGAATTTAAAAACTCTATTGGCACCTACTATACTTGAGTCTACCATCAAACCATTACTCGCTACCCAAAAAATGTTGGGAACAGTTACGTTTATGTCTAAACTGTCAATTTTATCTTGCATATCAGCTTTGCATGGCCACCAATCTCTATCTTCATAACTTTCACTTAACGTATAAATATAATTGTTGCCCACATTGTCAACCTCTCTTTGATATCCTGTAGCTGCACCTAATTCAGCTGGTGGAATTCCTTTATAAATAATATTGACAGAATCTAATGTTCCTGTAAACAGTATTGGTGTTGGTAAACTAATTTGTAGCACATTAATGTTACCTGTACTTGGAAAGTTAACTACACAATTCACACCATGATATTTAACTATTAAATCTGTGTTATTAAATGAGTTTTCGTTAAAATCGAAACTTAGCGAAATAACATTTGGTTCAGTTGTTTTAAAGTATGTAGTAACATCGCCAATAAGTGTTTTTGTTACATCATCAGGATTTGCGGTAAAGTTTAACCGATGAAATACAACATCTAAATTACTACCTGTTGAGCTAAATCCACTAGTTTTTGCATTTGCATTATTGTAATTTACATTTGTTGGAATTCTGTGTAATACAACTCCTGCATCATTAATTTGTGTAATTGCCTTAAAGGCATGTAAAAATGTGAATGTAAATAATACAATAAATCTCATAAACAAATCTAAAATATTATTGCGTAATAATGCTTTAAATAAAATTTGTTCTATAAAAAAAGGTTAGTTTGTATTTACTAACCTTTTAATTTATCTGCTGTTTGCGTCGTTCATTCTAATTTTTCGGCCTCGATAGTTTTTGCCATCAATAGCCGTAATCATTTGTTTTGCCGATTTTCGTTCTACCTCAATCCAACTATTCATTTCTTTCATATCAATTTTTCCTACTACATCTTTTTTAAGGTCACTCATATCGAGTACAAATTGTAAAAAGCTAGATTTATAAAAGCCATCTTTTGTGCCAAGATTCACAAAAATTCGTTGCATGTTACCGCCACTATTTTTTCCAGATTCATATCTGTCATTGCCTCTATCGCCTCTGTCGTTTCTATCGTTTCGGCTATTTCTGTCGTTTCTATTGTTTCTATCTCTACTATTATCATTTCGTGCATCTTTTCTGTCACCTCTATCATTTCTTTTTTGTTCACGAATGTTAAGGTCTTCACTATTTTCATAATACCTTAAAAATCTATCAAATTCTGTAGCAGCCATCCTGGTAAGAATTTCTTCTTTTGTAACATCGGCAAACTTTTCTTGTAACATGGGCAAATAAGTTTGATAGTCGCCATGTGAAATATCAACTTTAAGCAAATTGTCCATGAAATGGTAGAACTGTTTACGACAAACATCTTTTCCTGCAGGAATATCCATTTTGTGGAATTGAGACTGTACCAATCGTTCAATAGATTTTAGCTTACTCAACTCTCTTTGATGAATGATACTCATACAAATACCTGTGCTTCCTGCACGGCCTGTACGTCCACTTCTGTGTGTGTAAACTTCAGTGTCATCAGGCAATTCAAAGTTTATTACGTGTGTAATTTCTTTAACATCAATACCTCTTGCAGCAACATCTGTTGCAATTAATAATTGCAAAGTTTTATCTCTAAAAGCATTCATCACCTTATCACGTTGAGGTTGAGATAAGTCGCCATGTAATGCATCAATATCATAACCTTCGCGGGTTAGTTTTTCTGCAATTTCTTGGGCATCCATTTTTGTACGTGTAAAAATGATACCATACATACCTGGATTAAAGTCAATTAATCTTTTTAGCGTTTCGTATCTATGCTGTGCTTGTGTGATATAATATTGATGATCAATATTTTTATTGGCTGTATTTACTTTACCTACAGTAACTTCAAAAGGATCGGTCATATATTTTTTACTAACCCTTTTTATTTCTGATGGCATGGTAGCACTAAAAAGCCAAGTGCTTTCACGATTTGGTGTGTTTTGAAGAATAAACTCTATATCTTCTTTAAAACCCATGTTTAGCATTTCATCTGCTTCGTCTAAAACAACAAATTTTATTTGTTCAAGGTTAATGGCTTTACGCTCAATTAAATCAATTAATCTTCCGGGCGTGGCAACTACAATTTGTACACCACGTTTAAGATCTCTAATTTGTAAACCAATGCTACTTCCTCCATATACTGCAACAATTTGCATTTGTGGAATGAATTGCTTAAACAAATCCATTTCTTTCACAATTTGTAAGCATAATTCACGTGTTGGGCATACAACTAATGCTTGGGCAAATTTATCTTTTTCGTTTACTAAATGTAATAAGGGTAAACCAAATGCAGCTGTTTTTCCTGTTCCTGTTTGGGCTAATCCAATCATGTCTTTTGTACCGCTAATCAATACAGGAATTGACTTTTCTTGTATTGGTGTAGGGTTCACGTATCCTAAAGCTTCTGTCGCTTGTACCAATCTTTCATCCAATCCTAACTCACTAAATGTTATCATTCTTTTATAAAAATTTATGCAAATGTAGCTATATTAATGTTTATAGCCTTAAATGCCAAATATTCTGTGCCATAACTTAAGAAAGTAGATGCATTTAAAAACCATTATTGTTATGTGAATTTATAAAAAAATTACTTAGTTCTAATGGCTACAACAGGATCCATTTTAGCAGCAATAGTTGCAGGAATAATACCTGCTAAAACACCAAGTATCAAACAAATACTAAACGCCAAAATGATAACACTGCTACTTAAAAAAACACTAAAAGGTAATAATGCACTTAAAATGGCTGCAGTTATCCAAACTAAAAGCAAACCTATAAGGCCACCTAAAATGCATAAAAAAGAACTTTCGAGTAAAAATTCTAAAATAATGGAAGATTTTTTTGCACCTATTGCTTTTTTTAACCCTATTTGGCTAGTTCTTTCTCTAACTGTAACAAACATAATATTGGCAACGCTAAAACCACCAACTAGTAAGCTAAGAAAAGCAATAAACCAACCTCCTAATTTAACACTACCAAAAAACTGACTAATCTGTGCACCAAATTCATTGATATCGTTTAACGAAAAATTGTCTTCCGATACAGGGCTTAGTCTTCTTAATTGTCTCATTACTCCTTTTAGCTCATCACTTAAAACTTTGCTATCAATACCCTGTTTTCCTTTAACCATAATAAATGGGTTACTAAATTTTACATTGTATACCGATGCAAAAAAACGATAAGGAATTAGCAATGAATGTTCATAATCAAATCCTCCTAAAAGACTTTTACCTTGTTTTTTTAATACACCAATAATAAAAACAGATTTTCCGCCCATACTTACAGTTTTTCCAATAGCTCTTTGGGGTTCGCCAAAAAGCATTTCGGCATATTCATAGCCAAATACACCAACAGGAATGCCACGCTCAAATTCGGTTTCGGTAAAAAATCGTCCAAAGCCAACATTTATATCATGAATTTTATTTAGGCTTTCGGTAGTAGCGTAAATGGTTGTACTTTTTAAAATATTATCACCAAAAGAAGTATTAGCATTAGTTTGTGCAAAAAAGCAAATTTCGCTGGCAAGGCTAGCTTTTTCTTTAATAAAAGCAGCTTCTTCGTACTTCATTTCAGGGCGTTTAATGTATTTCCACCAAGGATAATCTTGTCCACCACTGTAATTCCATTTATCAATATAAATAGTATTGGTGCCCAATTCTTTTAAATCGTCGTTAATCTTTTTTTCCAAACTTCCAATAACCGTGAGAATAATGATTATGCAAAAAATACCAAACGTTATTCCAAACAAAGTAAGAAAAGTTCGAAGTTTATTAACTTTTAGCTCTTGTAAAGCCAATTTAAAACTACTCCATAAAATGGTATATACTTTAAACATGTGGTAAAAATAGGATGCAAAAATTGTTTATGCCGAATTAGATAAAATTTTATGATAAACAGTTTTTGATAGTTAGGAGTGGCAAAAAGAAAATTTAGGTAGGGTTGTTAAATAGTAATTCAATTTAAATAGGCCTAGCAAAAAATTATTTGTAAGATACATTTAAGAATTCTTTGATGTTGGGTGTTTGAAAATTTTGGCACGCAATTTTCAAGTGGCTATTAAAATAATGAAAATGAAAAGTAAGTATTCGCTAGTGTTTTTTTTAACGATGTTTATGTTTGTATTAAGTGCCTTTTCTATGCCATCAAATCCAGATAAGCTATCTCAAGGTGATTCTATTGGTTTTCCATTTGTGTTTTACACAACTGCATCAGCAGATGGACCAAGTAGTGTGTCAATAATTGGTTTATTGGGAAATATTTTTATATTTTTTAGTATTGCTTATGCTGTTGCATTTGCACTACATAAGTTACAAAGTATAGGTGCAAACAGAAAATTACGTACTTATCCGTAAATTTAAATGTTGGGAAAGTATTGTTTAGCCCAAATTCTGGCAAGTTCTTTTGGATACACTAATATTTTAAAAAATAATATGTATAGCCACGATTTTTCACGAATTTCCAGAATTTTAATTTCATGTTGTAGCATAGTTTTTCTGAGCTTAAGTTGCTTATCAAAAGCAGTGCTACCATTATTAAGATGCACTACAGTAGATTCGGAAAAATAATAACTGTTGTAGCCTAGTTTATCAAACAAATAGCACCATAAATGATCTTCTCCATACATAAAAAATGTTTCGTCTAGTAGTTGATTATCAATACTTTGTAGCATTTTTTTGGTGAAAAGAAAATAGGCACCACTAACCCAATCACAACTTACATTGTAGTTGCATTTAAAATACTTGCCCAACATTAAGTTTGCTCTTTTTTTGTAAGGAAGCATCATAGGAATAATTCTTATTGTATCTAAAATTTCCCACCAAATGCTTCTGTACCTTCGAGCTGTATGTTGTAATCTTCCATCAGGGAAAATAAGTTTAGTAGTTAAAACCCCCTGTAAATTTTGTTGTAAATAATAGTGTACAGTTGCTGAAATAGTATCTTCAATTAAATAGCAATCGCTATTCAGCAACAAAATAAAATCGCCCGAAGCTTTGCTAATTCCTTGGTTGTTGCCATTGGCAAATCCTTTATTTTCAGTGCTTTTTATTAAAGTAATGGTAGGAAATCTTTCTAAAAAATCGTCAGCGTTACGCTCGGTGCTGCAATTATCTACCAATATAATTTCAAAGTTTACTTGTTTAGTAAATTCAAATACAGATTCAATGCACTTACAAGTAAGTTCATACGTGTTGTAGTTAAGAATAATGACAGAAACTAAGACCAATTTTTTTATAATTAATGGCAATAATATGTAATTGGTTAATTTTAAAGTGCCACCACCCAATATTTTAAATTAAGGAAAATTTCCAAATTATAACTTATATTCCGTAGAATGGAATACAAATCATCTCAATTAATTTAACTTAAAAAAATTTCTTTACTTTTTTTTAGAATTTCTTGGGTGTGTTCTTTTGATTTTGGTTTTAAGAATATGTGTTTAATAACACCTTTTTCGTCAATCAAAAAAGTTGTGCGATGCAAACCCATGTATTTTCTGCCATACAACTGCTTTTCGCCCCAAACGCCATATTTTTCGATAATTTTTTTGTTGCTATCATCCAATAAAATAAATGGTAATTGTTGTTTAGTTGCAAATTTTTGGTGGCTTTCTGCATCGTCAGGGCTAACACCAATTACAACAAAACCTGCTTTAATTAATACATCGTAATTATCACGAAAATTACATGCTTGCACTGTGCAGGTTGGTGTAGCATCTTGAGGATAGAAATATAAAATTACTTTTTTTCCAAGAAACTGCTTTAAACTTACACTATTTCCATGCTGATCTTTTGCAGTAAAGGCAGGTGCTTTTTTGTTTATTTCTAGATTTGTATTCATGCCAATTAAACAAAATAAAAGAATAATAGTTTACATTTTTAATTGCAAATAATATTTGCTATTAAGTTTGTACCATGTACGATGTAAAACATTTTAAAGCACACAATAACGAAGAAGTTTTTGAGTTTATGAAAGCCCACCCGTTTGTTACTGTTTGTGTAATGAGTGATGATGGTTTTCCTGTAGCTACACATGTGCCAATTGTTATTGAAGAAAGAGATGGAAAACTAATATTCTCAGCTCATATCATGCGAAAACAATTGCACACATTAGCCTTTGAACAACAATCAAAAGTACTTGTAATGTTTACAGGCAATCATTCGTACATAAGTGCAACAAACTACGAAAATCCTGCAACTGCTAGCACTTGGAATTATAAAGCAGTGCATTGTAAAGGTATTTTAAACTTTGTTGGAGATGAAGGATTGTTGAGTATACTTACAAAACTCACTCATCAATTTGAGCAAAACATGCACTCACCTGCTTTAGTAGAAAAAATGGATGCTACTTATTTGCAACAACAAACTAAGGCAATTGTAGGTTTTGAAATTGAGGTAGTAGATGTACAGCATATTTTTAAGTTGAGTCAAAATAAAACAGCTGAAGCAAGAAATAATATAGTAAATAGTTTGTTACAATCTGGCAATAACAATGAAATTCAAATGGCCAATGATATTAAATCATTTTATAACAGTAACTCATAAATAAATGCAAGTTTTTAAATTTGGTGGGGCAAGTGTAAATAGCGTAGAACGTATAAAAAATGTAGGTTCAATAGTTAAACAGTTTGGTAATGAAAATTTAGTAATCATTGTTTCGGCAATGGGCAAAACCACTAATGGGTTAGAAAAGGTGGTTGAAGCATTTTATAATAATTTGCAAGATGAAGCTTTGCAGCTTTTTGGCATTATAAAAAATCAGCACCTTACTACTGCCAAATATTTGTTAGTTACACAATACAATGCTTGTGAGGCACAATTGCAAGAATTTTTTACCGAAGTAGAATGGTTACTGCACGACAAGCCAGTAAGAGAATATGCTTATTATTACGATCAAATAATATGTGTGGGAGAGTTAATGAGTACTTGTATTGTTAGTCATTTTTTAACTGAGATAAATATTGGCAATACATGGGTTGATGTTAGAGATGTTTTAAGAACTGATAATAATTTTAGAGATGCAAATGTTGATTGGGATTATTCAACAAAAAAAATTATTGAAACATGCAGTTTTAGTGAAACTGAAAGAAGAATTTATATTACACAAGGATTTATTGGGGCAACGAGTGATAACGAAAATACAACTTTAGGTAGAGAAGGAAGTGATTATACAGCAGCCATTTTTGCTAATATTTTACAAGCTAAAAATCTTACCATTTGGAAAGATGTTGCAGCTGTAATGAATGCTGACCCAAAAATATTCAACGATGCTGTTGAAATAAATAATTTAAGTTACAATGAGGTAATTGAAATGGCTTTTTATGGTGCACAAGTAATTCACCCAAAAACTATAAAGCCTTTGCAAAACAAAAACATTCCATTACATGTGAAGTGTTTTCTTGATACAGGTCTTTATGGAACAGTAATTAGCAATGCTTTAGTTAAAAATTTGCCACCAATTATAGTACAAAAGCAACAGCAAATTCTGGTTACATTCACTTCTAAAGATTATAGTTTTGTTGGTCAACAGCCAATGAGTAGTTTGTACCAGTGGTTAAATTTGTGTAATATAAAACCAACTTTAGTGCAAACCGGAGCTATTACAATTTTATTAGTAATGGATGATAATGATGTAAAGCTTCAGCAACTTGCTACCTTGGCAGATACAATTTTTGATATTCAAATTCAAAAGCAGTTAGCCGTTTTAACTGTAAGGCATTTTACACCACAATCTTTAACAAGTTTGCTACAAGATAAAGAAATAATATTGCAGCAACAAACTCAACAAACGTTTCAAGCATTGTATAAATATTAAATACATGAATCAGATTAAAAATAAAGTATTAGCAAAATTAGTTGTAGTATTTTTTGGAATATTATGCGTAAATACAAACATCTACGCTCAAACAAAATCTCAACCATCAAAAAAAACTACAAAACCTGCAAAAATTGTAAACAAAAAAAATACTATTGTAGATAGTGTTGCTTATAAAGCAAATCAAAAAAGAATTGCCGATAGTTTAAGTTTAAATAAGCCACTAGAATGGCAAACCAATGTTTTTAGAGCAAGTGAATTAGCTGCGGCACAAAACAAAACAATCTTTGCATTTTTTACAGGAAGTGATTGGTGTGGTTGGTGTACAAGATTGCAAAATAATGTATTTAAAAAAACCGAGTTTATTCAATGGGCTAATAAAAATGTGATTTTGCTTGAACTAGATTTTCCACGAAGTAAACAACTGCCTGCTGAATTAACTCAACAAAATAATGAATTAAGGCAGGCTTTTCAAGTGCAAGGTTACCCTACTATTTGGTTATTTAATCTACAAAAAGATTCAGCCACAAACAAAGTAAATGTAAATGCTTATGGTAGCTTAGGCTATCCACCTTCTGCAGAACCTGGAAAGGAAGAAGTAAGTTTTTTAAAAACTGCTAACGAAATTTTAAGTAAAAAAACCATGTAATTTATGGTGTAATTTTAAATTTGAAACACTCTAATGGATACAACAACAGCTTTATTTGCAACGTGCATAGCTATTTTTATGGCAGGGAGTTTTATAGTATTATTTCCAAAATTAAAGTTTTGGAAAAAAAATAAATCTAACAACGCATCCCTAACAGATGATAAGCAATCTAAACAAATGCAGCTAGCAGCTTATGAAAGGTTATTGTTGCTTGTAGATAGAATTGCATTGCAAAATTTAATTAGCAGAGAGGCATTGCCAAACCTAAGTTGTAGAGAAATGCAACATTTACTTAGCCAAAATCTAAAGCAAGAATTTGAATTTAATATCACACAACAAATTTATGTGAGTGCCGATAGTTGGACTAGCATTAAAAACCTTAGAGATCAAAATTTATTGATTATTCATCAAATAGCACAAAGTTTACCTGCTAATGCTACAGGTACAGATTTAAATAAAAGTATATTAGAATTTTTAGCAAATGATCAACGAGGTAAATTGCACGAGCTAGTGAGCGAGGTTTTAAGTTTTGAAGCTAAAAAATTATTGTAATTTTTAGAAAATATTAACAAGTTTAATGCAACAAAAATTTGTAAAATTTTGTTTACAAATTTTTGAAGAATAACTACAAAAACAAATATGAAAAAACACCTTAGTTTATTACTATTGGTCACTTTTGCGTTTGCATATTCTAATGCACAAGACACAATTAAGCTTAAAGAAATTACAAAAAATCCAAAAAGTGATAGGTATAAAATAGTAACTGATAGACCACCTCAAGCAGTATATGTAGAGCTTGGAAATGAAATTCCAGACCTGAGTATTTTTTATGATAGAAGATTTAAGAAAACTGTAGATGGCCTAGGTTATAGAATTGGCATTGGTAAGCCACTTGATAGCTATTATGGCAATGGGGCAAGTATTAATTTTGGACTAAATTATTTGTTAGGGAATAATAAAAAAGGAAGATTCTTAGAAATTAGTTTATCTCAAACTATCTATACAAACTCAAAAGGAACTTCTTACTACGATCCTTTTTTTGGTACATATTATAATACTGCAGCTCCTAATATTACACAAGCTTCAATAGGTTATAGAAGTCAACCTACAGAAGGTGGATTTAATTTTAGAGGTGGCATTTCACCTTTAATACTAAATGGGTTTAGTGAAATTGCAGCTTATATTAGTTTTGGCCTAAATTTTTAATTTTATACAATTTTTTATACTTTTTAAAAACTAAAATTCACTTATGGTTATGAAACTTAAAATCGTAATAGCTATACTTTTTGTAGCTAATTTTTCTAATGCTCAAGACACAATTAAACTTTCAAAATCTCATTTAAATCCTCAAAGTGAAAGATTTAAAGTGGTTACTGACAGAGCTCCTCAGCTTGTGTTTATGGAACTTGGCGGACCAGCATTGTTAATTTCAGCAAATTATGATAGTCGTTTTGAAAAACGTACTGATGGTTTAGGGTTTAGGGCGGGTTTTAGTACTTTTAAAGTGAGGGATTTTGGTATTGGTATTTTTACTTTGGGTGTAAATCATTTAGTAGGCAACAATAAAAAAGGTAGATTTTTTGAATCAGGAATAAATTACACTTTGGCTACTGCAAGAAATACTGAAAGTGGTGGTTTTGTAAGTTTAACTGTTGGTTACAGAAGCCAACCTGTGCAAGGTGGTTTTTGTTTTAGAGGTGGCATAACACCAGTATTTATTGATGATGTTATTTTTCCATATCCCTATCTAAGTTTTGGATATAATTTTTAGGAAACAA
>JBMLOR010000242.1:0-8305 GCA_049242865.1 Chitinophagaceae bacterium | reverse complement strand
CAAAAGCTAGTAAACCTGTACTTAACTCAGCAGCCATACTAAGTACAGCAAAATAAATACTATTAAAAGGGTTTTGATTTAACCACTTATATTTTACTTGTACAGCAGCTTTTTGTGGTGTAAGTTCTTTTACTTTTAACCCACTAATAAACCCCATGGGTAGCTTAAAAAGCATAAATAATTTATACTTTATTGGATGGGTAATTGTTTTGTAGAAAGTGTTGTATTGTGGATTCATATAAAATAATTTATTGTAAATATCCCAAAGTTTTTGCTTCATTATAAGTTCCAAAAAATTGAATGACTCCTTTTTTTAGTACCATCACTTTATTAGCTTTTTCTATGGTACTTAATCTGTGGGCAATTATTATGGAAGTTCTATTTTTAATGAGTTTATCAATGGCTTGTTGTATGAGTTGTTCACTCTCTGTATCAATAGAACTAGTTGCTTCGTCTAAAACCAAAATAGATGGATTATACAAAATTGCTCTTATAAATGAAATTAATTGCCTTTGTCCTAAACTTAAAGTTGCTCCTCGTTCCAAAACTTCATAGTCATAATTGCTAGGAAGTTTCATAATAAAATCATGCATATCAATAAGTTTGGCGGCTTCTACAACTTGCTCTTTGGTAATGCTAGGATTTCTTAAAGTTATATTCTCTAAAATACTTCCCCCAAATAAAAAAACATCTTGCAACACAAAACCAATATGCTGTCTTATAAAATCATTATCAAGTTGATTAATATTAATATCATCTACCAAAATTGCTCCTTTTTGTATAGGATATAATTTGTTTATTAAACTAATAATAGAAGTTTTACCACTACCTGTACTGCCAATAATAGCCAAGGTTTCGCCTTTGTTTACTTTAAACGTAACATCCTGCAACACATAATTATCATTATTATAGGCAAACCAAACATTCGTAAATTCTACATTACCTTCTATAGTATTTTTTAGAGCAACACTTGTAGCTTGTTTTTCTTTAGGCTCGTTGGCAATTGCAAAAACTCTTTCAGCAGCAATTACTCCCATTTGAAGTACATTAAATTTATCTGCCAAAACCCTCAGTGGTCTAAAAATTTGATTCATAAACAATACAAAGGCTACAATTTTTCCACTAAAAGCAATATCATTTGCTCCACTATCTAAAGCCTTATTGGCTACAAACCAAACAATTAAAGCAGTGCTTAAAGCCAACACTAATTCAACTACAGGAAAAAAAACACTGTAAGCAAATATGGCATTGATGTTAGCATTTCTGTGTTGTTTATTAATTACTTTAAACTTTTCGAGCTCTCTTTTTTCGGCTGTAAAAGCTTGTACTATTTGCATTCCTGTAAGGTGTTCTTGTACAAAAGCATTTAAGGCACTTACAGCATTACGCACTTGAGTAAAACTTTTCTTAACACTTTCTTTAAAAATATAAGTGGCTACAATAATTATTGGAAAAGGAATTAAAGCAATTAATGTTAACTTCCAATCTATCCAAAACATAGTTGCAAGTGTAATTATAATGGTTAAAACGTCGGCAATTATGGGTATTAAACCATCGCTAAAAATTTCATTAATGCTTTCTATGTCGTTAATAGTTCTTGTAGTTAGTGTACCAATTGGTGTAGTATCGAATTTACTTAAAGGAAGTTTTATTATATTTTGATACACATGATTTCTGATATCCTTCACCACCAACTGCCCCAACTTTGCTGTAATAAATGAGAAACTAAATCGTGCAATTGTTTCTACTATGATTAATACAATTTGAATAATAGTAATCATTAGTATAAACGAAACAATACTTTGAGCATTAAAGCTATTTATTAACCAATTTAACCATTTAGGCAAATTAATTTGATTACCTACAGATTTATCTACAGTTACTTGTATTAAATAAGGCCTAATTGGTGCAACAAAAGCCATAAATACTGTTAGCCAAATGCTTATATAAAACAGCATTTTGTAAGGTTGTACAAACCTAAAAACCCTAGCAAGATTGGGGTATTTTTTATTGAAAAATTTAAATGACAATTTATTAAATGATGTGCAAATAAAACATATTTATAATTGCAATAAAAAAGCTATTGCTGAGCAATAGCTTTTACAAGTTTACAAGAATTTTATTAATAATTAGCCGTTACAGTAATTTCAATTACTTCAGCAATTTCTTCAGAAACATTAATACCAAAGTCTTTTAGTTTAATTTTAAATACGCTTGTGGCTACTAATTTTCCATTGTTTACAGTAATGGTTCCTGTTGCTGTTGTTTTTTGAGTTTTCCCTTTAATGGTTAAGTTACCCGATACAGTTACATTGTATTTTCCATTTTTTGCAAAATTAACTGCAGCAATGTTTGTAATGTTTCCAGTAAAAGTTGCTTTTGGAAAAGCAGGACTGTTTAAATAATCTTTTCCATTAAAATGTTCTTGCATCAAAGCATTTTCAAAAACAAAACCTTTCATAAGCATTACAAAACTTAATGCACCTGTTTTATCTACTAATTTGCTTTCAACTTGGCTGTTAGTAGCTTGAATATCTTCGGCAGGTGTATGAGAAAAGAATTTAATTTTAGCAGTTTTGGTGCTATATGTTTTTTGAGCCATTACAGCTAATGGCATACAAGCTAATAGTACTAATATTTTTTTCATTTTATTGATTATCTATTTGTTATCTATTTATTATCAACTATTTCACCTTCAGTAATTTGTACGTCAGAAAGCTTTCCTGCACAAATTCCTTTAATTATTATTTCTTGCCCTTGGGCTGGAACAGTTTGTTTTGGTTTTAAAGTTACAGCAACAAAAGTACTACTATCAGCACTAGCAAGATTAACAACAGTAGCATCATTTTCGGTAGTTGTGCTGCTAACTTTTCCTTTAATAACTATTTGTTTATTTACATACAAACTATCGGCCAAAGCTTCGTTTTCGGTATACTTATTTACTAGTTCAACAGCAGTAATTTCGCCCCCACTTTTGGCTTTTAAGTTTTTGTAAAAATCGGTTCGAGGAATAAATTTTACTGCTAAAAAACCAATTATTCCAATAAGAAAACCAATTCCAAACGCCTTTAATACTTTACTTTTCATATTAAAAAATTAAAATACAAACCTAAGTTTTATTAAAACATCAAAAAAAGCTATTTATTACTTATTTCGTATACCGATAATTTTGCATCTGTAAAAAATAATTTAATAGTGTAACTTTTTTTAGTAGGAATCGTATTACATACAACAAAGCAATTATCAGAAAATATACTTGAAAATCACATGACCGAAAAGGAGTACAATATTTGTGTAACTAATTATGCCGACAATGTGTTTAGGTTTATAATTAAAAATATTAGGCATGAAGAAGATGCGAGAGATATTGTACAAACGGCTTTTGAAAAAATGTGGAAGAATAGAGAGCAAGTTGAAAATGAAAAAGCTAAATCTTTTTTATTTACTGTTGCTTACAATCAAATGATTGATCATATTAGAAAAAATAAAAAAGTAATTGTTGCAAATGAGGTAACTGAAGATTATAAAGTTGGATATCAGCCAAATTTTGAACTTAGAAAAAAGCTGAACGCAGCTTTAAACACCCTGAGTGATTTACATAAAAGCTTGGTATTATTAAAAGACTATGAAGGCTACAATTACGATGAAATTGGCAAAATAACAGGATTAAAAGAAAGTCAAGTAAAAGTGTATTTGCATAGAGCAAGAATACAATTAAAAGAATATTTAGGCAGTATTGAACAAGTATTGTAATAATTTTTAAAACATGAACATTAACACAAATAATTATCAAGAGCTTTTACTACTTTATGTAGATGGAGAGTTACAGCCACACGAAATGGATGCTGTTGATGAATTTGTTGCAAAAAATTATGAGGCTAAAGAAGAGCTAGACTTGTTATTAAATACAAAATTAGATTCGATAGACAATGAAGAATTTAAAGGGCTGCCAAAAGATGCCTTATTTAAATTCGAAAATGATGAAATTAACCTGCATAATTATCCTGCTTATTTTGTTGAATACGTTAATGATGCATTAAGTGACACACATAAAAAACAAGTTGAAACTTTTGCCAAATCAAACCAACAAATAAAAAAAGAGTTTGAGTTATACCAACAAACTAAAGCTTTACCAGATTATGCCGTTGTGTTTGAAAACAAAGAAGTATTGTACAAAAAAGTAGCTAAACGCCCAATTGTTTTTATGTACTTTAAACAGTTTAGTGCAGCAGCCATTTTAATAGGAATTATAGCCACTACCTTCATTCTTTTAAGCAAAGAGCCTTCAGTTGATACGGTAAAAACTGCAATTGAAGTGAAGGATTCAAAACAAAATCCTCAAGATATTAATACTACTAGTATAAATAAACAAAATAATGCTTCGATAAATCCATCATTAATTCAAAACAACAATAAAGTAACGACTGAAAAAAATAAAGTTACTCTTAAAGAAGTTGATTTTACCAAAACAAATTCAGTTAACAACGAGGTGGTAAATAATAAAACTAGCACTATCAGCAATAATTCATCAACACCATTGCCAATAAATAGTTTACAAACTGAAAATGATGTTGCCAAAAATCAAGCTACATCAGTAACTACTTCTAATGAAACAACCAACCAAACTAAACCTATTCAAACTTTAACAACTAACGATGTTGCAAATAATACTACTACCAATACTGCAAACACAGTTGCTAACAACAACGCTTTAAATAACTCAATTGCAAAAAATATTGTGTTTAAAACTTTAGATGTTGATGCCGAAAACGATAACACTGTGTATGTGGGTAACTTAAAACTAAATAAACAAAAAGTAAATGGCCTTTTAGGTAAGGTTGGAAAAATATTCAAAAAAAGCAAAAAAGCTCAGTTAGAAGATGTGGCCACATCAACTGCTTCTTTATAAAAAATTAAAAAATATCATGAAAAAAATAATACTCTTATCTGCTATTGTTTCAATAGCTAACATAAGCTTTGCACAAACTACATTTAAAAACTTGTCGGACACTACTGAACCTAAATCTGACACTTTAAAAATTGGCAATTACTACATTGTTAGAAAAGGAAAACCAGTTTATGACACTGCAACTGACTCAAAACGTAAAAACAAAAATTGGGACGTAAATATTAATTGGAACTGGACCAATACTCGTGAACGCAAACCAAAAAACATTGAAACCAATTGGTGGATTTTTGATTTAGGCTTTGCCAACGTAGTAAATAACACCAATTACACCAACGCTCAAGCAGGTGATTATTTAAAGGTTTTAAAACCATCTGCAGGTGCAGTAAATGCTCAAAGTATGCAGCTTAAAGCTAGTAAAACTAGCAACGTGAATATTTGGGTGTTTATGCAAAAAATAAACCTGTCGAAAAATAAACTCAATTTTAAGTATGGCATTGGTTATGAAATGTTTAATTTTAGATACGAGCGTTCATTAAGCTACAGAACTAACCCACAAAACATGTTGTTTAATGATACCATCAACTTTAGTAAAAACAAGTTATTTACAGGCTATTTAACTGTTCCGGTAATGTTTAATTACACTGCACGCCCAAATAAATTTAATAGTTTTAGTATTAGTGGTGGTATGAGTTTTGGCTACTTATTAAGTAGCTACAACAAACAAATAAGTAACGAGCGTGGAAAAGTAAAAGAGCGTGGCAATTTAGATTTAGAGCCATTTAAAGCTACAGTAATTGGCGAAATTGGGCTAGGCGTTGTAAGGCTTTATGGTAGCTATAGCTTAACAAATATGTTTAAAAATAGTACAAGATTAGAGCAATATCCTTTTTCGGTAGGTGTAAGATTTAGCAATTGGTAATACCAATTTTAGAATTTAAATGAATAAAAAAAGCTACAAAAAAATGTAGCTTTTTTTATGTAATGTTTAAAAATTGTAAAATCGAAGTTTCGGCCTCACTACATGCTTTTTGTAAATCATCATTCACAATACTTTTATCAAAGTTATTTTTAAATGAAATTTCGTAAGCTGCTTTGTTTACACGAGTAGCTATACTTTCAGCACTTTCGGTGCCTCTACTTTCTAGCCTTCTTTTTAGCTCATCAACACTTGGAGGTTCTATAAAAATGGCAAGTGTTTGACCTTTATATTGTTGTTGAATATGTATAGCACCTTTAACATCAATGTCTAAAATTGGGATTTTATTTTCATTCCAAATACGGTCAAGTTCGGTTTTTAAAGTACCATAATATTTTCCTTCATAAACCATTTCCCACTCTGCAAATTCATTGTTTTTTATTTTTGATTGAAAATCATCAACACCAATAAAATAATAATCTTTACCGTTTACCTCTTCACCTCTCCTTTGCCTTGTAGTGGCACTTATCGAGAATGTAAGAAAGGGATGCTTTTTAAGCAAAAAATGTGTAATACTTGTTTTGCCTGCTCCAGAAGGTGCTGTAATTATGATAATTTTTTTAATTGGAGCTTGCATAAAATAATTTTTGCAAAGAAAGGGAATGAAAGCCTAAAGCCAAAACAAGCTATAAGGTACTTTTAACTACGCCCCCTTCAACAGCAAATGTTTGCCCTGTTACAAACTTACTTAATGGGCTAAGCAACCAAACAGCTAGGCTAGCAAAATTAGTTGCATCGCCCAGTTGTTGTAATGGAATTTGTTGTATGGCTGCAGCTTTTACAGATGCAAAATCTATGCCTGTTTGTTCTACTTTTTTATGATACAAACGATCAATTGCTGGAGTATCGTGACTGCCAGGGGCAAGCACATTTACAGTAATATTGTATTTAGCAACCTCTTGTGCCAAAGTTTTTGCAAAACCAACCACTGCTAGTCTTAATGAAGTACTAAGCACCAAATTTTCTATTGGTTGTTTTACACTTGAACTTTCAATAAATACAACTTTACCGTAGTTATGAGTCATCATTTTGGGTAGTAACATTTGTACAAGAGCAACTTTCCATTTAAGTATTAATTGGTAAGCATTATCCCAGTCATCCATTGTGGTTTCTTGAATCATTTTTGCAGGCGGACCACCAGCGTTTATTACTACTCCTTCAATAGTTTTATTTTCAATAAGATTTTTTAAATCTTCAATGGATTGCAGCTGTGTAATATCGGCTTCCATTATAGTTAAATCGTTAGGGTATAGCTGCTGTAATTCAATTAGCTTTTGTTTACCTCTTGCAATTGCAATCACATGTGCTCCTTCTTGTATTAATTGTACAGCTATAGCTCTTCCAAAACCAGAAGTTGCTCCACAAACTATAAACTGTTTACCCCTAACTTGTACCTCCATTATAATAAATTTTTCAAATATCATTTTTTTAAAAATTAACCACAATTTTTATTTTGAACTAACAAGCGTTAGCATACATTTGCAAAAAAATTTTACTATGGATTTTCAATTTTCAGAAGAACAGTTAATGATACAAAAAGCAGCTAGAGATTTTGCACAAAATGAGTGTTTACCTGGAGTTATTGAAAGAGATGAACTGCAAAAGTTTCCAAAAGAACAGATTGAGAAATTAGCTGATCTTGGATTTATGGGTATGATGGTTGCCCCTGAAAATGGAGGTGCTGGCTTAGATACTGTTAGTTATGTATTAGCCATGGAAGAGTTAAGTAAAATAGATGCAAGTACTAGTGTATGTGTAAGTGTAAACAATAGTTTGGTAAACTACGGCTTAGAAAAATTTGGAAACGAAGAGCAAAGAGAAAAATATTTAAAACCATTAGCACAAGGCAAAAAAGATGGCAATTTATACATAGGTGCATTTTTACTTAGCGAACCTGAAGCTGGTAGCGATGCTACAAGCCAACAAACAACAGCTGAAGATAAAGGTGATTATTACTTGCTTAATGGTACAAAAAACTGGATTACCAATGGCAGCAGTGCTAGTGTTTATTTGGTTATGGCACAAACAGATGTTGCAAAAGGTAGTAAAGGAATTAACTGCTTGATTGTAGAAAAAAATTGGCCAGGCGTTACCGTTGCAGCTAAAGAAAATAAATTAGGCATTAGGGGAAGTGATACACATACCATTTTGTTTAACGATGTAAAAGTGCCTAAAGAAAACAGGATTGGTGCAGATGGTTTTGGTTTCACCTTTGCCATGAAAACTCTTTCAGGAGGAAGAATAGGTATTGCTGCACAAGCCTTAGGTATTGCAAGTGGTGCTTATGAATTGGCATTAAAATATAGTAAAACGCGTAAAGCCTTTGGAAAAGAAATTTGCAATCACCAAGCTATTCAATTTAAACTAGCTGATATGGCAACAAGAATTGAAGCTGCTCGTTTGCTTTGTTTAAAAGCTGC
>JBMLOR010000241.1:0-1895 GCA_049242865.1 Chitinophagaceae bacterium | reverse complement strand
AGTATTCTTACCATCCATCTCCAAACCCTGCACCTAAAAACATGGAAAATTAAATATTAGTTTTGGTGTTACACATTGGTACATTAAACACAATCCAACTACAATATTTACTATCCTTTTGGCTGCATTAAATATTTAATAATAATGTTTTTTCAATTTGGTTTACCAACACTTCATCTACCTGTACTTGAGCTGCAAATTGCGGCCATTGTGCTACTACATCTCTCACTTCTGTAATAATGGATTCGGCTTTTTTTATGTTCTGCATTTTAGCCAAAGCAAGCAAATCGTTTTTACTAATATTTTGCCTTTTGCCATTAATACTCATAGCGTGCTGACTTACCCAAGTGCTTCCTGGGCGATAAGCATAGCAAACATCATAAGCTGGCGACAACCGCCATTTACCATGGGTATCCATTATAAAAGCAAAGTTTTTAGTATGGTCGTCGCAGTTACGTGCCATTACATTAAAAACCATACGCCTATACAGCTGTTCGGCATCGGTATAAGGCAATAGCAAGGCTCGCATGGTTTCGAATAGTTGCTCATAACTATATACTCCTACTTGGTTAAAATCGTAATGTGCCATGGCACAAAAGCTTTGTATATGTTTTTTGGTATTATTGCCTTCTCTATCAAAGCGTCGAGTCATAAAATGAGCTCTATTATTTTCTTCTAGCAAACGGCATTCCATCATGTGTATCCCTGCAGCCGTAGCCATAAGGTAATAAGCCATTTCTATTCTTCCATAGCCCAACGTAGTGCCTATTTGTTGGTCGGTTACCCCATCAAACTTTAACAGCCAATGTGTAAACCCTTTTCCAGCATTGGCTTGGCCCGACCTTACCTCTCTCGTAGCTTCGTTATAGGCAATTACAGCCTTAGCCCTTGCACCCCCTGCCGATGTTCCAATTTTTAAAATATCAAGCAAAGCTTTTTCTTCGTTTTCGGAGATGCTAGTGTTAAAGTTTTGCCTTCCTTCTACAATTTGCTGGGCAATATGAATTAAACTATCTAGTTCTAGTTGGGTAGCAGTGGTGGTGGTTTTTGGGGCTGCAGGTTCAAACTCAAGTGCCCCCATGCCTCGTTTTCCTATAAAACACAATTGCTCTACAGGGTTCATACTATTGGCAGAACGCCCATTTTTTGCCAACCACACATTTATTAAACTATTACCATATTTATCTGGCAACACATCGGCAAGCAAGCCTGGCAAACCTTTAAAAGTAGTGGTTGCCCTAAGTTCTGGAAAAGCAAATACACGACCTGCAGCATTAGCAACAGGCATTGTAAGTGGTGCAATAGGTAGGTTAGTGTTTACAAAATTGGGCTCATACTCAAAGCTAGCAACGCCTGTATTAGCATCCCAAGCAATGGCACCAACACGCTGCCCCCATAGGTTTATAAATGCAGTTGTTATCATTACCAATCGGTTTTAGTGGTAAGTGAACTAGCATTGTTTTTGCTGCTCGACCTTTTGCGTTGCTGTTGTTGCAGCTTAGCTAGTTGCAAGGGGCTAATTTGCTGTTTTATTTCAAAATGCTGTAAAACATTTAATTTTTCTAAAGCCCTTAATACTTGTACAAACGATAGCATAGTACCCCCATTCCCTTTTTCTAGTTGCACTAGTGTAGAACGGTTAATCCCTGCTGCTGTTGCCACTGCTTCTTGTGTTTTATTTTGTTGCAAGCGAGTTTGTTTTACAAACGCCCCCAACTGCTGCAAAATAGCAGTATCGCTACTTGAATAGGCAAAATTGTTGAGTAATTCCATCAATAAATGTTTTATTTGTTGACAATGGTGGATTATACCAACATTATTAAGATGTATATATGTTGGTTTTTTCCAACACAAATATAGTATTTTATGTTTAATGATGGATATTTACAACAAAA
>JBMLOR010000240.1:0-1401 GCA_049242865.1 Chitinophagaceae bacterium | reverse complement strand
ATTAGAATTTAATATTTTAGATTTAATATTTAAAGAATAAAGAAACGCCTCAAAAAATATTTTGGGGCGTTTTTGTGTAATGTATTCTAAATGTGCATCAAGTGTTAAAATTTACCACATGACACATTTAAAATTACACAAAATTTTATTGTTTTTTATTTGTTTAGTATTAATAGTAAACAACGTAACTGCACAAAAAAAGATTACTCAAAAATCAGTTGTACTATGTGCAAAACCATTACATAGAACTGCTTTTGGAAGTTCAGTAAATGAAAAAAATATTGTACCAATAAATTGTTATGAAACAGTTGTAGTTTGTGGAAAGCCATTAGCAGTTCCAAAAGATACATTACAATCAAAAAAAACACGATGTGGAGCTATGCTAAAACAAAGAGATATTGAAAACAACCCAATTGAAACAAGCTTATATTTTGTAAACCAAAAAAATGAACCACTAAAAAATTATATTCTTTCCAGCAATATTGGATTATTGAAATTGGATAGTGTAGGTAAAACAACGTTTGCAGGATTCAGTTTTTATTTAATGGATAGTTTAGTTGTAACAAGTATTGGATTTGAAAAGAAAGTGATTACAGCAAATGAATTGCAGGGAGTAAGTAAAATAGTTTTAAATGAGAAGGTTTTGGATTTGAAGGAGGTTGTGGTTAGTGGATATAATGGACATGGAAGAGGATGTCCAAAAGGCTATTGTTGGCTTTGCTCAAAATCAAAAAAGGATAGTATAGTCTCGAAATCAAAAAGAAATAATAGTAAAGCTTTTAGTCAATTAAATTTCATTTTCCCTAACCCTGCAAAATCCAATCAAAACATTAACTTAATCGTTGCAGAAAAAGGAAATTTCTTAGCTCAATTTATTGGTATTGATGGTAAAATCTTACAACAACAAAATATTAAAACAACAACAAAAAATCAAAACATAGTGTTTCAAGCACCCAATATAAATGCCACTCAAATAGTTTTTGTACAACTAATAAATCTTAATACGAAATCAAAAAATACACAGTCTGTAATGATCGTAAAATAGTTTAAGAATTCAATTTGTTTTTTTGAAACTATGGGAAAAGCTTCTCAGCAAAATTTACAATATTAATTGAGTACTTTTTTGATTTTTCTTTGAGCAAAAAAATGGGAAAAAAACGCCTCAAGTATTGAGGCGTTTTTTTATAATAACTTAAACATTTAGATTTTTAAACTACTATAATAACTCATTAAGCATTTTAACAAAACTTGATTTATCGAATTGATACACATCTCCATTTTTTGTTGAAGGAATTGATTCAGTAATTTTTACTACTTTCCCATTCTTATCTAAAAATACATTTCTAGGATAACTACTTATTTTCCAAAAATCAATTTCATTAAAGGCCTCTACAATATGTG
>JBMLOR010000239.1:0-1645 GCA_049242865.1 Chitinophagaceae bacterium | reverse complement strand
ATTTTTTGGTCTTTAATTAATTCCAAAGCAGATGACATTTTATTTTTACGGATAGCAACAAAACTTGCAAAATCTTTTACATCTATCAACCCTATATCTTCTTTTTTTAGCAAAGCTTTTTGCATTAAAAATCCCACTACATCAATTTTATTTACTTTGTTTTTTTTGCCAGCAGCAATAAATAAAGTACTCCAAGTTGGCTTTTGTGGTAATTCGTAAGTTTCTTCTAAAACCAAGTCTTCAACTTCCTCTTCTACATAAGGAGGCATATATTCATCTTTACCTAAAATCATAATTACAGTGCCACTATAATGCATTCTTGCAGTTCTTCCATTTCTATGTGTATAGCTTTCTTTTGTTGTAGGTATTTGGTAGTGTATAATATTTCGAACATTAGTAATATCTAATCCACGAGCAGCTAAATCGGTAGTTACTAAAACTTCCACTGTGCCATTAATAAACTTACACAAAGCACTATCTCGTTGATATTGCTCCATTGCACCATGATAGTACTCATTTACAATTCCATGTTGTTTTAAATGCTTGCTTATACGTTCAACTGCATCTCTATGATTGCAAAACACTATGCTACTTCTATTGCCTATGCTACATAGTAGTTTAAATAAATCTTCTATTTTATCGTCTCCATTGCTTACCAGTTTTTTTATAGCCAATTTTTCATTAACTACAGGTATTGAAGGTAAAAAATTTAAGGTAAAAAAATCTTGTAGATTAATAAAACTTGGTGTTTCAATTGGCTTAGTAGCACTTACTAAAATATCATTTTCTTTATTTATTAATGATTGTACAATAAATCCAACTTCTTCGGTAAAGCCTTGTTCAAATGTTTTATCAAATTCATCTAAAACCAAAGTATTAATAGTTTCTGGTTTTATATTTTCTCTTCTTATATGATCAGCTAATCTACCAGCAGTTCCAACAATTACCGTTGGTGTTTCAATTAAATTGTTTTCTTCGATTTCTCTTTTGTGACCACCATAGCAAGCTGTAATTTTTAAGCCAGTGTTAAGCTGTTTAAATACTTTTTCGGTTTGTTGTGCTAATTCTCTCGATGGTGTAACTATTAATAATTGTGTGCCTTTTTTTTCATTGTCAATTTTAGTGAGCGACCCTAAAACGTAGGCTAAAGTTTTGCCACTGCCTGTAGGCGATAGCAACATTAATTCATTATGTTTTGGTGCAAGATTTAATATATCTTGCTGCATTTGGTTGAGCTCTTTAATGCCTATTTTGGGTAAGTGTTGTAATACCTGATTTACTATTTGCATGTTGCAAAAGTAACCTCTAGTATTTAGTAATCATTTTTAATATTGAATTTGGTTTAATAAAAATCCCTCAACCAAGTAAATGATTGAGGGATTTATCATATTAATTAAATAATTAAGGTCTTAACTTTCAACAGCACCTTCAACCAAAACAGAAACTTTGTTGTTTAATACTTCTACAAAACCACTTTGTATAGCAAAACTTTGACTTTGTGTTTTGTTAGTTAAAATTTTTACAGTTCCCTTTTTTAAAGCACTTACTAGTGGAGCGTGTTTATCTAAAATTTCGAATAAGCCAGTTACACCTGGTAATTGAACTCCATAAACATCACCACTATATATTTTTTTCTCCGGAGTTA
>JBMLOR010000238.1:0-1823 GCA_049242865.1 Chitinophagaceae bacterium | reverse complement strand
GATTTGCCTTTAAAGCAAAACCACAAGCATTTGCAAGTACAAGTTGTGCAAATAAGGTAGTGCAATAATTTAAAAATGAAATGCTAAATTTTAGTATAAAAAGCTTCCAAAAAGGAAGAAGAGATTAAAATAAAAATCATATAAATCCAGATGCGTGTTTGTTTACACCATAGTACAGAAGTAGTAACTATCTGTATGCTATTTATAGTTTAGGTTAATCTCTCTACACAACCTGTGGGTTGAAGGTTCGATTCCTTCTATCATTTCAGATGATATAGCTCAACGGTTAGAGCAACAGATTTTCGTGGGTTCGAATCCCACTTGCAACTTTCATTGCAATAGCCAAGTGGTCAAAGGCACTTCACTGTGGATGAAGCGAAACAAAAGGAGTTTATCAGTTATTCTTCTATCACAAAAAATACTGAGCAAAACAAAAGCCAATACACATATAGCTTTTATTAATTAGCTGCAGATAAATTAATAACGACAAAATGTGTACAATTTTGAAAATAATATTTAGTAGTTACAAAATGCTTGCTCATTAAAAGCAATGCTTAAAGTAATAAAACATATAATTTCCATTGAATGCAAGTGCAAAGTTTGTATTGGCTTTATTAATTAAATTTTAAAAACAAAAAAATGGAAAGGATAATTGTAAATGAATACCAAATTGGTATGGTATTTAATAAAGGAGTGTTTGAAAAAATGTTACAAACAGGTAAGTATTGGATTTGGAATAGAGATGTTAGAGTGTTTGATAAGGCAAGTAAATTTATAGCACCAATCGACTTAAACATTTTATTAAAGTATAATGATTTTGTTGAAAATGTAATTGTTGTTGAAGTATCTGCTTCTGAAATTGTTTTAAAATACGAAAATGATATTCTAACCGAAGTGCTTACTCATGGTAAATATGCATTCTGGAAAGGGTTAATTGATTACAAATTAATTAAAGCAGATATTAGCAAAATTGAGATAACTGAAGATATTGATAGGGCAACCTTACAAAATAAATTGTTAGCCTCATTTATAAAAACTGTAACAATTGAAAACTATCAAAAAGCAGTACTACTTGTTGATGGAAAATTTGAAATTACATTAGAAGCAGGTGTATATTTCTGGTGGAAAAATAGTGTTGAAATTTTTGTTGGTAAAATTGATGTTCGATTGCAACAATTAGAAATTAATGGTCAAGAAATCTTAACTAAAGATAAAGCAGCATTACGTATCAATGCTTTTGCACAATATAAAGTTGAAAATATTGAACAAGCTTTATTACAAAATAAAGATTTTGAAAAGCAATTATATGTTCTTATTCAATTAGCTTTAAGAGAGTTTGTTGGAGGTTTTTCTTTTGATGAATTGCTAGAAAAAAAAGAAACTATTGCTGAATCTATAATTGCTAACCTAAAAGATAAAGCAAATGCCTTAGGTGTTGAAGTTTTGAGTATAGGTATTAGAGATATAGTTTTACCTGGCGATATTAAAGAAATCATGAATCAAGTTTTAGTAGCTGAAAAAAAAGCACAAGCAAATACAATTATGCGTAGAGAAGAAACTGCTAGTACCAGAAGTTTATTAAACACTGCCAAATTAATGGAAGATAATGCCATGTTATGGAAGTTGAAAGAAATGGAATATGTTGAAAAAATTGCAGATAAAATCAGCAATATCAGTGTAAATGGTAGTGGTGATTTAGTTGGACAGTTAAAACAAATTTTTGTATCTAAATAAAAACAGATGGGTATTGCAAAAAAAGTAATATCCATCTTTTAAAAAATCAAAAAAATGAAATTAAAAATAACAGCAAAAGAACTAAGGGC
>JBMLOR010000237.1:0-1069 GCA_049242865.1 Chitinophagaceae bacterium | reverse complement strand
AACTGTAATTTAGCTGGTACAAACCTTATTACAACTTTCGATCAAATAAGCACCAATAAAAATCAATACTTTCTAGTAAAATTTTCTAGCAATGGTGATGTAAGATGGTTAAGACAAGCAACAAATCATACAGCTACGGGCGGTACTTTGTGTTTAGACAATAAAGGGAATGTTTATACTACATTATCATTTCAAAGTTTATTACAAATTGATACTACTTTACTTACACAAAGTAATAATAGAACGGCACAAGCAATTTGTAAATACGATTCTTTAGGTAATGTAAAACTTGTTAAAAAAATAAGTAACCCAACAACAGGTGGAGTGTCTTTTAGAAACATAATATGCGATACAAGTGGTAATAATATTTTAGTTATTGGCAATACAGTAGGTGATGTTAAAATAGATAGCTTAACCATTAATACTGCAACAACACAAATTTTGTTGGCAAAGTTCACCACCGATTCTTTAAAAATAAAATTTGTTAAAGTAGCCAACAATCCAAACAATGTGTACCCAGAGGAATTTCATGTAAGTAAAAACAACAACATATATTTTAGCTTTTTAGTTGAAGGCGTTAGTGCAAACTTATTTGATAGAATTGTTAATTTTAAGGCAAATACATTTAGAAATGTTGCTTTTGCACAAGCCGATACCTTAGGCAATATTAACTGGATAAAATCGATTGATGGCAATCAAAGTGATTATATCACAAGCATTGCATCGGATAGTTTTAATAATGTTTTTATTTGTGGAAGTACCAATTACACATTTGTTCAACCAAATACAATTACTGGAGCTGGTACAAATATTGGTGGGGCTATTAGTAAAGGAAATTTATTTTTTGCCAGTTTTGATGCTGTTGGTAATCTTAGATTTTTAAAATCTGGCACCGATGCTATACCCTCTTCAATAGCATTAGATTCTGTTGGTAATTGTTACATGACAGGAACATTTAATTACAATCAAAACTTCGATAATATTTATGTGCAAGGTAGTAGTGCACAAGTGGGTCTCAACGATTTCTTCATTTCAAAAATTAAATCCAGTGATTTTATTAATCCAATTG
>JBMLOR010000236.1:0-6493 GCA_049242865.1 Chitinophagaceae bacterium | reverse complement strand
AGATGCTTACAGATACTAGTAATTTAATATTTTAGATTTTATATTTAATATTGAAGAATAAAAAAATCGCCTCAAATTTTGGGGCGATTTTTTGTTAATTAGTTTAAAAAATGCTAATAAAAAAAGACTACCAAAATTGATAGTCTTTAAAAATATTCCATCTAAAATATTCAATATTAAATATCTATGGCTTCGCCATAAGCAGCAGCAGTTGCTTCTTTAAAGCCTTCACTCATAGTTGGGTGTGGATGTATAGCATTTAAAATTTCGTGTGCAGTTGTTTCTAATTTACGAGCAACTACAGCTTCAGCAATCATTTCAGTTACATTGCTACCAATCATGTGGCAACCTAACAATTCACCATATTTTGAATCGTAGATAACTTTAATAAATCCTTCTGTAGCACCTGCTGCACTAGCTTTACCACTTGCCATAAAAGGAAATTTACCTACCTTAACATCGTAGCCAGCTTCTTTAGCAGCTTTTTCGGTATAGCCAACACTACTAATTTCAGGAATACAGTATGTACAACCTGGTACATTGTTATAATCTACAGCTTCTGGTGCATGATGCCATTTTTTCTCTAAATAAGCCATGTGCTCAGCAGCATTAATACCTTCTTTAGCAGCAACGTGTGCCAACGCTTGTCCTGGGCTACAATCTCCAATAGCATAAACTGTAGGCAAACTAGTTTGTTGATATTTATCTACAATTATTTTTCCTTTTTCTGTTTTAATACCACTTTCCTCTAAACCAATATTTTCAATATTACTTACAACGCCAACAGCACTTAGCAAAACATCAGCTTCTAAAACTACTGTGCTTCCATCAGCTTTTTTAACCAAAGCTTTTACTCCAGCACCAGAAGTATCAACACTTTCAACACTGCTTTGCGTCATTATTTCAATACCTTGCTTTTTGTATTGTTTTTCTAATTCTTTGCTAATATCTTCATCCTCAACAGGTACAATTCTTGGCATAAATTCTACAATCGTAACTTTTGTACCCATGCTATTGTATACATAAGCAAACTCAACGCCAATAGCACCACTACCAACTACAATCATACTTTTTGGTTGTGTAGGTAATACCATTGCCTCTCTATATCCTATAACTTTTTTACCATCTTGCTTTAAGTTTGGTAATTCTCTGCTTCTTCCTCCTGTTGCAATAACTGTATATTTAGTATCATATACTGTTTTTGTTCCATCAGCAGCTGTAACTTCTACTTTATTTTTACCAGCTACTTTACCGTAGCCCATAATTACATCAATCTTATTTTTCTTCATTAAAAACTGCACACCCTTGCTCATTTTATCGGCAACGCCTCTACTACGTTTTACAACTGCACCAAAATTGTGTTGCACACCAGTTGCTTCAATGCCATAATCTGCAGCATGTTTCATATAATCATACACCTGAGCACTTTTAATTAAAGCTTTTGTAGGTATACAACCCCAGTTTAAACAAACGCCACCTAAACTTTCTTTTTCAATTACAGCAACTTTAAAACCTAACTGAGAAGCTCTAATTGCAGCAGGATAACCACCTGGGCCACTACCAATTACAATTACATCGTAAGACATGTTTGTTGAATTTATTTTTTATTTTTTTTGAAGATAATTTATATAAGGTAAAGTTGTGATAAACTAAATTCTTATAATCATTTAAAACTTTGCGAAAGTAAAGGCTAGGAGGGAAATTAGCAAATGAGAAAATTAGTTGTGTGCTAATATGCTAATTAGCCAATTAAATATTTTAGTTAGTTTTATAGTTTTTCAAATTACTGAATCTACTTATCTTCAAATTCTCAAATTGCCTAATTGTCAAATTGTCGAATTCTCAAATTACCTAATTGTCTAATTGTCGAATTATCAAATTGTCCAATTGTCAAATTATCGAATTCCTATATTTGCAGCCATTGTAAAATTTATGCAACAACAAGTACCTAAAAAACGTATTGCCATATTTGGTTCAACTGGTAGTATTGGTACACAAGCATTAGATGTAATTAAGGCCAACCCACACTTATTTTCTGCTGAAATTTTAACTGCCCAAACCAATGATGAATTATTAGTAGCACAAGCTATTGAATTTAACCCTAATTGTGTGGTTATTGGCGACGAAAACAAGTATGCTAAAGTAAAGCAAGCACTAGCAAATACAGATGTAAAAGTATTTTGTGGGGTACAAGCTTTGGTTGAAGTAGCTGCAATGGATTGTTACGATTTTATGTTGGCTGCGATTGTGGGTTATGCTGGCTTACAACCTACTTTAACAGCAATTGAACATGGTAAAGCCATTGGATTAGCTAATAAAGAAACTTTGGTAGTTGCAGGCGAAATCATCATGCAAAAAGCTGTTGAAAATAGGGTTCCAATAATTCCTGTAGATAGTGAGCATTCTGCAATTTTTCAATGTTTAGTTGGCGAAACCAGAAACAAAATTGAAAGAATAATTTTAACTGCAAGCGGTGGCCCTTTTTTGGGTAAAAAACCTAACTTTTTAGTTAATGTAAAACGTGATCATGCTTTGCAACATCCCAATTGGAGCATGGGTGCAAAAATTACAATTGATTCTGCCACATTAATGAACAAAGGTTTAGAAATGATTGAAGCCAAATGGTTATTTAATCTTGAACCAAAGCAAATTGAAGTGGTTGTGCATCCTCAAAGTATAATACACAGTATGGTGCAATTTGAGGATGGAAGTATTAAAGCTCAAATGGGTTTACCCGATATGAAGTTGCCCATTCAATACGCCATGGCTTTCCCTAACAGAATAGCTAACAATTTTCCAAGATACGATTTTACAAAGGCAAGTACTTTAACATTTGAACAGCCCGATTTAAAAACATTCAGAAACCTTGCACTAGCTATAGAAGCTTTAGAAAAAGGAGGAAATCTGCCATGTATTTTAAACGCAGCAAATGAAATAGCTGTTTTTGCTTTCCTAAGAAATAGAATAGGATTTATAGATATGACAGAAGTGGTAGAACGAACCATGCATAAAGTAACCTTTGTGCAACAACCAACTTTAGCTGAACTTTTACAAGCCGATGAAGAAGCTCGTATTTATGCAGCCGAATTAATGAAAATGTAAACAATCATCCATCAACAAAAAACAAGTTTTAAAAATTATCATGACAATTTTAGCAATAGATTGGGGTAGCGTTGGAATAAAAGCCTTACAGTTTATCTTATCTTTTTCAATTTTAGTTACACTGCACGAAATGGGGCATTTTTTTCCTGCAAAATGGTTTAAGTGTAGGGTAGAAAAATTTTATTTATTTTTTAATCCATGGTTTAGCTTATTTAAAAAACAAAAAGGTGAAACAGAATATGGTATAGGTTGGATTCCTTTTGGTGGTTATGTAAAAATAAGTGGCATGATGGATGAAAGTATGGATAA
Source organism: Chitinophagaceae bacterium (assembly GCA_049242865.1). Taxonomy (GTDB): domain Bacteria; phylum Bacteroidota; class Bacteroidia; order Chitinophagales; family Chitinophagaceae; genus CAIVPM01. The sequence continues at coordinate 3,082 of JBMLOR010000236.1, read as the reverse complement.
AGAACAAATGAAATTACCACCTCAACCACACGAGTTTCGTAGCAAAAAAGCTTGGCAAAGATTAATTATAATGGTGGGTGGTGTAGTTGTAAATGTAGTGTTGGCAATTGTAATTTTTATAGGTATAGCTTGGGTTTGGGGAGAAGAATTTATTCCACCACAAAAAGCAATTTATGGTGTGTATGCCGACAAACTTGGAAAACAAATTGGTTTAAAGGATGGTGATAATATTATCGCTGTTGCAGGAAAACCTCTTGAAAACATTGATGCAGTAGAAGCAGAAATTGTTTTAAAAGAAGCAAAGGATATTACCATTGTTCGTGATGGCAAAGAAATGAATATTGCTATACCTGAAGGATTTGTAAGACAGTTAAATAAAAACAAATTAGACAGTTTTGTTACAGTTCAGTTTCCTTTTATTATTGATAGCATTTCAGATAAAGTAAAAATTAATGCTGGTAACCTCCAAAAAAACGATAAAGTCATAGCCTTTAACAATAAACCTATGAACTATTTTATGGAGTATCTTGAAATTAAAAAAGATTTGAAAAATGTAAATGTTCCTATTACAGTATTACGAAATAATAAAGACACAATAACTGCACAAATAAATATTAACGGCGAGGGAAGAACATTTTTAGGTTTTACAACACCTGATAAAATTTTAGGCACTACAGTTAAGTCATACACTTTTACAGAAGCTGTGCCAGCAGGTTTTAAAAAGTGTTTTCAAACTTTAGATAGATATATTACAGGGTTAAAACAATTATTTACTGGTAAAGCAAAAGCTAGTGAAAGTTTAGGCAGTGTAATTAGTATTGGAAATACATTTCCTGGTGTATGGGATTGGCAAAAATTTTGGTCATTAACCGGTATTTTTTCCATCATACTTGCCTTTATGAACATTTTACCAATACCTGCATTAGATGGAGGTCATGCACTATTTACCATTATTGAAATGATAACAGGTAGAAAGCCAAGTGATAAATTTATGGAAGTGGCACAAACTGTTGGTATGGTATTATTATTGGGTTTAATGGCTTATGCCTTAGGGTTAGATGTTTGGAGGATTTTTAAATAGTTAATTAGTTTGAAAGTCAGTGAGTTTGAAAGTTATTTTAGACATAATTGTATTGTAAAACCCAAATCAGAAATTAATAAAATAAACCTTTGCATTAGTTGCAATTTTTGCTTTAAATAAAAATAAAAAATATGAGTTTAATAGTTGTTGGTTCTATGGCTTTTGATGCCATAGAAACCCCTTTTGGTAAAAGTGATAAAATTATTGGTGGTGCAGCTACTTACATTGCATGGTGTGCTAGCAATTTTACTTCAATAAAACAGATAAGTGTAGTTGGTGGAGATTTTCCTCAAACAGAATTAGATGCACTTTCGGCACGTGGTGTAAACTTTGAAGGCTTACAAATTAAAAAAGATGAAAAGTCGTTTTTTTGGAGTGGCAAATACCACATGGATATGAACAGTAGAGATACATTAGTTACAGAACTAAATGTATTGGCAAACTTTGAACCAGTTGTACCTGATAGCTATCAGGGCAGTGAATTTTTGATGCTTGGAAATTTAGATCCTAAAGTTCAACGAAGTGTAATTGAGCAGTTAAAAGAACGTCCAAAATTAATTGTACTCGATACTATGAATTTTTGGATGGATATTATGATGGATGAATTACAAAAAACCATTAGTATGGTTGATGTATTGATGATTAATGATAGCGAAGCTCGTCAACTTAGTGGTGATTACAGTATTGTTCGTGCAGCTAAAAAAATTATGGATATGGGTCCTAAATTTTTAGTAATTAAAAAAGGAGAACATGGAGCTTTATTATTTCATGGCGATCATGTGTTTTTTGCACCTGCTTTGCCTTTAGAAGAAGTTTTTGACCCTACAGGAGCTGGAGATACTTTTGCTGGTGGTTTTATTGGACATTTAGCAAAAACAAAAGATATTAGCTTTGAGAATATGAAAACAGCAATAATCGTAGGTAGTGCAATGGCAAGTTTTTGTGTAGAAAAATTTGGTACTCAACGCTTACAAGAAATTTCACAAGCTGATATAAATGAGCGTTTACAACAGTTTGTTCAGTTAAGTAGTTTTGATATTGATTTGGTGTAAATATTGATGATTTGTTGATTTTGTTTAGTCATCATTTGGAAAAATAAAAATAAAAGCCTCCATTGAAAATTTCTTTGGAGGCTTTTATTTTTATCTATAATTGTACAAAGTCAAAACATTCAATCAATCAATAAATTGTCAATCATAAATTTATTATCCAACTAATGCTTCGTAAGCTGCTGCATCTAATAAAGCATCTACATCAGCAACATTGTTAACTTCAACCTTAACCATCCAACCTGCTCCATAAGGATCATTATTTACAGCTTCTGGCGACGACTCTAAACTTGAGTTTAGCTCAATAATTTTACCAGCAACTGGCAAAAACAAATCACTCACTGTTTTTACTGCTTCTACACTACCAAAAACTTCATTGGCTTCAAAACTTTTGCCAATACTGTTTACATCTACAAAAACAATATCACCCAATTCTTTTTGAGCAAAATCTGTAATGCCTACTGTGGCTATATTACCTTCTAAAGAAATCCACTCATGGTCTTTAGTATATCTCAAGTTTGCTGGAAAATTCATATTTACAATTTTTAGTTTTTTGATGTGTTATTAATTATATTGTAATTAACTGCTTTGTACTCATTACTATCTACTAACAACTAATTTAATATTCTAATTTTCATTCTAGTATCTTTTACTGGCCTATCATTTGGATTAGTTGGTGCAGCTGCAATTTTATCAATTACATCCAAACCAATAAACACCTCACCAAATACAGTATATTCTTGGTCGAGCATGGGCGTTCCGCCTAAACGAGCATAAATTTCTTTTTGAGTGATGTTATAACCTTTTTGAGGAAGTTGTGCTGTATCAGTTTTTCTTCCTTGCACAATATAAAACTGGCAGTTGCTACTAGCTTTTTCAGGATTACCATCACGTGCTGCAGCTAAAGCCCCTTTTTTATGAATGATTTGTGGAAAGATTTCAGCTTTTACTC
>JBMLOR010000235.1:0-1862 GCA_049242865.1 Chitinophagaceae bacterium | reverse complement strand
TTTCGTAGCTAAAACAAGCGTTTCAAAAACGTTTCAATTTGTAACTGTTTGATTATAAGCTATTTATGTTGGTTAAACTAAGACTTTTACTATTCTTTTTATGCCTATTTAGCTATGCTAAAGCAATAAATATTGAGGATTTTTTGAAAGAAAAAACCGAAATAAACCGAAATGATTTCTTTTATCATTTTGTTTTGGAACACCAAAAAGATGAAATACAACTCACCAACGCCAAAAACTTTGTAACAAAAAATGGCACAGAAGCCGATAAACTTTATTTAGATTTTTATATAGAAAACAGTAAAGGAGATGTAAACAAACAAGGTGATTTAATTGAAAAATACCTGGCAATAGCAAAAAAAGAAGAAAATTGGTTTTTTGTTTCTACATTATATATGTATAAAGCGTTTTTCCTAAGGGTGAAAAAAGAGTTTGCCTTGGCTTTAGAAAATTATTTATATGCCTATGATGAAAGTGTTAAGGATAAAACTGGGAACTACTATCATAATAGTTTCATGTTTCAACAAATGGGTTTAGCTTTTTTAGAATTTAATGATTACGAAAAAGCCCTAAAATTTGGTTTAATCTGCCACCAAACCAACTATTTTAACGACCCCAATAAAGCGAGCAATTGGTTGCCCAAAGCCACAGCCAACCTTATTGGTGTAGCTTATACCAAATTAAATAAGCCTGATTCGGCTCTTTTTTGGTTTAAGCGTTGTTATTCCATTTCAAGCGAAAAAAGTGATAGTGTATGGAAGGGAATTGCATTAGGTAGTATCGCCGAAATTTATGCTAATAAAAAGGAATATGCGAAAGCTTTAGACCTTTATTTACAAAGTAAGGCTTTGCACAAAGGGTCTGATAATCAATTAATTGATTATAACATAAATACTTACGCCGACCTTGCCAATGTTTACTTGGCACTTGGTAACAATGATGCTGCCAACAAAAGTTTAAAAATAGCTGCCAGTTTTTTACCTAAAAAAGAATTTAGCAACAATGCTCTAAAATATTATACCAACTTGGTAGCATACTATAAACAAACCCAAGCTAGTACTACTTTATTACTAAATGCTACCGATTCGTTACAACACTATCATGCTATAGTAGATAAAGAATTTAATGAAAAACAAAAAATTAGTGTAGAAGCTACCATTGCCTATAATAAGCAATTTCAGCAAACCCAAATAGCCCAAGCAAATTTTAAAAACACACAGCTCACCTTATTTGCCAGTATTGGGTTATTAATTTTACTAATTTTAATTAGTATTTTATATACCAAACGCAAAAATCTACGACATAAATTACAACAACAACAGTTAGAAACGGAGAATAAAATAGCTGCTCAAGAATTATTAGCTGCTCAACAAGAATTAAACAATTTTACGAAACGTATTCAGGAAAAAAATGAGTTATTAGAACAATTTACTCTCGAAATAGAAGAATTGCAGATTTTAACCAATAAAAAAGAAGGTGAAAAAACAGAGGCATTAAATAAACTTAAACAAGCCGTAATATTAACCAACGATGATTGGGATAACTATAAAGAGCTATTTGATAAAGCATACCCTAACTTTAGTAACAAGCTAAAAGAAAAACACCCTACCATTACTCAAGCAGAAATTCGCTACCTCATGTTTAGCAAACTAAACCTAAGCAATAAAGAAATGGCAGCCAGTTTGGGCATTGGTTTAGAAGGTATAAGAAGCCTAAAACATAGAGTAAAACAAAAATTGAATGAAGATTTTGAAGCATTTATGGTTGAGAATTGATTTTAGAAAATTAGCTTGAATAAATTTGCAACTTTACCTCTTTCTCTTCAAAAGAAAAATGTATACCTGACACAGTTTATTGAACAG
>JBMLOR010000234.1:0-19944 GCA_049242865.1 Chitinophagaceae bacterium | reverse complement strand
CAAAAGCCGATACATTAAGAGGAAGTTTAAATGAAAACAGAGATTGGTGGGATGTGTTGCATTATGATATAAATGTTACCCCTGATTTTAATAACAAATCAATAAAAGGCATCGCTAATTTAAAAGCCTTAGTTTTAAAAAAACCATCGTCGAATTTTGTTCAACTTGACTTACAACAACCACTTTTAATTAGTACTGTATTAATGAATGATGTTAAAGAATTATCATTTACAAAAGAAGAAAACGTGTATCTAATTGCTCTAGAAAATGAAATTAAAAACTTAAATGTAAGCGACACAATTACTTTAACAATTAGCTATAGTGGCAAACCCCAAATAGCCAACAATCCTCCTTGGGATGGTGGATGGATTTGGAAAAAAGATAAACTAGGTCGCCCTTTTGTAAGTGTGGCTTGCCAAGGTTTAGGAGCGAGTAGTTGGTATCCTTGCAAAGATCATCAAAGCGATGAACCACAGCATGGGGCAACTTTGCATATCATTGTTCCAGATAGTTTAATAGCTATTGGTAACGGAGTTTTAAAGACAAAGGTAAAAAGTCAAAACCAATCAACCAGTCTTCAATCAATCGATAGTCAATTTTCAATCTATACTTGGCAAGTTAAAAATCCTATAAACACCTACAACATTGTTCCTTACATAGGAAATTATGTAAACATTACCGATACTTTTATGGGTATTAAAGGTAAACTAGATTTAAATTATTGGGTGCTAGATTACAATAAAGAAAAAGCCTTGCAACAGTTTACTCAAGTAAAACAAATGCTAAGGGCTTTTGAATATTGGTTTGGGGCATATCCTTTTTATGAAGATGGCTACAAATTAGTTGAAAGTCCACACTTAGGCATGGAACACCAAAGCAATATTGCCTATGGCAATAAATTTAACAATGGATATTTAGGTAGAGATTTAAGTGGCTCAGGATGGGGATTGAAATGGGATTTTATAATTGTGCACGAAAGCGGGCATGAGTGGTTTGCCAATAATATTACCACTGCTGATATTGCTGATATGTGGGTGCACGAAGGTTTTACTTGCTACAGTGAAACTTTATTTACAGAATATTACTATGGCAAAGAAGCTGGTAATGAATACTGTAAAGGAATAAGAAAAAACATACGAAACGACAAATCAATAATTGGACCCTATGGTGTAAATAAAGAAGGCAGTGGTGATATGTATTACAAAGCAGCCAACATGATTCACAGCATAAGAAATGCGATGAATGATGATGAAAAATTTAGAAAAATGCTGGTTGAAATGAACACGAAATTTTATCACAGCATTGTTACAACACAGCAAATCGAAAATTTTATTAATGAGTTTAGTGGCATTAATTTTAATAGCACTTTCAATCAATATCTAAGAACTACAAACATCCCAAATTTTGAATATTACTTTATTGGCAAAAAACTGCATTACAGATATACCAACTGTGTTGATGAATTCGATTTGCCCATAACCATTGATAATAAAACAATTAATCCAACAAATAAATGGCAAAAGACAAAAATTAGAAAAAAATACCAAGCTAATTATACAAAAGAAAAAATTGAGAATTTGTATTTATTAGATGTAAAATTGATACCACAACCTGAATAAATGTTGCCAATAATTGTAAATGAACATATAAGTTTAAGAGAACTTAGATTATCGGATGCTCAAAGCATTTCTGAAAATGCTAATGATAAAAAAATATGGGACTGTGTAAGAGATTACTTTCCTCACCCATACACCATAGAGCATGCCAAAAGTTTTATTAGCTTAAATAATAATACAGAATTTCCAGACAAATTAGGAGTTTGCTTTTACAATAATGTAATTGGGATAATTGGGATAAATGCACAAACCGATACTGCACGAAATAGTGTAGAACTTGGTTATTGGTTGGGTGTTGCACATTGGGGAAAAGGCATTTTATCCCTAAGCTTACCAAAAGCTATTGCATATTTTTGGGCTACTCAGCCTCATATAAACAGAATTTTTGCTAGTGTTCAAGCCAATAACTTGGCGAGCAGTAAATTATTATTAAAAAGTGGATTTGTTTTTGAAGGTTGCTTAAAACAAGCTATTTATAAAAATAATGTTTATGTAGATGAATTAAGGTATGGCTTACTGCGACACTTATAAATTTAAAAGCATATTTCACAAAACCAAACCATGCTTTTGCAAAGTATACCTATACTCAAAGTATACAGCATTTACTTTCGCACTATCAAACCTAAACCCAAAAATACCAAGCACAGTTAAAAGTCTTTTTTCGTTTAATAGGGGTAAAAGTCGTAGTTATTAGCTGCGGCTTTTTTTAATTTTACAATAAAATCAATTTGGTTAATTGGCTTTAATATTTATTTGCTATCAACACATATTTTAACAAAAACATAAACCAAACTAATACTTTAATAATATTATTGCAAGTATAAAAATTTCACTATGCAACTTGTAATTACAAATCTTAGCAAAACTTATAGTAATGGCGTAAAGGCATTAAACAACATTAATTTAACCATAGGCAAAGGCATGTTTGGTTTATTAGGCCCAAATGGTGCAGGAAAAAGTAGTTTAATGAGAACAATTGCCACTTTACAAAATGCCGATACAGGAACTATAATGCTAGGTGATATTGATGTAATTAACCAAAAAAATGAGTTGAGGAAAGTATTGGGCTACTTGCCTCAAGATTTTGGTTTTTATCCTAAAGTTTCTGCACTAAGTTTATTAGACCATTTTGCAGTTTTAAAAGGAATTAGCAACAAAGCTGAAAGAAAACAATTGGTAGACTCTCTTTTGCAACAAACCAACTTGTTTGAAGCACGAAAAAGAAATGTAAGTGATTTTAGTGGTGGAATGAGGCAACGTTTTGGTATTGCACAAGCCCTAATTGGCAATCCTCAATTAATAATTGTAGATGAACCAACAGCTGGCCTTGACCCTCAGGAAAGAAACAGATTTCATAATATACTTAGTGAAATTGGCGAGCAAGTTATTGTAATTTTAAGTACTCATATTGTAGATGATGTAAAGCAACTTTGCAACCAAATGGTGGTAATGAATAAAGGTGAAATAATTATTGAAGGCACCCCAAAACAAACTGTACAAAATATTGAAGGCAAAATATGGCAAACAGCAATTGATAAAGACCAATTAATCGCCTACAAAAAGCAATTTAAAGTAATATCTAATCATATTTCAGAAGGTAAAATGATTATTAGAGTAATTAATAATACCCAACCATCGTTAGAGTTTACAAGTGTAGATGCTAATTTAGAAGATGTTTATTTTTCTAACATCCTTTAATTAAAATCTTCTATTTAAAAAACTCAAAAATTACTTTTATGTTCAACGCAATATTTAGTTTCGAGCTAAAACAAAGTTTTAAAAAACCATCCATTTATATCTATTTCAGTGTTTTCTTTTTACTAAACTTACTAATTGGTTTTATCATTACTGGTGTGTTTAACACTACACGAACCGATAGTATTGTAGTTGCCAACTCTGCCATAACAATTGCCAATGTAGTTGGTAGTTCTAGCAGTGGGCTCACTGGTTTAATAGGCAACATTTTACTTATATCTATCATGGCTACTGCTATTCAAAAAGATTATGAGTACAATACACATGCATTGTTTTATACCAAACCAATTACAAAATTTGGTTATTTTTTTGGTAGATTTTTTGGTAGTTTTCTTATTTGTGTGCTAGTATATTCTGGCGTTGTTTTGGGTTATTTTATTGGGCTATTACCTGGTTTAGGCACAGATTATGTTGGCGAGTTTAAGGCCATTAATTTTATAAATCCTTTTATTTATTTTGTAATTCCTAACATCCTTTTATTGGGTTCGATATTTTTTTCAATTACTACTTATTTCAGAAACACATCAGCAGCCTACATCATTGCTATTGTATTATTTGTAATCAATTTAGCAACAAACTCTATCACTTCAAATATTGAAAACAAAACTATTGCTGCATTATTAGATCCTTCTGGTTCAAAAGCTTTAGGTTTAATTACAGAGTATTGGAGCCCTGCAGAAAGAAATGAAAACGCTATACCTCTTAAAGGTGTTTTACTACAAAATAGATTATTGTGGCTTTCTATTTCATTGCTAATTACTGCAATTAGCTATTACGGATTTAGCTTTTCTCAATTTTTACAACCACTTAATTTATTTAAAAGCAAAAATCAAGAGAAAGAAAGCAGCCTTGCAGAAGATGGGTCTTTTAAAATTTATGCTGCAAAACAAACGTTTACATCAACAGCAAATTGGCAACGTAACTGGCATTTAGCAAAGTTTGAGTTTAGCAAAATTGTAAAAAGTGTGTTTTACATTATCATGCTTATTTTGGCTGTTTCAATAACTTTTGTTGTATTAAAAGCAGGCAGTGGCGAAATGTATAATACACCAACTTATTTAGTTACTTACAAAGCTTTAAGAATTGTAGGTGCGTTTGAAGCAATGGTGTACATATTTATTCTTTTTTATTGTGGAACAGTTATTTGGAGAGAAAGAGAAGCTAAAGTAGTAGAACTAGTGGGTTCATCCCCTATATCAAATGCCTCTCTTTTTATTTCTAAGTTTTTGGGGTTACTTTTAGCTTTTCTTCTGTTTGTATTAATATCTTGTTTTACAGGAATTTTAATACAAATAATAGATGGTTGCTATGTGATAGATTATATACAATACTTAAATCAACTTTTTAGTGCTGTACTTTTTGGTAGTGTAAGTATTGCAGGCTGCCTTGCTATTCAAACCTTAAGCAGCAATAAATATTTAGGCATATTTTTTATACTTGTTGCCACCATTATAATTCCTGTTATTGTAGGTTTAATGGAGTGGGATTTGTTTTTGTTAGATTTTAATGGTAATGGAGCAAGTAATGAGTTTTCTGACATGAATGGGTTTGGCATTAACTTTATTCAATTACCATTTTTTAGAATTTTTTGGATGAGCATGTGCATGTTGCTTTGTATGATTGCAATACTAGCTTTTGCTAGAGGTAAGGAAAAAGGATTACTGCAAAGAATAAAATTATCAAAGTATTTCATCAACAACCAATACAAGCTATTATTCCTCCTATTTATGGCAATAAGTATTGGTTTTGGCAGTTACATTTTTTATCAAGAAAAAGTTGTACAAAGTAGTAAATCGCCAAAAACTAGAGAAAAAGAAGCTGCCGATTTTGAAAAAAAATACAAACATTACCAACATCTATTACAACCAAGAATTGTAGCTACTTCAGTTTATATTGATTTATTTACAAAAGCAAAAGAAATTAATGCTAAAGGAGTTTATACATTAAAAAACAAACACAACTTACCATTAGACACTTTGTTTATCAACTATTTAAGCGATGACGCTAAAAGTAATTTCAGTTATAAAAAAATGGAAGTTGTAGTGCCTCATAAAGTTATTAATACAGACAAACTTTATGGCATTAAAATTATTAAACTAGAAAAACCATTACAACCAAACGACTCCATTGATTTTGAGTTTGACATGCACTACCAACCAAAAAATTATTACGATAAAGCTAATACACTTGGTGTAATTGTAGATAATGGTACTTTTTTAAACAATCAATTGTTTCCAAGTTTTGGTTATAATAGCGATAACGAGCTGAGCCAAAATACTGCACGTAAAGAATATGGCTTAAAGCCTAAAGAACGAATGGCAAACATTAGCGATAGTGCTGCCATGATGAATACTTACATTTCTAACGATGCCGATTGGATAAGATTTGAAGCAACAGTAAGTACAGATGAAGGACAAACTGCCATTGCTCCTGGCTATTTACAAAAAGAATGGAAAAAAGATGGTCGCCATTATTTTAGCTACAAAATGGATAGTCCTATCTTAAACTTTTATTCATTTTTAAGTGCAAAATATGAAGTAAAAAAAGAAATACATCAAGGTATTAGTTTAGAAATTTATTACAACAAAGGCCATGAGTACAACTTAAATAGAATGATGAAGGCCATGAAACAATCACTCGATTATTACTCAAAGAATTTTTCGCCTTACCAACACAGGCAAGTAAGAATAATTGAGTTTCCTAGGTATAATAGCTTTGCCCAATCTTTCCCAAATACTATTCCTTTTTCTGAATCTATTGGGTTTATTTTAAAGGTTGATGATAAAGATCCATTAAGTATTGATGTTCCTTTTTATGTTACAGCCCATGAGGTAGCACACCAATGGTGGGCACATCAAGTGATTGGTGCCAACGTTCAAGGCAGTGTACTTATGAGTGAAACCATGAGCCAATACAGTGCTTTAATGGTTATGGAAAAAGAATATGGTAAAGATGCTATGAAAAAGTTTTTGAAATACGAAATGGACACCTACTTACAAGGAAGAACTTTTGAACGCAAAAAAGAAATGCCACTAATGCTTGTAGAAAATCAACAATACATTCATTACAATAAGGGCAGTGTAATTATGTATGCTCTTAAAGATTATATTGGAGAAGATAATTTAAACAATGCTTTAAAAGCTTACATCAATAAAGTAAAATTTCAGCAACCACCATACACAACAGCCTTTGAATTTGTAAGCTACCTAAAAAATGCTACGCCAGATAGTTTACAATATTTAGTAAGCGATATGTTCGAAAAAATTACTTTGTATGAGAATTATATAAAAAAACTTTCCTACAAGCCATTAAAAAATAACACTTACGAAGTTTCGTTAACAGTAGCAACTGCAAAGTTTTATAACGATGAAAGAGGAAATCCAAAAAAAGCACCTGTAAACGATTATGTTGATATTGGCGTTTTTTATGAAGATAAAGTAAACGGAAAATCTACTGAAAAACCCCTGATTTTTGAACGTGTAAAAATGGATAGTACTGCCAAAACGTTTACCTACATTGTAAATAAACTTCCTTATAGTGCAGGCATTGATCCTTATTTAAAACTAATTGATAGATCTCCTAACAACAATACCTGCAAGTTTGGGGCTACTCCTGTAAAACCAGAACTTAGTGAAAAAAGTGATAAAATGTCATTTTTTATGGGTAGTGAAGATGATTAATAAAATTTGAACTGTTAATTTGCAATCTTAAGAAATAAAATAAGAAACTTTGGTACTTAATGTCCTTCGTTTCTTTGTGAGCAAAACATGAAAAATATATTAATTACTGGTGGTGCTGGCTTTATTGGTAGCCATGTTGTACGATTATTTGTAAACAAATACCCCAACTACAACATTGTTAATTTAGATGCCCTTACTTATGCTGGCAATCTTGAGAATCTAAAAGATGTAGATCAATTTCCAAATTATACCTTCGAAAAGGTAAACCTTTTAGATGCCGATGCTTTAAAACAAGTTTTTGTAAAACATAAAATTACCGATGTTATTCATTTAGCTGCAGAAAGCCATGTTGATAGAAGCATCCTCTCTCCCTTAGATTTTGTTTATACTAATATTGTTGGAACTGTAAACTTGCTAAATACTGCCAAAGACTTTTGGAAAGAAAATTTAGCTAACCACTTATTCTACCATGTAAGCACAGATGAAGTGTATGGAGCTTTGGGCGAAACTGGTTTGTTTACAGAAACCACATCTTATAGTCCTAATAGCCCATATAGTGCAAGTAAAGCTAGTAGCGACCATTTTGTAAGAGCTTATGCCGAAACTTATCACATGCATACAGTTATCAGCAACTGCAGCAACAACTACGGCCCAAATCATTTTCCCGAAAAACTCATTCCATTATTTATCAATAACATCATCAACAAAAAACCATTACCAGTTTATGGCGATGGTTTATATACTAGAGATTGGCTGTTTGTAAAAGATCATGCAGTTGCAATTGATACAGTTTTTCACAATGGAAAAGTGGGAGAAACCTATAACATTGGAGGGTTTAACGAGTGGAAAAATATCGACTTAGTAAAACTTTTATGTAAACAAATGGATGAAAAATTAGGAAGAAGTTTAGGCGAAAGTGAACAACTCATTACTTATATAAAAGATCGACCAGGGCACGATAGACGCTATGCCATTGATGCATCAAAAATTAATAAAGAACTAGGTTGGAAACCAAGTGTAACTTTTGAAGAAGGACTAGCCATTACAATCGATTGGTATTTGCAAAATACAGAATGGCTTAATAATGTTACTAGTGGCAACTATGCCAACTACTACGAAAATATGTATGCTGGAAGATAATTTTTTAATTTAAACATTAACAAAAAGCAATTTGTGTTCTTAGTATCCTTTGTTGCTTAGTGTAAAAAACAAAATGAAAATATCACAAACCCCGCTCCAAGATTGCTTTATTATTGAAAATACCGTTTTTAACGACGATAGAGGCTATTTTTTTGAAAGTTTTAATCAACAAAAATTTAAAAACCAAACAGGTATTGATGTAAATTTTGTACAAGATAATCAATCAAAATCTACGTTTGGTGTATTACGTGGTATTCATTTTCAAAAAGGGGAGCACGCCCAAGCAAAACTTGTAAGAGTTTTAGAAGGCAGTGTGCTTGATGTAGCTGTAGATTTAAGGCCAAATTCTCCAACTTTTGGCAAATGGTTTACATTAGAACTTACAGCCACTAATAATTTACAATTATTTGTACCTCGTGGTTTTGGTCATGGTTTTGTAGTTACAAGTTCAACTGCTACTTTTTTTTATAAGTGCGATAATTTATATAATAAAGAAAGCGAAGGTGGAATTTTGTTTAACGACAAAACTCTAAACATAGATTGGCAAATTGATAATCAAAGTGTTATACTATCTCCTAAAGATGCCATTTTACCTAGTTTTGATGAATTAAAGCATCAATTTTAGCTATAATTTTTAAACAATATAACTAACAATTAACTTAATCTTCACCTTTATAAAGTATTAAAATGAAAGGAATAATTTTAGCTGGAGGAAGTGGTACAAGATTATACCCCATTACAAAAGGTATAAGCAAGCAATTAATGCCTGTGTACGATAAACCAATGATTTATTATCCACTGAGTGTTTTAATGCTAGCAGGTATAAACGAAATTTTAATTATCACCACACCCGAAGATGAAAGTTCTTTTAAAAAACTACTAGGCACAGGCGAAGAAATTGGATGCAAGTTTTCGTTTGCAGTGCAAGAAAAACCCAATGGCTTAGCCCAAGCTTTTGTAATAGGTGAAAAATTTATTGGCAACGATAAGGTTGCTTTAATTCTTGGCGATAATATTTTTTATGGTGCAGGCTTTAGTAAATTGGTACAAAGTTTTAATAATGTAGAAGGTGCTGCAATTTTTGCTTATGAAGTTAGCGACCCTGAAAGATATGGTGTAGTTGAGTTTGATGAAAATAAAGTAGCAAAGTCTATCGAAGAAAAACCAACTCAACCTAAAAGCAATTATGCTGTACCTGGTTTATATTTTTACGATAACAAAGTTGTAGAAGTAGCAAAAAATGTACAGCCTAGCCCTAGAGGTGAATATGAAATTACAGATGTAAACAAATGGTATTTACAACAAGGAACTTTGCAAGTTGGGGTAATGAACAGAGGAACTGCATGGCTCGATACTGGAACTTTTGACAGTTACAGCGATGCATGCGAATTTGTACGAGTAATTGAAAAACGACAAAACAACAAAATTGGTTGTATAGAAGAGGTGGCCTACAGAATGGGGTTCATTAATAAAGAACAATTAATGGTTTTGGCTAAGCTATATGCAAAAAGTGGTTATGGCGATTATTTGGCACAATTGTCTTAATATTCTGATAATCAATGCTAATAGGTTAAACAAAAATTAAATTTTACCTTTTTTACTAAACTTTTTTTCAACCTATTTGTAATAAGAGTATTATGAACGCTTTTACGATTAAAGACTTGGAGAATTTGAGTGGTATAAAAGCACATACCATACGTATTTGGGAACAAAGATATTCTCTCTTTAAACCCCAAAGAACAGATACTAATATTCGATACTACAGCAATAACGAGCTCAAAATGGTGCTCAACATTGCCTTGCTCAATAAATATGGATATAAAATATCACATATTGATAAAATGAGTGAAGAGGTATTAAAAGAAAAAATAAATACCCTAGTTCACCACGAAGCTCAACAAGAACGTTTAGTAAACCAACTCATCAGCAGTTTGGTTGATTTAGAACTTGATGAATTTGAAAATCAATTAAACCAATACATCGCCCAAAGAGGTATAGAAAAAGCTATTAATAATATTATTTTCCCTTTTTTAGAGCGTGTTGGAATTTTATGGCTAACAAATCACATCAATCCTGCTCAAGAACATTTGGTTAGCAATATCATTCGCCAAAAACTAATTGTAGGTATTGATAGTGCAAACCCTGTACTGAGTAATCCAAAAAAAGTTTTAATGTTTTTACCCGAAGGTGAACACCACGAACTTGGTTTACTTTTTGTACAATATCTATTAAAATCAAGAGGAGTAAAAGTATTTTATGTAGGTGCTAATATCCCTCTTAAAGATTTAGATTATGTAATCAACATCAAAAAACCTGATTTATTATACAGTCATCTTACAAGTGTTGCACATAATTTTAATTTCGAAAAGTTTTTATTAAAAGTAAAAGAAAGATTACCACATTCTAAATTATTAATTTCAGGAGTACTCACACATAACTATAAAAAAGAAATACCGAGTAATGTTATTTTCAAAAAGTCGTTACCCGATGTTTTAGATTTTATAATTCATAGCAACTAATTAAAAAGCCCTAGCATTTAGGGCTTTTTTTATGTTAAATTTTTGTAACTAGGCTCCACAACTTATTACATTTCCTATAATTGTACCATGATTGCTAAAAAAATAATTCCAAGAGATATTAGCTGGCTAAGCTTTAATGCACGTGTTTTACAAGAAGCTAACGATAATACTGTGCCCCTGCAGCAACGTATAAGATTTTTAGGAATTTTTAGCAATAATAGCGACGAGTTTTTTAGAGTTCGAGTGGCTACCTTAAAACGCATGATTGAGTTTTCTGAAAAAAGAAAAAAACTAAACATGCACCTCGAAAACAATCCACAAAAAATTCTCGACGAAATTCAAACTATTGTTTTACAGCAACAAAATGAATTTAATAGAATTTGGACTAACATCATTCATGAATTAAAAAAAGAAAAAATATTCATAAAAACCGAAAAACAACTTACCAAAACTCAACAAACTTTTGTACAGCACTATTTCGAAGAAAACATAAGAAGCTCCGTAATTCCTTTAATGATTCAAAGCTTGACTCAGTTACCTTATTTAAGAGAAAAAAGTATTTATTTAGGGGTAGTAATGAGTAAGCAAGAAACTGCATATCAACAGCAATATGCTTTAATTGAAGTGCCTGTAAAAAATAATGGTAGATTTATTATTTTACCTAGCCCCAATGGCGAAAAACATATCATTTTATTAGAAGATATTTTACGATATAACTTGCCATACATATTTTCTTACTTCGGATTTGAGCAATTTAATTCATGGATTTTTAAAGTAACTAAAGATGCAGAAATTGAATTAGATAACGACCTTACAGAAACCTTCATTCAACGAATGGAAAAAGGTTTAAAAAACCGAAGAAAAGGAAAAACTGTACGATTTGTGTATGATAAAGAAATGGACGCAGGGCTGCTTCAATACCTTGTAAGCAAATTAGAACTTAACAGAAAAAGCAATATTATTCCCGGTGGGCGAATACATAATTTTAGGCATTTCATGGATTTTCCAAGTGTTTCTAAAAACAATACTATTCGCAAAAAACCTTTTGAACACCCTTTGCTTAAAATAAATAAAAGGGTTACCGATGTTATCGAAAAGCAAGATGTATTGCTTCATTTTCCCTACCATAATTTTAATGGTATAATTGATTTACTTAGAGAAGCAGCCATTGACCCCACAGTAATTTCTATAAAAATAACTGCTTACCGATTGGCAGAAAACTCTAAAGTTATCAATGCACTTATAAATGCTGCTCGTAATGGCAAAGAAGTAGTTGTAATGCTAGAGCTTAAAGCAAGATTTGATGAAGAAGCTAATTTAGAATGGAAAGAAATTTTAGAAGATGAAGGCGTAAAAGTGTTGTTGGGTGTTCCAAAAATGAAAGTTCATGCCAAACTTTGTGTAATAAAAAAACGAAAACAAAACAAAATTCTTCACTATGGTTTTGTAAGTACAGGTAACTTAAACGAAAAAACAGCAACCGTATATGCCGATCATTGCTTACTTACAAGCAATGCAACTATTATGAACGATGTAAATAGAGTTTTTAACTACTTACAAAACTGGCAAAAAGGTGATGCTCCACTTAAACAATGTAAAACACTATTGCTTTGCCCAAATAACTTAAGAAATCAATTAATAACGCTCATAAACAACGAAATAAAATCGGCTAAAAAAAACAAACCAGCTTCTATAATTATCAAAACCAATTCTTTAAGTGATGCTATTTTAATTCAAAAGTTACAAGATGCTCACAACAATGGTGTTCAAGTTAGTCTTATTGTAAGAGGTATTTATTGTGCAGTTTTTCACAACAAAAAATCTAAACCACCCATTAAAGCAATTAGTATTGTAGATGAATATTTAGAGCATGCAAGAGTTTTTGCTTTTGGCAATAATGGAAAACCAAAAGTTTACTTAAGCAGTGCCGATTGGATGGTAAGAAATTTAGATCACAGAATAGAAGCTGCCGTGCCTATTTTAAATCCAAAACTTCAAACAGAAATTCTACAAATTTTACAAATTCAACTGTCTGACAATGTAAAAGCAAGGCTGCTAGATAACAACCAACTGAATAAGTTTGTAGAAAGAGGTAAAGAAAAACCAATAAGAAGCCAACAATCTACCTACGCTTTTTTAGAAAAAAAGGCCAAAGCAAGTCACTAATGTTTAATATTTATAATTAAACAATCTATACCATAATTATAACTTACAATATACATTTGCATATTATAAAATTTGAATTATGCCGGGATTTGAACTTTTTGGAGCCGAAGAAAAAAAACACGTAAACGATGTTTTAGATACAGGAATTTTAATGCGTTATGGATTTGATGCCCCAAGAAACGGCATGTGGAAAAGCAAAGAATTAGAAGCTGCCATTTGTACCACTTTTGGTTGCAACTATGCACACCTTACAAGTAGTGGAACTGCTGCTTTAACTACTGCTATGGCAGCCTTAGGTATTGGTGCAGGCGACGAAGTAATTATGCCAAGTTTTACTTTTGTGGCAAGTTTTGAGGCTGTACTAAGTACAGGAGCAATTCCTGTTTTGGTAGATGTAGATGAAACATTAACCTTAAACCCAATTGCAGTACAAGCAGCAATTACCCCAAAAACTAAATGTGTAATGCCTGTTCACATGTGTGGTAGCATGGCAGATTTAGACGCTCTTAAAACAATTTGCGAACTCAACAATTTAATTTTATTAGAAGATGCTTGCCAAAGCATTGGTGGTACTTACAAAGGCAAAAAATTAGGTACCATTGGCCATGCAGGTACTTTTAGCTTTGATTTTGTAAAAACAATTACTTGTGGCGAAGGTGGTGTTGTAATGACAAACAATAAAGATGTATATACAAAATCTGATTTGTTTACCGATCATGGTCATGACCATTTAGGAGTTGATAGAGGTGCAGATTTACATCCATATCTTGGTTATAATTTTAGAATAAGTGAATTACATGCAGCTGTTGGATTGGCACAAATTGAAAAATTACCCAATTTTTTAGCCATTCAACGTAAAAATCAAACAAAACTAAAATTAGCCTTATCTCAATTTAGCGAAATAAGTTTTAGAAAAGTGCCAGATGAAGATGGTGATAGTTGCAGCTTTTTGAGCTGGTTTTTACCAACAGAAGAGCTTACAAGAGCTTTTGCAGCAGAAATGAAATTGAGAGGAATCTTAGCAGGTAACTTTTACTGGTACGATAACAACTGGCATTACATAAAAAAATGGGATCACTTAAAACAAGTTAAAAGCTTATATGCATTATCTACAGAGCAACAAACTGCCTTAGAAAAATTACAAAATCAAGACTTTAGTAAAAGTGATGCCATTATGAGTAGATGCATAAGTACAGCAATAAGTTTAGTTTGGACAGAAGAGCAATTGCAAGATAAAATAAATAAAATGGTAGAAGTTTTAAAATTGGTTTTAAAAAAATAAAATTTACCAAAGCACTAAAAAACCCTGTTTGTTAAAGCAACAAGCAGGGTTTTTTAGTTAATATTATTGGTTTAAAATTTCTAATTCTCGCTGTAAATTTATCCTTGCTTGTTTTTCGTAAGTATCAAAAAAGAAATCAGTTTTGTATATTTTTTTCATATTTAAAAAATGTTGTAACACTTTTTTTCTGCCTTTGTTATAAATAAATGTTGGATAAATGATGTATTCTTTTCGTACACAAATAAAATAATCTTCATAAATATTCCAACTCTTACCAAGAACTGATAAATCGGCATCCGTGAAAAAATTTACATCATTGTTGCTCGAAATTTGGTGATTTTTTGTTGCCAAAATGTGCTGAACACACCAACCAATATCTTGTGCTGAAACTTCTAATTGCTGCAATCGCTTTACTACCAAACTTGCACTCTTTTCTTCATTATTTGTTTTAAAACAATTGTAAACAATATCATGATAAAACAATGAAAACAATACTACGTTCCAATGTTCAATTTTATCTTTCACCAAGTTTAATTCTAACAATAAGTTTTCTAAATGCTGTAAAGTATGATAATACCTGTTTTTGGTTGAATATTTTTTTTCAATTTCTACCCAATATTCGTTTATCAAAGCATCGTTAGTACAATATTGTAATAGTAGGTTTTCAAAAGTTTTCTTTAACATTAGTAAATTAGTTTATTAGTTGTATTGTTTTTAGACTAAAACATAAACGATTTTTTTAGCCTTAGCGAAAACGACTTAAAATTAATTTAAAAAAACTGTGTATTTTTTACACATTTTTTCTAAAAGTTAAACAATTTGATAAAATATTTAATATTTTCGCCTTGGTTTTTCATAGGATATTGGATTTTAAAACGGGTTGGGATTTTTATCCCTGACCCTTTTTTGTTTTTAGGGGCTAATGAATTAACCTAAAACATTTTTGTAAAATTGATATTGAAAAACTATTGGAGGTTTCTTTTGGCTCACCATCAATATGTAAAGGTGCAAGTTTTAAATTGTTTATTTCTAAGCTAGGAGTTTGAAAATAAATTACATTCTTTTTTGTAGTTTCTTCTACCAATGTTTGCAGTTTGTTGTTTCCTCTTATTTGTTGTAAAATGGCAAAAGGTAGTTTGGCTTTGTTCATTTTTTGTACAATTACCACGTCTAACAATCCATCACTTAAAAGTGCTTTTGGTGCAATAGTTACATTATTTCCAAATTGGTTGCTGTTGGCAATACTAATAAAAAATGCATCGGTAAAAAATCGTAATTCTGGCAAAACTACCTCGAACTGAAATGGTTGTGCTTTAAAAAAATTTATAATACTTTGTTGTGTATAGCTTAATAATCCTCTTGTTGCTTTGGTAGAAAATTGATAAGCCACTTCAGCATCAAAACCAATTCCGCTTAGCATACAAGAAAAATGATTGTTTACCATAAAAGCATCCACAAAACTGCTTTTTCCGCTAAAAATTAAAGCCAAAGCAGCTTGAGGCTTCATGGGAATATTGGCACTTCGTGCAAGTCCATTGCCACTACCCACAGGAATAATTCCAAATCTAACGTCAACATGTTTTAAAGCTTGCACTACTTGGTTTACTGTACCATCGCCACCAACAATTACAACATCTGTGTATTGCTCATTTCGTATTTTATCTTCCACAAAACTGTAATTTCCTAGAGCATTTGTGGGTAATATTTCAAATGGAATATTATTTTGGGCTGTTTCTTTTTCTATTAATTTTCGAACAACTTCTTTTTTTGAGGTTCCAGAAATTGGGTTTATTAAAAAAATTATTTTTCTGTCTTCTGAATTCATGTTCTTTTATTACGTTACAAAAGTGTAACGATTGTGGTTATAATAAGCTGTTAAAATTGAAACTTGTTTATTTAAATTACCACTTTAGCAAAGCACTTGCCCAAGTAAATCCACTACCAAAAGCAGCCAAACAAACCAAATCTCCATCTTTTATTTTACCACTTTCCCAAGCCTCACACAAAGCAATAGGCACACTTGCCGCTGTGGTATTGCCATATTTTTGAATATTATTATACACCTGATCGTTGCTTAACCCAAGTTTTTGTTGCACAAACTGGCTTATACGCAAATTGGCTTGATGAGGGATAAGCATATTAATATCAGTAGATTGGTAGCCATTTGCTTCTAATGCTTCAATAATAACTTCAGGAAACTTTACAACTGCTTTTTTAAATACACTTGGGCCATCCATAAAAGGGAAGTTTTGAGCATCATCAATCATATTATGACTCATAAACATTTGGCCAATTTCGGCATCATCAAAATGTGCATATTGTTGCTCTTGCCAATAATTGGCATGTGTACCAGGGTTGTACATGGCTAAAATTTCGGCACTTTCTCCATCGCTATGCAAATGAGTACTTAATATTCCTTGATTATCTTTTGTAGTTGGTTGCAAAACCACTGCACCTGCTCCATCGCCAAAAATTACTGAAACATTTCTTCCCCTAGTGCTAAAATCTAAGCCAAAACTGTGTTTTTCACTTCCTACAACCAATATGTTTTTGTACATACCAGTTTTTATAAATTGGTCTGCAACACTAAGTGCATATACAAATCCACTGCATTGATTTCTTACGTCTAATGCACCAATTTCTTTCATTTTCATTGCTCTTTGCAGCAGTACTCCACAACCAGGAAAATAATAATCGGGGCTTAGTGTTGCAAAAACTATAAAGTCAATATCTTGTGGTGTAATTCCAGCTCGTTCAATAGCTATTTTACTAGCTTCAACAGCCATGGTTGTTGTAGTTTCTTGGGTACGGTGGGCGTATCTACGTTCTTTAATTCCTGTACGTTCAACAATCCATTCATCACTCGTATCCATGTATTTTGTGAGGTCTTGATTGGTATATACATTTTCAGGAACATACTTGCCAATTCCTGCAATTTTACTCAAAGGCATAACATCGTTTTTTAAAATTAATTCAAATGTAGGGTTTTTAAAAAAATGGTATTTTAAAACCATTTATTACTAAGTTAATAAACATTTAATTGCTTGCTTGTAATATTAAAATTTCCTGAATTTTAAGCATCAAAAAAATTATTGAAAATAAAGTTGGCTTAAAATTATCTTATGATATTTTTATTATTAATATTGAAGTCAAGAAAAAACACTTACAATGACTATACTAAAAAAAACCCTACTTTGTTTGCTATTTGCAGCTACATCATCCATTGCACAGCAAAAAAACAAACCAGATGCCAGTGGCGTACTAATTGAAAAAGGCATTAAACTACACGATGAAAAAAAATACAAAGAGGCCATTGCTTTGTACAAACAAGTAAACAGAAACGATACTAACTACATTACTGCACTGCACGAACTTTCGTTAAGCTATTACAGCGACAGTAACTTTTTAGAGTCAAAAAATGCTGCTGAACTTGGCTTAAAATTGTTTCCTGAAAATAAAAATAAATGGCTAAACCTTATTGCAAACGCCGAAGATGAATTAGGCAATTTTGATGCCGCTATTGCCAATTACAATAAAATTATTGCAAACGATAAAAACAACTATTTATCCTTTTTTAACAAAGGGGTTGTATACTATCGAAAAGAAAAATACAACGAAGCTGCCAGCAATTTTAAGCAGTGTTTGCTCATTAATCCTTTTTATACCTCAGCTCATTATTTCTTAGGGAAAATTTCTGTAGAGCAAGGTAAACCGGTACAAGCCATGTTTGCTTATTGTACTAATCTTATGCTAAACCCAGACAACAGATATGCTGGCAATGTAGTAAGAAGTTTATTAGATATTGCTAACGCTAACGATGATGTTACCAAAAAAATAAACAACAACTTTGGCGATGAAGATAATTTTAGTGAACAACAAGAAATTTTACTGAGCAAAATAGCTCTTGATAAAAAGTATAAAGCCAAAAGTAGTTTAGAAGATGGAGTAATTAAGCAAATTCAAGTGGTGATGGAAAAAACTAATTTTTCTGACGCTGATAAGGGATTTTACAATCAATTTTATGTGCCAATTTTTGAAAAAATATTCAAGAAAGATTTTGAAAAATTTACCTACTTTATTTTCTCTGGTTTAAACAGCAAATCCATAAACGACTATGTAAAAAGAAATAAGAAAGATCTGATTAAATTTTCAGACGAAAACATATTTCCATATTTTGATGAAATTAGAGAAACCCGAGAACTAGAATTTAATAAAAGAGCAGCTATAACCAAACGATATTACACCTACGAAAGTGTAACTATAGCTATTGGCAATAGAAAATTAATTGGAAAAGAATATGAATTTGTAGGCGATTGCAAGTTTTTTTATAGTAACGGAGAATTAAAATCTGAAGGCAATTTTAATGAAGCTGGCAAAAAAGATGGGCCATGGAAATTTTATCACAATAATGGTACACTAAAAGAAATTGCAACCTATAACAACGGAAGTGTAGAAGGTGAGTTAAAAACATATTTCGATAATGGTGTACAAAGTTCACTACAACAATATCAAAACAACGAAGCAAATGGCAAGTTTACCAATTGGTTTTATAATGGAAGTTTAAGAAAACAAGGCACTTACGAAAACAGCAAAACCAATGGCTTATTAAAAACATATAGCACAAGAGGTTTACTTGAGTTTGAAGGTGGTGTTACAAACGAAGAATATGATGGTACTTTTAAAACCTTTCATGCCAATGGAAGTACAAAAATTACTGGCACCTACAACAATGGCAAGCAAAATGGTTTATACAAAGAATTTTTCTACAACGGCAATCTCTATTTTACTGGCACTTTAGAGAATGGCGAAAAGCAAGGTGTGTGGAAAGAATATTATTACTCTGGCAAGCAAAAAGCTTTACTAAATTATTTAAAAGGTGATTTAGATGGAGAACAAGTTTATTATCACGAAAATGGTAAAATTGAAAAGAAAATTACCTACATAAAAAATAAAATTGAAGGCAAGAGTGAAGAGTTTTATGAAAATGGCAAAATATTTTGTGAAACAATTTTTGAAAAAGGAAGATTAAGAGAAATTACTTTTTACAATAGCAAAGGAGAGGCTTACAGCAACACCACAAGCAAACGAGGAGATGCTAACTTAATTTTTTATAACTACAATGGCATTAAAACAAGTGAAGGTTACTTTACAAAAGAGGGATATAGAAACGGAAAAACCACATTTTATTACAATAATGGAAAAATAAAAAGTGAAGAAAACTATAAAAATGGTGAACTAGATGGCTTAAAAACAACCTATTATAAAAATGGCAATAAAGAAAGTGAAGTAAATTATGTAAAAGATAAAGCCGAAGGATATTATGTAGCTTATAACAGAAACAATACCATTCAAGAAGAAGGATTTTATGAAGATGGTTTAAAACAAGGTGAATTTAAATATTATGATAATCTAGGAAAATTAGAAAAAACAATATTTTATTTAAATGATGAAGATGAAGGTTTTGTAGAATACTATCACCCAAATGGAAAAATCGATTACGAAGAACAAACTTTAAATGGGTGGTTTTCTCGTACTACCCAATTTGATACTCTAGGAAAAGTAATTGAGGATCAGTTTTTTAACAAAGGGCAAGGTAAGTTTAACTTTAAAAATTATAACGGCAAACCAAAAATTGAAGGCAATGTAAAAAACCATTTCTTAGATGGACTATATAAATACTATCATGGTAATGGGCAAGTTCTTTTGGAACGATATTATAAAAATGGCTATGCCGATAGCATTTTTAAATCATATCATTTAAATGGAAAACCAAATGCAACAGGAAA
>JBMLOR010000233.1:1625-2755 GCA_049242865.1 Chitinophagaceae bacterium | reverse complement strand
TTGATATATTCTGGGGCAACACGATGTTCTTCCATTGTTATACAATTATCAACAGGACACACAAGTTTACACAAATTACAGCCAACACACTCTTCTTCTTTAACAGTGTAAGTGTTGTAAGGATTGCCTTTTGTTAGATTGATGGATTGATGAGAAGTATCCTCGCAAGCAATATAACACAAGCCACAATGGATGCATTTATCTTGATTGATTTTTGCAATGTGATGGTAGTTGATGTCTAAATCTTCCCAATGCGTAATGGTTTCAACACTTTTGCCAATAAAGTCATCTAATGTTTTAAAGCCTTTTTCATCCATCCAATTATTTAAACCTTCGCACATATCTTCTACAATTCTAAAACCGTGTTTCATAGCAGCTGTGCAAACTTGTACTGTGCTTGAGCCTAAAAGCATAAACTCAACTGCGTCTTTCCAAGTACTGATGCCACCAATACCACTAATGGGAACTTTTTTGGTTAAATCATCTTGTGCAATAGTGGTTAACATTTTTAATGCAATAGGTTTAACTGCAGGGCCACAGTAACCACCAAAAACACTTTTGCCAGCTACATAAGGATTAGGAACTAAAGTGTCTAAATCAACACCAGTAACGCTTTGAATGGTATTGATTAAACTTAAAGCATTGGTGCCACCTTCAACAGCAGCTCTACCAGTTGGCACAACACTGTGTACATTAGGTGTAAGTTTTGTAATAACAGGAATAGTAGCTTTTTCCATTACCCATTCTACCACCATTTTTGCAATTTCTGGATCTTGACCAACAGCAGCACCCATTCCACGTTCAGTCATACCATGTGGGCAACCAAAATTGAGTTCAAAACCCATAGCACCTGCATCTTCACATTTTTTGATGAGTTCGTGCCAAGCAGTTCTGTTGTTATCTGCCATTAAGGAAACAATCATTGCTCTGTCAGGAAACAGCTTAACACATTCTGTTATTTCTTTGAGATTTATATCAAGTGGTCTATCGCTAATGAGTTCAATATTATTAAAGCCCATTACACGACTACCGTGATAATCAACAGCACTGTAACGAGACGAAACGTTTTTTACTTGAGACCCCAAGGTTTTCCAAACAACACCACCCCAGCCAGCTTCATAAGCTCTTAA
>JBMLOR010000233.1:0-1525 GCA_049242865.1 Chitinophagaceae bacterium | reverse complement strand
ATCACCATATCTACATCTAATGTAATAGTTTCTCCAGTTGGAATGGGTGCAGGTTTGCCTTTAGCATCGGGCTCACCTAGTTTCATCACATCACAAACTAAAGCTTTAACTTTTCCATTTTCGCCAATAATTTCTTTTGGTGCAGCCAACCATAAAGTTGCACATCCATCTAATCTTGCAATATCCAATTCGTGTTGTGTGCAGTTCTTTTCAGCTTCTGATCTTCTGTAAACCATTGTTACTTCATTTGCACCCAAACGTTTAGCTTGAGTGGCAGCGTCTATGGCTGTCATGCCCATTCCAATTACAGCAACTTTATCTCCAACTTTTATAGAAGAAAATCCTTTATCTCTAAGATTATAAATAAACTCAATAGCATCCTCAACACCTTCTAAATCTTCACCAGGAATATGTAGCTTATTTGCCAATCCCACACCAATTGCCAAATACACAGCATCGTATTTTTGTTGTAATTCTTCCAATGAAATATTTTTACCCAACTCTTGATTATACTTTACTTCAATACCACCAATGCCCAAAATATAATTTACTTCATCTTCACAAAACTGTGGCGTTACTTTATATGCTGCAATGCCATAAGTCATTAATCCACCACCTTTACTTTCCTTTTCATAGATAGTTACATCAACACCTTCTCTTGATAAAACATGAGCACAACTTAATCCAGCAGGACCAGCACCAACAATGGCCACTTTTTTACCATTTGATGGTTTACGTTCAAACAACTGCCAATTATTTTTCATGGCTATTTCAGTAGAATATCGTTGCAATTTAGCTATGTTGATGGGTGTTTCATCCATGTTGTTATATACACAAGCACCTTCACATAATTTCTCTACAGGGCAAACCTTACTACATCCTGCACCCATTATGTTTGATTGAAAAATAGTGTGTGCCGAGCCTTTAATATTTTCTGTAGTTATTTGCTTAATAAATTTTGGAATATTAATGCTTGTGGGGCAAAGCTTAGTGCAAGGTGCATCGTAGCAGAACAAGCAACGATTGGCTTCAACCATTGCAGCATCCTTAGTTTCAAAGGGTGGATGAATATCTGCAAAGTTTTGTTGGTATTGAGATTCGCTTAGTCTATTGTTTGCAATCATTTTTATTTGTTTTTTATGTTGAATGTTGTATGCTATATGTTGAATGTTTGAAATCTTATTTTAAAATAGATTCTTGACTAGTTTTTATAATTTTAGTTTCAATATTTTTATAAATTCAATTTCGTTTAAAAAGCTTGAATAATTATCCTTTACAATTTGACTATTATCAAATAACTTCAACCAATATTTTGTTTCCCTTGCTTCTTTAGATGCAATTGCCATTTTAGCAATAAAATCTTTTTTTGTTTGAATTGTATTTGCTTCCTCAATATTTGCACCAATACTTGTAGCACTTTTCAATAATTGTTTTGATATTACAAACTCTTTTTGCTTAATTAATGCTTTATAGAGTTGTATTTTTTAACGAAAAATAAAAAAGTCAATTCCAAAATTTTATTCTC
>JBMLOR010000232.1:0-2164 GCA_049242865.1 Chitinophagaceae bacterium | reverse complement strand
TGTTGTTTTAATAAAATTAATTTTTAATCAAAAATGCCAACACCTCTTCTTTATGTTTTCTTGAAATAGGCAGGTGAGTGTTTTGAATTATTAAATGGGTACTTGTAACAGCAGTTGCAGCTTTTATATTTACGATATAAGAACGGTGGATACGAATAAAATTATCGTCTTGTAATTCGCTCAACAACCACTCTAAACTATTACGTATTAAATATTTTTGGGTTTTAGTAGTTATTTGTATATAGCTATCGTTGGTAGTTTCGGCAAATAGAATGTCTTGCTTTTGAAGCTTTATAGTAGTTGTGCTATCTTTAATAGCAACATAGCTTTTTTGCTGAGCAGCTACATAATTTAAAGCTACATAAATAGCAGCTTTAACATCGGCTTCTTTAAATGGCTTGGTAATAAAAGCTAAGGGTTTGGTGGCTATTGCTTGCTGCATAATGGCATCATCGGCAAAGCTGGTAATGTATAAAAATGGAAGATGATAAGTGTTGTTTATAAAATGGGCTAAATCAATACCTTCTGCATTTTTATCTAAGCGAATGTCTAATAACACCAAATTGGGTTGAAACACTTCAATACAATGTAAGGCCGCTTTTTTATGATGAGCTTGTTTTGTGATGCAAGTAAAATGCTTGTTTATAATGTGGGCTAAATGCTCGGCAATGAGGGCTTCATCGTCTACAATTAATACTTTAATAGGGTTGTTCATTATTTTTAAAAAAACTTAGGGTTTAAACTTTATAATTACTCCAAATCCATTGTTTACATTATAATTGAGACTGCCATCTAATTGCCTTGCAAAAACATCTACCAACCTTAAGCCCAATGCCTTCTTGAAAACTTTGTTTTTAATTTCCATAAGATTTTCATAAGATATTCCTTTGCCATTATCTTTAATTTGGAGTTGAAAATAACCACTTTCTTTACTAAACATATCAATAGTAATTTCTGCTCCCTTAAAATCTTGTTCAAAAGCATGTTGAATGGAATTAGAAACCATTTCTGAAATAATAAAACCTATAGGCAAGCACTTAGTGATGGATAATTCAACAGATGGAACATTTAGCTTAAAATCAATTATTTTATTATCTGTATTCACCAATTCGTTTATTGATTGAACCAATGTTATAATATAGTTTTTTGCGTTTACATGCTCAACATTTTCTTTTCGATATAACTGTTCGTGTACCAAGCTCATACAATACAATCTTCGCGAAGTTTCTAGCAAAGGCTTTTGTTGTTCAATAGTTCTATCATTTTCAATTTCTAATTGCAACATAGTACTCATCATTTGCAAGTTATTTTTTACTCTATGATGTACCTCTTGCAACAAAAAATCTTTTTGTTCTAAAGCATGGGTAAGTTCTTTTGTTCTTTCATCAACTAAAAAGGCCAACTTTTTATTATTTTTTTTGAGATAATAAAGTCGAAAATAAAAAAGCATACAAACTACAAATAATCCAATAATAATTAATATGATTTCTGTTTTATTTTTCCTAAGATATTTTAGAAATTTATTATTATTTATTGCATTTATTGGAGAATCATTTATAAAGTTTGAATATGAATCTTTTAATTGAAAACCCATCAATTTACCATCCAAGTTGTTTGATGTTTCATCATCTACAAATGCAACATTAAAGTTATTTGCATTTGCAACTCCATCACTAAACTTGTAATAAATAACAAGACCTTCTTCATTGCCAATTAATTCTTTGGTGTAATTATTTTTAATTTCTTGTGCTGTTTTTGGGATATTCCAAAGTCGAAAATCATCTAAAATACCATTAAAATATTGTGGTTCATAATTGTTGCCACCAATTTGTAGTTCATTACCATTGTATATAAAATCGTACGTAAACGATTTCTCTAAAGGCACACCATCTAAATATAATTGTGAGCCATTTAATATATTTTTTCTAAAAACAAATGCAGCATGATGCCATTGATTATCATTTACTCTTTTTGGGAAATTATGCACTTTCTTATTCTTCCAATCGTAAACTGACAAACTATCAAAATAAATAGTAATTTGATAAGCTAAAGTTTTTGAAACTAGCGATTGCCATTCTAACGATAGGGTATCATGGTTTTTAAACCAAATTTCTACAGTGCCACTATCAATTGCAATGGCGGGATTACTTGGAATGGAAATATG
>JBMLOR010000231.1:0-5089 GCA_049242865.1 Chitinophagaceae bacterium | reverse complement strand
GCAGAGAACAAACCTTCTTTCATGGCTTTTTCTCTATCAATGTTTATGGTTACTTCTGGGTTTTCTAAATCAATATCTAACTTTAAACCTTCTACACCAAATACACGATTAGTATCTAAGTGATTTTGCAAATCGTAGGCAACTTTGCTTATTTCTTTAAAATTATCGCCTGCAATTTCAATGTTAACAGGAGGTTCTGTTGGTGGGCCACCATTTTCTTGTGCAACTGTAATAGTAGCACCAGGATAACCAATTTCCATAGCAGCTCTAATAGAGTCTTTAAATGGCATAGTACTTTTGCCATGTCGTTTTTCGAACTCTAAAAAGCTTACTTGTATTCTACCCAAGTTACTCTGTGTACTTCTGTTATTATCTTGAGGGTCGTTAGCACTAACTGCCACATTAGTAATAATGCTTTCTACTATACCATTAGGTTTATTAGGCATTTCATTGGCTAAAATTTTATACACTTTGTTTTCTAAAATTCTGGTAACACTATCAGTAGTTTCTGTTTTGGTACCAACAGGCATTTTTAAATACACATATACAAAATTTGGATCTCCACTTGGGAAAAACACCATTGGGTTTCCACGAGCTATTAATAAAATTAAAGAAATAGGAAACAGTATAAACAAACTTACTAAAGCATAAGCTGGTCGTTTACCTTGCAAAATCCAACGTAAAAGCTTTTCGTATTTGTTCATTAATGCAGGTAGGGCACGCTCTTGGAAAAAGTGTATTAAATCTCTAAGTACATAATTGTTAAGTATACCAAGCAAACTCATTATTAATAAAAAGTTTGCACAACCATGCCAGCCAGCTAAGTGTAGTAAAATGCCTAAAACTATGAATGTCCAAAACCAATTGGCTTTAAAAATTTGGTTTTTAGGTTTTTCATATTGTCTTCCTTCTGGTTGCATAAAACTTACTGCAAACACAGGGTTCATGATAAATGCAACTATTAATGATGCTGCTAAAGTTAAAATTAACATAGTTGGCAAGTAAATCATAAACTTACCAATTAATCCTTTCCAAAATAATAATGGAAAGAATGGAGCCAACGTGGTTAATGTACCTGCTAAAACAGGAATAAACACCTCGCCTGCAGCTTCTTTGGCAGCAAGTTCTACTTTAACTTTTCCGTTGTTGTATATACGATGGGTGTTTTCAATCACCACAATAGCATCATCAACTATAATTCCTAACCCAAACAACAAAGCAAATAATACTATAAAGTTTAAGGTTACATGGGTGCCAATTATTAAATCTGCCAAAGGCAAAAACATAAAGGCAACGAAAATGCTTAGTGGTACACTTAAGGCCACAAAAAAGGCATTAGTTACACCCATAAAAAACATCAACACAATTAATACCAATATAAACCCAATGATAATGGTATTTACCAACTCGTTAAAAGAGGTTGCAGTTGCTTTGCTTAAGTCGCCAGTTATTACTACATTTAATTTATTGCTTGGAGGAATTTGACCACTTTCTTGCATTTCGGCTACAATGCCTTTTACTTTGGCTGCAGCTTCGATTAAGTTTTCGCCACTACGTTTTAAAATATTTAAGGTAACTACATTTTTTCCATCTAAGCGAGCATAGCTTTCTGTTTGTTTTACTGTGTCTTTAATTTCAGCAACGTCTCGTAAATACAATGCACCACCTTGTAAGTTTTTAACAACAATATTTTGCATATCTAAAGCAGAAACAAACTGACCTTTAACTTTGATGGTTCTGTTCATTTTGCCAACTTCGATTAAGCCACCACTTATGTCTTTGTTTTCATAACCAATAGCATTACTTATGTCGTTAAATGTAAGTTTTGCAGCTTGCATTTTAAACGGATCTACATTAATTTGTATTTCACGAACAGGGGCACCAACAATATCAGCCCTGTTAATTTCAGTAAGTTCTTCAAAACGATCTTGCATTTTATCGGCAAAACGTTTTAGTGTCATTCCATCATAATTACCACTTACGTTAACATACATAATGGGCATTTCGCTAAAGTCGAACTCCTGTGCATTAGGTTGTTGGGTAAGATCTTGTGGTAAATCAGATTTTGCTTTATCGATAGCGTCTTTAACCTTTTGTTTGGCAATGTCTGTTTTTACATCAGTATCAAACTCAATAATAATTAAGCTAAAGTCTTGTTGTGATGTACTTTGAATTTTATTAACCTTAGCACCACTAATAGCTTTAAGCTGTTTTTCAATTGGGCGAGTTACTAAGTTTTCAATTTCGGTAGGAGAATTACCAAAGTAAACTGTAGCCACACTTATTGTAGGTACAACAATATCAGGAAACTGCTCTTTGGGCATTGTATTAAACTTGTACAAGCCAAAAAGTGTAATCAAAATGGTGATTACGTAAACAGCAGTTTTGTTGTTTACAGCCCAACTTGTGGGCTTAAACTCTTTGAATTTATTTAAAATATTTTGCATATAATTTGTTTTTTTCACACAAAGAAGCAAAGGATACTAAGTACACCATTTAAGGTTCTTGTAGCTTGGCATTCTTGGTGAGCTTAGTGTGAAATAATTATTTATCGGCTTTTAGTAATTGCCCATCATAAATATTTTGGTATCCATCAGTAATTAAAACATCATTTGTAGTTAAGCCTGTTTTAACCTCAATTATGTTACCATTTAATTCACCAACGATGATGGCTTTTTTGCGAGCTATTAGCTTGCCATTTTCAGTTGCAGCTACAAACACAAACTTTCCTTTATCGTCAGTACCAACAGTATTTACAGGAACAGCAATAGCGTTTTTAGCAGCATAATCTTGGATTTTTACTTGTGCGTTTTGATTAGGACGAACAACACCGTCATAAGGCAACTTAGCCTCTGTACTAAAGCTTCTATTATTTGGATTGATGATTTTGCTACTCAATGATATAGTTGAGTTATAATTTTTATTTAACTCTGGAATTGTAATTACTACTTTACTGCCAACTTTTACTTTGGCTGCATAGTTTTCAGGAACTTCAGTAACTACTTTTAAGCTACTAGTATTTACAATTTTTATTTGTGCACCCATAGCACTTGCACCAACAAACATTTCACCAACCTTAACATTTACTTCATCTGCAACACCACTAACATCGCTATACACGTTCATGGCATTTGCTTGTTCTTGAATTACTTTTATATTTTCGTTAGCAGCTTTAAGTTGTTGCTCTAAGGTTTCAACATTGGTTTTGCTGCTAATTAGTTGCACCTCGGTACCAATACCTTGTTTCCATAAGTTGTTTTGACGGTTGTATAAGTCTTTGGCAAAGTTTAACTGAGTTTTTACAGTTTCTAAGCTTTGTTTTGCTGCAGTTATGCTTTGTTTTATTACAGCATCATCTAAGCGTAATAACAGTTGACCTTTATTTACAAAATCGCCTTTTTTTACGTAAATCGCTTTTACCTGACCAGGACCCATTCTTGGACTTATATAAGATATATTATCAGCATCTACATGGCCTGAAAGTTCAATATAATGCACAAAATCTTGAGCAACAATAGGTGTTGTGGTTACTAGTTTAGCTATATCTTGTTTTTTAGAAGCTGTGTCGTTTTTTGCTATAAAATCTTCAACTTCTTTAATTTTTGTGGCTATTGATTTAGCTTCTTTTTTTAATTTTTCTAGCTCAATTTTTTTCTCGTTTAACGCAGCGTTACCTTCTTTTTTTCCTCCACCACAAGCAACTAATGTGGTAAGCAATATGCTTGTTGATATTATTTTTAAATATTTCATGTTTGTTATTTTTATTGTTTTTGCTACTAATTCAATTGTATAATAATTATAATTTTCCTACTGCTTTTAATAAGGCTATTTTGCTAATTACAGCATCATATAAACTCATGTAATAATTACTTTGAGCATCTTCTAATGCTTGTTCTACTTGTAAAATTTCGAAACTACTACCTAAGCCTTGCTCATATTTTTTCTTAGTTGTTTGATATACTTTTTCGGCAAGGTCGATGTTTCTTTTTTGATTGTCTAAGTTGCTAAGTGCCGATGAAAGTTGAATTTTAGCTGCCTGATGTTGTAAGTCAATAGCACTTTTTACGTACGAAATAGTATTGTTTGTTTTTTCTAAATTAATTTTTGCTTGGCGTGTTTTGCTTTCTCTTTGTCCACCATTCCAAATAGGAATATTCATATTAAAGCCAACTAAATTGGTAGTAAACCAATCTCCTTTTTTAAAGAAATCGAAACTTTGGCGTTGTGCATTTTTGCTATAATTCCAAAAAGCTGCAATTGTAGGAATGTACTGTAGTTTATTTCTTTGAAGGTCGAGTTCTTGCAAAGCTTTTACATTGTTCAACAATCTAATTTCTGATCTACTATCATAATTTGGTGTGTTGGTAAGTTCTAGCAAATCTGCTTTTATGGTACTTGCAGTTAAAGTATCACTTAGCACTAAACTATCGGTTTGATTAATTCCTAATGCAAATTTTAAAGCACTATAACCTAAATGTACACCTTGTACAACTTGAGTTTCGGTGGTTTTTAAATTGTTTAAAGTTACTTGGGTTTTATCAAGGTCTAATCTTTCAATAAAACCTTGTTTGTACATGGCATCTTGATCTTTGTACAGTTTTTCTAATCTTTTAATGCCATCTTGCAAAAACATTAATCTTTTATGACCAATTAATACAGCATAGTAGCTTCTATACACATTGCTTTTAATACTGTCTTTTACAATATCAATATTGCTACTTACATATTTCATAGATGTTGCTCTGGCTTTTAAGCCAACAAAAACATCTGGTTGAAATAATAACTGTTGCACGGTAAAACCTGCACTAGCTTGCCAAGGCACCCCAAATTGTGCAGGGAAAGTACCAAAACTGCTTGGCATTGTGATTGGTGTTCCACTTCCGTTTCTAACGCCCTCTTGTGTTAAAACACCATATACAGCTGGCGATAAAAAATCTGGCAAAACAGTTACAGGAATATTAAAGAAATGCTGTGCACTAATGCTACCATTAATATTTGGTAATGCTGCACCAGTAATTTCTCTGTTTTTTTCCCATTGTAAAACCGAGTCAAGTTTTACATTTTTAAGTTCTACTACATTTTTAAAAGC
>JBMLOR010000230.1:0-11751 GCA_049242865.1 Chitinophagaceae bacterium | reverse complement strand
TAAAAATTGGCTGCAAATGTAATTCTATAAGGTTAGCAGCCATATATTTTTTTAGCATTCTCTGTTGTTACAAATGCAATTTCTTCTATGCTTTCGCCTTTTATTTCTGCCAATTGTTGTGCAATAATTTTTATATAACTGCTCTCATTTCTTTTACCTCTAAATGGTACAGGCGTTAAGTATGGTGCATCTGTTTCTAGCACTATATGCTCTAATTCCACATGTTTAAGTGTATCTTGTAAGCCAGCTTTTGGATAAGTAACCACACCTCCAATGCCCAATTTAAATCCTAATTGTATAATTTGCTTTGCAGTTTCATAACTTCCGCCAAAACAATGAAAAATGCCTGTTAATCCTCGTTTTGCAAATGGCTTTACTGCTTCTATAGTTTCTTGTGTGGCATTTCGAGTATGTATATTTATAGGTAATTTGTACTGTAAAGCCAACTCCATTTGATGATTAAATGCTGCTAGCTGTTGTTTTATAAATGTTTTGTCCCAATAAAAATCTAAACCAATTTCACCAATGGCCACAAATTTATTGGTGTGTAAATATTGTTCAACCAAGTCAATTTCCTTTTGATAATCATCTTTTACACTACAAGGGTGTAAGCCCATCATGCATTGAATAGTGGTAGGATTTTCTTTTTCAATTTTTAACATTACTTCGTGGGTAGAACTATCAATTGCAGGGAAAATAATTTTCTGAATTCCCTCATCCAAAGCCTTGGCAATTACAGCGTTGTAGTCGTTTTCAAATTGTTCAACATATAAGTGTGCGTGGGTGTCTATAAAAAACATGTAAACTTTTTTTGTAATTGCAAAATAAAGTAGAAGTAAAATCGTTTATAATATATGTTAGAAAATTAGACGAATATTTACACCAAAAGAAAGGCATTTTAAACTCTGTTTTCATAGGGTACGGATTAAACACGGGCTGGGATTTTTATCTCTGGCCTTTTCCGTTTTTATAAGGTTATATGTTTTTGTTTTCAATTAAATGATGAATACCATCATGTAAAGTTGGATACGAAAAATTAAAGCCAGCTTCAACCAACTTTAATGCACTAGCATTTGTACTTTTCAACACTTCTTCGCTCATCTCTCCAAAAATTATTTTTATTAAAAAAGATGGAACATGAAATGAAAAATAAAAATTTCCATTAAGCATTTTTGCAATGGTGTGCATTAAGTTTTTATTAGTGGTAACATTTGGTGAAACGGTATTGAAAATTCCTTTTATATGCTGTTGTTCAATAGAAAATAAAATTGACATGGCAGCATCGTGAATATGAATCCAACTTACTTGTTGATTACCATTTCCCAAAATGGGTGCAAACTTAAATTTTGCTGGTTTTAAAAATTCTTTAAAAGCTCCTCCATTGTTGCTTAGTATTATTCCAAATCTATGAATGATTAATCTTTTATTTAATTGCTCTACAGGTGTAATACTTTCTTCCCAAAGTTTACAAGTACTGCCTAGGAAATCGGTATTTGCTGCTTCACTTTCAACATTAGCTGTGTTACCATTGTTTTTGTACCAGCCTGTAGCACTAGCTTGTACAATAGTTCTTACATTATTTGGGATATTTTTTAATGATTTAATAATTAAGTTACCTGCTTTAACTCTACTATCAATAATTTCAGTTTTTCTTTTTGCAGTCCATCTTTTGCTGCCCACATTTGCACCAGCTAAGTTTACAATAACGTCTGCTTGCTTAATTGCATTCTCATCTATAGTTTGGCTTTCTAAATTCCAAGTAAAATATTGTAAGTTAGGTTGATTGCTTGCTTGTTTTGAACGGCCAACAATGATTACTTTATAACCTTTTTCTAAAAGCACTTTACTTAAATAAGTACCTAACATACCTGAACCTCCAGTAATTAAAATTGTTTGCATACACTTTAAACAAAGCAATTATAAATATGTTTGCATAAATGAATTTTATGTTTAGTAGGTGTAAGGTAATTTTGTTGTTGTTGTGTTTTATGGTGCTTCAGGCAAATGCCCAAAGAGAGTCGTCTAAGTTAAAGATTAGTGTTTTAACTTGCTCTCCAGGTGAGGATTTGTATAGTATTTTTGGTCATACTGCAATAAGAATAGTAGATAGTGCCGAGCAAACAGATATTATTTTTAACTATGGAACTTTTGATTTTTACGACCCAAACTTTTATACAAAATTTGTTAAAGGCAAGTTGAATTATTTTGTAAGTACCGATAATCCGTATGAATTTTTTATAGCCTATAATAGTGAAAGTAGAAATATTACAGAGCAAGTTTTAAATGTTTCGGATAGTGTAGAAACACTTATAAAAAACTATTTGCAAAACAACATTCTACCAGAAAACAGAAACTATAAGTATGATTTTTTATACAATAATTGTACAACTAAAATTAGAGATCTTTTAAAAAACCTAGTTGGTGTACAGTTTAATACATCTATAGTTGCAACTAATACAACTTTTAGAGATGCAATACATGTTTATTTAAACAAAACAGCATCTCCATGGAATAAACTTGGAATAGATTTATTGCTAGGAAGTAAGATTGATAAGGCGATGACGATTGAGCAATCTAATTTTTTGCCAGAAAATTTGATGCAAACTTTGGCAATAAACCGTAAATATCTAACCACAACAAAAGACTATCCATCTGCCCAACAACTTCAATTTAAATCAGCATTTATTAACCCTATTGTATTTTTTTCAATTTTTTCAATTTTATTAGGTATTTGTAGTTTAAAGTGGAATGAAAAAACATGGAGTAAACTATTGGTTAAACTGTATGTTTTTATTACTGGTTTAATTGGGGTTTTATTGCTGTTTATGTGGTTTGGTACAGATCATCAGGCTTGTGCCAACAATTATAATTTACTATGGAGTTTGCCTACAAATATTATTGCTACTTTTTTAATGTTTAAGCAACATGCAGTTATTAAAAAATATTTTTTTGTTGCTTTAGTCATTCAGCAAATAACATTGGCAAGTTGGTTTTTTTTACCACAAGAGTTAAATTTAGCATTTTTACCATTGGTTTTGCTAAACTCTATCATCTATTATAAACAGATAAAATGATTGTTTAATTGTAAAATTGATTGCAATAAAATGTTAATCTAAACTTTGGCCAGCAACAGCAGCAAGTTTTAAAATTCTATCAAATTGTGCTGCAGTTAAATCCTGATAAAAATAATAAACCGGATCTACCGGCACTCCATTTCTATGCACTTCGTAATGGCAATGTGGCCCACTACTAAGGCCTGTGCTACCCACATATCCAATTACATCGCCACGTTTTACTCTTTCACCAACTCTTGCTTTAATTCTTACCATGTGTGCATAGTAAGATTCAAATCCATAACCATGATTAATTACTACTAAATTACCAAAACCACTACTATATTCTGCCTTACTAACTGTTCCATCGGCAGTAGCATAAATTGGTGAACCTTGCGGTGCTGTAAAATCTAAACCATTATGAGGCCTTGCAATCTTTAATATGGGGTGTACCCTTAAACCAAATCCACTAGCAAGCCTTGTTAAATCTTTATTGCTT
This sequence comes from Chitinophagaceae bacterium, assembly GCA_049242865.1. Taxonomy (GTDB): domain Bacteria; phylum Bacteroidota; class Bacteroidia; order Chitinophagales; family Chitinophagaceae; genus CAIVPM01. The sequence goes on along the minus strand of JBMLOR010000230.1, from coordinate 8,199 downwards.
ACAGGTTGTATGGCAGGTATGGCAAGTAAAAGTTTTTCTTTGTCTTTAACCATTCCATCAATTTCGGTGAGACTTTTACTTTGAAAATTGAGACGAAGCGATAAATTATTTAGCTGAGTGTACATGCTTTTAACAAGTTCATCTTCGCTCATGCCTTGAATAAGTTGAGTTTCTTTTTTTACTTCTTCGTCTTTTAATCTTGCACTATCATGTATGGGTGTTGCTTCAAAAATGCTTCTGTAAACTTTGTTGTCTCTATTTTCTAATTCAGCCATTTTAAGCTCAAGCTGTTTGGTTCTTTCTTGCAGCAAAGCATAATTATCTTTTAAATCATCATTCTGCTTTCTTAAAAATTTTTCGTTAGGTTTTTCTACATACCTAAACACAATACTCATAATAATTAATCCTGTTACAATACTAGCAGCTAAAAACCCAAAAGCCTGTAAAAGTCTAACTCTTAAAGGCGTTTCAATTTTCTCAAACTTTAATTTATGAGTATTATAAAAGTATTTTACTTTTTTCATCTGAGCAGTAAAGTTAATGTTTATAACCTTCTAATTTGTTGCAATATTCTAAACTGCCTAATCTTATTTTAAGTGGAATTTTTGTGGCTTTTTCAAATTTCCATTCTTGTTTGCACATCATTCCCCAATTATTAATTACAGTGTTTGGTGCAATTTGAAAATAATTTTTTTTAATTGCTGTTGCAAGACTGTCATTTTTATTAATTGGTAAACTTTTAAATTGATTAAAAGCTTTTGTGCTGCATACAATTGATATAAATAAAATGGCAAAAACTTTCATATAAAATAACATTTACAAATTACCTAATTGAGGTGTTATAGTAATATCATCAACACAAGCTTGTGGCGATAATTTGCTAGCTGCATAAACTAAAGTAGCAATATCATTAACTTCCATAATTCGATTAGGATTTACACCACTGCCTGCCCAACTATTAGTGTATACAGCACCAGGTAAAACTGCTGTAACCTTTATACCATGTGGTTTTAATTCTTCTCTCAAATTTTTATTAAATCCTAATAAAGCAAATTTACTGATACTATAACTGCCACCATTAGCATAAGCATTTGTGCTTGCAATGCTGCAAATATTAAAAATATGACCCTGCTTTTTTTCCATCATTTTTGGCAAAACTATCCTTGTTAGGTGATAAGCACTGTAAAGGTTGGTTTGTATCATCTGTTCTAAAACACCTTCCTCTTCGTTGTAAATACTTCCAGGCAAAAAAATGCCTGCATTGTTAATTAATATATCAACTGCTCCTAACTCATTGCAAAAAATGCCAAAATCAATAACCGCTTGTTTAATGCTAACATCTACAATTTTATAATAAACTGTGCAGTTTTTGTTAATGCTTGTTACCTCGAGTGCCAGTTGTTTTAATTCAGATTCGTTTCTTGCACATAAAATAAGTTTTGTAGCATCATTAGCAAATGCTAACGCAAAAGCTTTGCCCAAACCCTTACTTGCACCAGTTATTACAATATTCATGGTTTATTAATAAAGGTGCAATGTACTACATTAACTGCACCAAAATTGTATTACAAGTTTGTAATTTCTTTTTAAGTAAGTAAAATATTTATTTTGATTTTTTGTGAAAAAACAAGAAAGCTATTTTTCTTTTACATTCGCGGCATGAGTAAAAAAGCCTGTTTAATTATAATGGATGGTTGGGGTTTAGGAAAAATTGCAACTGCCGATGCTATACAAAATGCAAATGTACCTTTTGTAAACTCTTTGTATACCAAATTTCCCAATAGCACTTTAGTTACTTGTGGCGAAGCTGTTGGTTTGCCTGATGGTCAAATGGGTAATAGTGAAGTTGGGCATTTAAACCTTGGTGCAGGACGAATAGTTTATCAAGAATTACAACGTATTAATGTTGCTATTAAAACAGGTGAACTTGCTAGTAATAAGGCACTGAATAACAGTATTCATTATGCTAAAACAAATCATAAAGCATTACATTTATTTGGTTTAGTGAGTGATGGTGGAGTACATGCACACATCAATCATTTGTTTGCGTTATTAGCTTTTTGTAAAGAACAAGGGTTGAGCAATGTTTTTATTCATGCTTTTACAGATGGTAGAGATTGTGACCCAAAAAGTGGTGCTAAATTCATTCAAAAATTACAAGATTATATCAACGAAATTGGTGTTGGTAAAATAGCAACTGTTTGTGGTAGATATTATGCTATGGACAGAGATAAGAGATGGGAACGTGTACAATTGGCTTACCATGCAATGGTTCAAGGCGTTGGCGTTTTAACTGAAAATTTTGTTGATAGTATTTTGTCAAATTATCAAAACAATGTTACAGACGAGTTTTTAAAGCCAATGGTAAGCAAGCATTATCAATCAACAGATTTTTTAAAGGATGGTGATGCTGCCCTTTGTTTTAATTTTAGAACGGATAGATGTAGAGAAATTTCTGAAGTGCTAACCCAACAAGATTTTACAGACTTTGGCATGAAAAAACTGAACCTACATTATACTACAATTACAGAATATGATGCAACATTTAAAGATGTGCATGTAATGTTTGAAAACGATAATTTAAATAATACTTTGGGTGAAATTATTGCTGCTAATAATAAAACTCAAATTCGTATGGCTGAAACTGAAAAATATCCTCATGTAACTTTCTTTTTTAGCGGAGGAAGAGAGAAAGAATTTGTTGGTGAAAAAAGGATGATTGTGCCATCGCCAAAAGTGGCAACCTATGATTTGCAGCCAGAAATGAGTGCTTTTAAAATTGTAGATGAATTATTGCCAGTAATAGAAAACGAATCTCCAGATTTTATATGCTTGAACTTTGCAAATGCCGATATGGTTGGCCATACAGGTGTTTTTGAAGCAGTAAAAAAAGCAGTAGAAACTGTAGATACTTGTGTAGAAAAAGTGGTAACAAAAGCTTTAGAAAAAGATTACACCATTTTGCTAACTGCCGATCATGGAAATGCAGATTTTATGATTAATGATGATGGTAGCCCAAATACACAACATTCGTTAAACTTGGTTCCATTATTTTTAATAAGTAATGATAAAAAATACAATTTAAAATCTGGTAAATTGGGTGATATTGCTCCTACCATTTTAAAGATTATGGGCTTAGAAATTCCAAAGGAAATGACAGGTGAAGTTTTAGTGTCTTAAACTTCGGCTTTGCCTTTCATTAATTTCCAGAATAAATCGTGGCCAATACCAAAGGTGATGTAGAAAATAACTATGTCGAACAACCAATAATTTGTTATAGGCTTATATAAAACTATGGCTGTAAAAAAATGCATGAGCCAAATAAATTTTACTACATGCCAACCATCGCAAAGGGTAACTAAAAATCTAGAACTAAAAGGAAAAGTTTCGCCTTGGTTGGGATCTTGATTTTTCCATTTGTTTCTCCACGAAATAGTATTGTCCCAAAAATTAATACCAATTTTTTTCCAACCTTTTTTATCAAAGTAAAGTGCAAGATGATGCCAATGTGAGTTTTTGAAATTTTGTGGAGAGCTAATTATATCCATGCCAGATTCCCAAAAAGTACCTATAAAAATGATGAATAAACTTAGCATGCCATTTAATTAGTGTTGTAGCTGTTTCCTTCTTTTCAATTCTCTTTTTATTAAAGTTAATTCTCTTCCTGTTTGTCCACTTACACTGCTGTTTTCTTGTGCACGCCTCATTAAATAAGGAATTACATCACGTATTGGGCCAAATGGTAAATACTTACTTACATTACAGTTTACTGCTGCCATGTTAAAAGTAATATTATCACTCATACCATACAATTGAGAAAAATGAATGTGTTTATGGTTGGGTGCTATGTTTTTTTGAATTAGTAAATCGTATGCTTTCAAATTACTAGCTTCGTTATGCGAGGCAATAATTGTGGCAATGTTTTCGATATTATTAATACAATATTCAACAGCTAAGTTAAAATCGTTGTCGGTAGCTTGTTTATCAATTTGTATGGGGCTTTGTACATTTAAATCGCTTGCTCTTTTACGCTCTTTTTCCATATAAGCTCCACGAACTAATTTAACTCCAAGAATAAAGTTTTGTTGGGTAGCAATTTTGTGTGATAATTCAAGAAACCTTCGCCTATCGTGCCTATACAATTGAATGGTATTATATACAACTGCTTTTTCTTTGTTAAATTCTTGCATTACTTCCATCACCAGTCTATCAATTGGGTCTTGAATCCAGCTTTCTTCAGCATCAATTAAAACACCAATATTTTTTTCACTAGCAATTTCACAAATATGGTATAATCTATCTTTCACACGTTCCCATTCTTGTTCTTCACTTTCATGGTCATGTATTCCACTTCTTAACCTTGGAGCTTCGTGCAAGGTTTGTAATAAACCAAAACGAGCAATACCAGTAATTTTTACACTAATAAAAGGGATGTTGGTTTGTGTGGCTGCATATTCAATTACCTTAATAAATTGCTCAGTTGCAGCATCAAAACTTTCTTCGCTTTCTTTACCTTCAACGCCATAATCTAAAATTACTTTTACCCCAAATTGCCCTAAAACCTTACCTACATGTGCAGTTTCTTCTAAAGTTTCGCCACCTACAAATTGTTGAAAAATGGTACTTCTTATTATTCCATTTATAGGCAAGCCAGTTTTCATTAAAAAAGGAGTTAGCCTTGTACCTAAGGGTACAAAAAATGGATACTCCATAGTACTAAATAAAAACTTAGCTTTTTTTAAAGACTTGTCGGTTTTGTAAGCAAATGCTTTCTCTGTATTATCGAATGAAAGGTTCATAAACTAACGAATGTTCGTATTGTTGGCGAATATCTATTTTATTAGTCAAACAAAAAAATACTACTTTTTGTTTTTGTATTATTTTTTATAAATCATAATCCTTTGTCGGCTAAATTAAATTGTAAACTAACTTGTTGGTAACTGTTTTGTTGAAAAAAGCCTGTTGCCATATGAAACTGTAGTTTTTTAATAGGAACCACTAAGCCAAAACTCCATCCATTTAAACCATTGGTGCTATTAATAATATTTAATTCTTGGCGACGTAAAAAATTATAAGCAGCAATGAATTTAAACTCATCTGTAAAAAATATTTCTGTGCTTAAAATTAAGCGATTCGAGATTTTTTGAAAAGTAGAGATGTTATTACTAGCTCCAATTTGATTGTTAAAAGTAGTATCGTTGTAAAACGAACTTAGAGCTTGTAATTGATGCCCTGTTAATGATAGTTGAAATGGCGATGTGCCTAATCGTTTTGTAATACCAACTTGAATATTAAATGGTAGCTCAGGTTTTATAGGATTATTATTAAAAGTTTTTAAAACGGTACCCACGTTTTTAACTAAGAAACCAATTTGTAAAAGGTTATTAGAACTTTGATAATTAAAACCTACATCTGCTGCAATTGCATTACTACTAAATTGTGCATATTGGCTTTGAATAAATTTAATAGTAGTTCCCAAATGCCAATTTTTATAAACTTCTTTACTTGCTTGCAGTTGAAAACAAAAGTCTAGAGGTTTAAAATTTCCAATGATGTTTCCACTAACATCAGTTTCTTGCAAGTTGCCATAGTTATAAAATTGTAAACCCGCAGCCACATTTAGTTTTGGTTTATCAATAAAAAAAGCAGCATGTAAGTTGTATTGTTTAATGTTGGCAAAATAATTATTAAAACTTGCATCTATTGCTTTGTGCATGTTTGACCTCAACATTGCAGGGTTATGAAAACTTAGAGCTGCGTTATTGCCAATGCTACTTATGTTTGCACCACCCAAAGCACTAAGTTGTGCTGTATTTGGTGTGTTTATAAAGTTAAAAGCAGTTTGCCCACCAAGGGTTTGAGCATTGCATGTGAAGCACCCAAAAACAACTGAAAATACAGTTGTAGCCATCCATATTTTTTTTAATAAAATGATATGTATTAGTAAATATTTTATCGTTTAATATTTTGCACAAATAAAGTTAGTTCTTTTGGTTTACCATCCCTTAGTACTATAATTTTTATTCTGTTTCCTGCGTTTTGTAAAGCTGTTTTATAGGCTTGTAAGGTTGCTGTAAAATTGTTATCTAAAGCTAGTATTTGATCACCTTCTTTTAAATTGGCTTTTTCTGCCGGACTCTTAGGCATTATATCCATCACAGTTATTTTATTGTCAATTAAATAAATACTCATGCCTGTATAAGCATAATCAAAAGTTTCGGCAAAATGGGAGTTTGGTTTTAAGTGAATCGTAAAATCGGGGTAGTTGATAATTAAATTAAACTTTCTAAGCAAGTCGTTGCCAACAATTCCTCCAGTTCTTGGATAATTTGTAACATTAAAATCATCATCAAAAAGCATGGTTGGTACATTTTTGAACTTGTATTTACCAATTTTAAATTCCTTAATTGTGGTAAGTTGCATTATTTTTTGGCCACCTAATCCTTCAATTCTAAGTGGATAAAAATGTTTCTTTTTTTTAAGCAAATTAGTAGCGTTTGCAAACTCATTGGTAAGTAATAAATTTAATCCTGCACCTGTATCAAAAATTAAGTTGCTAGTTGTTTTTGTTTGGTCGGCAATATCATGTTCGTATATGGGAAGTGGTGTAAAATTGGGTTTCATTAAATAGCCAGATTTTGGGTATTTAATATTTCCTGGACTATAAATTTTTATAGTAAAATTATCATAGTCAACTTTAATTATAAATTGGCGTAAAAAACTATAGCCAATAATTCCATCTACTTTTATGCCATACGATGCAGTGAGTAAATCATAGTTATTTATATGAAAATCTAGGCTATCAACTTTTAAGTTGGGTAAATTTAAAGTATGTTTTAGAGCGTATTCAACTTTCTTAATTCCGGCAATGCCTCTTATAATTTTGTCGCTCTGTGTTTTTTTAATCTTTAATTCATCCACAGTGGTTGAGTCTAAAGAAATTCCACCACTACCTGTATCAAAAACAAAGTTTAAGCTGTCTTTAAAGTCATCAATTCTTGCTTTTAAAATTATGGAGCCACCTGTGAGTTGTTTAAAAGGTAGTGTACTAAGTAATTTTGCTTCTTGATTATATATTAGTGATTGGGAAAATACATTTAGTGAAAATGAACAAATGATATAAAAAATGGCAACAATTTTTTTCATGTTATTGAAAAGACAAATGATTTAATTGTTTCGTTGCAAATACTCTTGCAGCATTATAGTGGCAGCAATTTTATCGGTATTTGGTTTATGTTGTCTGTCTTTTTTTTTCATGCCCATTTCAATCATAGCAATACTTGCTAGCTTGCTAGTAAAACTTTCATCTATAGTTTCGATAGGAGTATTAGGAAACCTTTTTTGGATTGATTTTATAGCCTGTTCAACAAGTTTTGTGGCGTGGGTAGGAGAGTCGTCTAAGTTCAAAGGATATCCTATCAAAAATTTTTCCACTTTTTCTTTAGCACAGTATTCTATTAAAAATTTGTACAATACTTGAGTATCTACAGTGGTAAGTGCAGTTGCAATAATTTGTAATTCGTCTGTTACAGCAATTCCTGTTCTTTTTTTTCCGAAATCAATGCAAAGTATTCGTGCCAAAATTTTATTAAAGATTTAAAGTTTTTAGTAGTTTTTTTAGTAAATATTGAAAAATTTCACTAGCAATTTTATAGTCCAAACAGCTGTTTAAGCAACATCCAAAGTTCTTTTTTTTCTTGCAAAACCTTTGGGTTTTGCGTTTGTTGCATGCTCTCAATAGAAGTAGTGATAAGCATTTTGCAGTTATCGTAAGCCTGAATTTTATGAAAAGGGAATATAAATGGCAGTTTAATATTAGATGGCTCAATACCCATAAATATTAAAGTTTGTGGTTGTAATTGTTGCTTAAGATCTTTGTAGTTAACATTATTTTTCGATAAGTTTATAATGGCTACATCATCTAAAGTAAGTTTACAAGCAATCAGTAACTTTTCTAATAAACTTAAACTGCTATCGCTAATAAATACACCATCAGTTTCATGAACTAGTATTACAATGTTTTTTTTGTTGTTGCCAAAAAAGCTAATAGTTTGCTCATTATTATTGGGTTTTGATGTGGTTTTTTCAACTTTTTCATCAATTAAATGATGCTTAAACCAATCGGCAATTACAAAATTTGGGAGTTGTATGTGTGAAAAATTTTCTTCCATTTAAATATTAACAGTTGTTAGTTTTTTA
>JBMLOR010000229.1:0-1997 GCA_049242865.1 Chitinophagaceae bacterium | reverse complement strand
AAAAAAGCTGCACCTAAAAAGAAATAATTTCTGTTTAGAAAGCATATTTACAAAGTCCTGCAATTTTGCAGGACTTTTTTATTTAATGTATGGAATCATTTTTAAATTATAATGGAAAGATACTCCTCGCAAATGAGTTATTGATTTCACCAAGTAATAGAAGTTTTAGATATGGAGATGGTTTTTTTGAAACTATCAAAGTGAAGCAGGGTGAAATTTTACTTAAGAACTTTCATGAAGATAGAATTTTAAAAAGTTTGCATACTTTAAAATTCACAATGCCAAAGTTGTTTTCTGTTTACCAGATATTTTCACAAATTGAACAGCTTGTAGTTAAAAATAAACAACAAGATTTAGCAAGGGTTAGGCTCACTTTTTTTAGAGGAGATGGAGGATTGTACGATGCAGAGAATTACAATCCAAACTATGTTATTCAGTCTTATCAGTTAACACAAACACTAACCGAATTAAACACTAATGGCTTGGTAATGGGTTTTTATAAAGATGGAATAAAACCTGTAGATAGCTTTTGTAATATTAAAAACAATAGTTTTTTGCCATACACAATGGCTGCATTATGGGCAAAAGAAAATAAACTCAATGATGCCATAGTTTTAAATTCTAATAACACAATTGCCGACACTACAATTGCTAATATTTTTATTGTAAAAAATAATGAAATTTTTACACCAAAACTAGAGGATGCCTGTATTGCGGGTGTTACAAGAAATTTTTTAATAAAAAATGTACCTTCAATTCAACAAAAATCAATTAACGAACAAGATATGTTAACTGCTGATGAGGTTTTTGTAACTAATGCAATTAGAGGTATTCAATGGGTTAAACAGGTGGCTAATTCAACGTATGCATTAGGTTCAAAAACATTGGAGTGTGCTAAGTTGCTACAGCAATTATAAAACAAATAGCTCGATTGTTTGTTAAAACAAAATGCTACAACAAGTTTCTATTTTTTGGTTTAGAAGAGATTTAAGGCTCCAAGATAATGCTGCCCTTTACCATGCTTTAAAAGAAAGCAAAAATGTATTGCCAATTTTTATTTTTGATACTACTATTTTAAATAAGTTACAAAGCAAAAATGATGCTCGTGTAAATTTTTTGCATCGTTCAATAACAGAAATTCAAAAAGAATTACTAAAATTTAAGACTAGTTTGCATGTTTTAAATGATACACCAATCGAAGCATTTAAAACTTTACTCACCATATACAAAATTGACAAAGTATATACCAATAAAGATTATGAAGGATATGCAATTGAAAGAGATAGCAGCATCTACAACCTTTTGAAACAACATAATATTGAATTTAAAACTTACAAAGATCAAGTAATATTTGAAGAGAAAGAAGTTGTAAAGGATGATGGATTGCCTTATACTGTATTTACTCCTTACAGCAGAAAATGGAAGGCAGCTCTACATTCATTTCATTATAAAAGCTATCCTACAGAAAAATATTTTGATAATTTTCTTGCAACAAATGAAATTTCAATTCCAACATTAACTGAAATTGGTTTTTCTGAGAATAATGATGTTGAAATTCCTAGTACTGTTGCAAACGAACTTATTATCAGTAAGTACACTTTGCAAAGAGATTTTCCAGGAATTAATGGCACAAGCAAACTAGGTATTCATTTGCGATTTGGAACAATTAGCATTAGGCAGCTGTTGTCAAAAGCTTTGCAGTTAAACGAAACATTTGTTAATGAACTAATTTGGAGAGATTTTTACCATGCAATAACCTTTCATTTTCCTCATATTTCAAAAGGACAAAGCTTTAGAAAAGAATATGATTTAATTAAATGGAGAAATAATGAAAAAGAATTTGATGCGTGGTGCAATGGAAAAACTGGCTACCCAATAGTAGATGCAGGCATGAGAGAACTTAATGCTACAGGGTATATGCACAACAGAGTTAGAATGATTGTAGCTAGTTTTTTATGCAAACATTTATTAATTGATTGGCGTTGGGGCGAAGCCTA
>JBMLOR010000228.1:0-22968 GCA_049242865.1 Chitinophagaceae bacterium | reverse complement strand
ACAGGAAAGAAGAATGGCTTACCAATATTCCTTTGTATGCAATAGCAAGTATTAGTAATTAATAATTTGTGCATTAGAAAGGCATCCTTAAAAAGCAACTAATTTTTTAACACACTCATCCAGCCTGCTTTTTGCTAAAAAGTTTTGCTCTAATTCCATATTAAACGGAATAGGAGTGTCTAAGCTTGCACATCTTATAACAGGAGCATCTAAGAAGTTAAAACAATGCTCACTAATCCAAGCACTAATTTCTCCACCTATGCCACCAGTTAATGTGTCTTCATGCAATATCAGTACTTTTCCATTTTTTTGTACAGTTGCTTTTATGGCATCATAATCTAAAGGTGCAAGCGTTCTTAAATCTAAAATTTCTATACTAATGTTTTGATGTTCTTCAGCATATTGTGTAGCCCAATGCACGCCTGCTCCATAAGTAATAATGCTAATATCATCACCAGCTTTTACAGTTGCTGCTTTTCCTATTTCAATAGTATAATAATCTGTAGGAACTAAACCTGAAATGCTTCTGTACAAAACTTTATGTTCAAAAAACAATACAGGGTTGCCATCGTTAAATGATGCATTTAATAAGCCTTTTGCATCATAAGGATTGCTTGGATAAACTACTTTTAAACCTGGTGTGTGCGTAAACCAAGCTTCATTACTTTGGCTATGAAATGGGCCAGCACCAACGCCAGCACCTGTTGGCATTCTTACAACACAACTTGCATTTGCTCCCCAACGATAATGAATTTTTGCAAGGTTGTTTATAATTTGGTTAAAACCACAAGTTACAAAATCGGCAAACTGCATTTCTACCATGCTTTTAAAACCTTCTAAACTTAATCCTAAAGCAGCACCTACAATGGCACTTTCACACAAAGGAGTATTGCGTACTCGTTCTTTGCCAAATTGTTCTACCAAACCTTCAGTAATTTTAAAAGCACCTCCATATTCGGCAATATCTTGTCCCATTAAAACAAGATTTTCATGCTTTTGCATAGATTGTAAAAGGCTTTCTTTGATGGCATCAATAAATCTAATTTCTTTAGAGTTGGTAGCTGTAGCATCAATTTTTATTTGGTTACTTTCATCGGAAGGTGCAAAAACATCATTAATTTCTTTGTGGGTGTCAACAATCATTTTTTCTGCAGCGTATGCAGTTTGTAACTCTTGTTCAATATAGTTTTTAAAATTGTTTCTAATATCTGCAACTTGCATTTCGGTCAGCAAGTTTTGTTCTATTAAAAACTGTTCATAATTTTTTACAGGATCTTTTTTGCCCCATTCTTCAAACAATTCTTTAGGAACATATTTTGTGCCACTAGCTTCTTCGTGACCACGCATTCTAAAAGTTTTGCACTCAATAAAGTATGGTTGCTGATTAGCTAAGCAATAGGCTTTTGCATTTTTTATGGTTTGATAAACTTCTAAAATATTATTACCATCAATTTGTGTACCCATCATGCCGTAGCCTTTTGCTTTATCTACCAAATCAATGCATTTATATTGTTCATTAATTGGTGTGCTTAGGCCATAACCATTATTTTCAATTATAAAAATTACTGGCAAGTTCCATACAGCAGCAACATTTAATGCTTCATGAAAATCACCTTCACTTGTACCACCATCGCCACTATAAGCAATACTTACTTTCTTTTCTCCTTTAAGTTTTGCAGCTAAAGAAACTCCATTTGCCAAGGCCAATTGTGGGCCAAGATGCGAAATCATGCCACATATAAAATGTTCTTTTGTACCAAAATGAAAACTTCTTTCACGCCCTTTACTGTAGCCATCTTTATTGCCTTGCCATTGCATAAATAGTTTATGCAATGGCATTTTACGAGTAGTAAAAACACCCAAGTTTCTGTGCAAAGGCATAATCCACTCATTGGGTTGTAAAGCAAGTGTACTGCCAACTGCAATAGCTTCTTGCCCTATACCACTAAACCATTTACTAATTTTTCCTTGCCTTAAAAGCACCAACATTTTTTCTTCAATCATGCGGGGCAAAAGCAAATTTTGGTAAATGTTTATGAGGTTTTGTGAGCTATGTTTTTGGGAGAATAAATGAAAGTTCATGTTGGATGTTTAAGATAAATTACAATTTGCTTTACGAATCATACTCATTTTGATAAGCGTATTTTCCAAAAAGAAAAAAGCCAATAGCAATAGGGATAAAGATTAATAATATTATACTCCATTGCAATAATGTATTTGCTTTTGCAGCAGGTAAAGCCTCTTGATATTTTACTATGGTTTCATAAATTAATAATAGAATAGTTATTGGTGCTAAAAGCATCCATACTAAGCCAAGTTGTTTTTTTAAAGTATTCATATTAATCTATTGATTCGTTTTTTTTGTTTGAAGGAAGATATACTGCACCAATTACAAAACAAATGCTAGCAACAATTATAGGATAATATAAACCAGCAATTGGATTGCCATTTGGATACTCTGAAGATTTAGAATATTCAACAATTAAGGTGCTTAAAAATGGCACTAACCCACCAAAAACTCCATTGCCAATATGGTAAGGCAAACTCATGGAAGTGTATCTTATTTTTGTAGGAAACAATTCTACTAAAAATGCTGCAATTGGGCCATAAGCCATTGTTACAAACAATATCATTATAAAAATTAATCCTATGAATTTTATGTAAGTAGCATGATTAATTGTTTTTAAAAAACTTGGATTTGCATCGTGTTTGGTAAAAAAACTTTTTGTTGTTTGCTCAAAATATATTGTATCTGTTGTAGTTTTTACATAACTGTGTTTGTTTGCTGTTTCATATTGCATGGTAGTAATTAGCAGCGAATCGTTTTTGTGTTTTTTACCTTCTACTTTACTATTAAGTAAAACCACATTACTCGTTTCCCATTGTTTTATACTAGTATCTTTTACAAAAGTTTTAAATATTGGAATGTAGCAAATTACGCCTAATAAAATACCACTAAGCATAATCCATTTTCTGCCAATTTTATCGCTTAACCAACCAAAGAAAATAAAAAAAGGTGTTGCCCATAAAATTGCCCAAAGCATGATAGTTCTACTTTGGTCGAAGTTTAATTTTACTACATTTTCTAAAAAACTTTGAGCATAAAATTGGCCAGTATACCAAATAACACCTTGCCCCATTACTGCACCAAATAAAGCTAGCAAAACCATTTTAAAATTAGCTTTGTTATTAAAGCTTTCTTTTAAAGGGTTTTTAGCAATGTTGCCTGTAGATTTTGCTTTGGCAAACATGGGCGATTCGTGCATTTTTAAACGAATAAATACACTTACAATGACAAGTAGCAATGAAATCCAAAATGGATAACGCCAACCGCCCCAAGGTTTATTAAACTCTTCAATACCTTGTGAATTACGTACTAATAATATTACTCCAAGAGCCACAAATAAGCCTATTGTAGCAGTAGTTTGAATAAAACTGGTAAAAAAACCACGTCTGTTAGCAGGGGCATGTTCTGCAATATATGTTGCTGCACCACCATATTCACCTCCTAATGCAAGTCCTTGAATTAATCTTAAAAGTAAAACTAAAACAGGGGCAGCCCAACCAATTGATGAAAAACTAGGCACTAATCCAATACAAAATGTACTGCCACCCATTAAAACTAACGTAAGTAAAAATGTATATTTACGACCTACTAAATCTCCTAAACGTCCAAATACTAAAGCCCCAAAAGGTCTTACAATAAATCCTGCTGCAAAAATGGCAAGTGTACTTAACAATGCTGCTGTGCCACTATCTTCTGGAAAAAATTGCTTAGAAATTATTCCAGCTAGCATTCCAAAAATGTAAAAATCATACCATTCAATTAAAGTACCAATTGATGAAGAGGTGATAACAAACTTTATGTTTGATGTAGGTGCAGCGTTGTGGCTCATGGCAATTATTATATGGCAATAATAACAAACTATTACATTAGTTATATACTTTACTTAAAGCAAATAAAACTAAACCATAGTTTCTGTTTTATACAGAGTATAATTCGTAATAAATTGAGCTTGCTGTATAGATATGTAAGGGATATTTATTTGTTTACCAGCATTTAATAATTGCAAACTAGCTAACTCATGCTTTCGTTGATAGGGCGATGTTTTTAAACTAATTTTTTGAATATTTTCCCAAGCAATAATTTGTTCTGCTGTACCCCAAACACCTGTATAAATTTTAAGCCCATGCTCGTTCACAAACAGCTTAAATCTTTTTCTGAATATCCATTTAGAAAGAATAAAATACATCAACCATATAAAAATAAACAGAAGTAGATAATGCTTGTTAAGTATCAAAGCAATGCAACTTGCAATACAACTTACAGGTAAACCAATTAACAATGTGTACCTCAACACAAATGATGGATGTATTGGAAGAAAATCATTTTTATCAAATACCCATGAAGCACTTATTTTTTGCAACAACTGATGCAAATGGTATTGATGGGTAATGGGTAAGCTAATAGTACTATCTTTTTTTGTTATATCATCTCCTAGTGCTACAATGTTACAAATTGATAAATTTAGTATTCTCCTTATAGCATTACTTTTCCAATCTATAGTTTGAATCTTTTTATATCCAATAATTTTATGTTGTGTATTGATTAAGCCCCAATTTAATTGAAGATTATCTTCATTTAAGTGCATACCAAAATCAAAATACTTAAGTATAATTCTAATGCATGAATATACAATTGCTATTAGCATGCAAAATGTAAAAAACATGATAAAATGTGTGATGTCTAAGGTGGTGTTGTCAACTTTTTCTTCAATCCAAGTTGTAGCATCAAATTTTACTAAATCTTTAAGCTCCTGCAATTTTCCAAACAAAAAAGCTGCTATAATTAAAAACGATTGTAAATGATTTTCGGAAATACAGAGTTTTAAAAGTCCTTTTATATTTAGTTTGAAGGTAAGTGAATTGTGTGCAGTTAAATTTTCTTCTTTTTTAAAATTCAAACTTTCTGCCGACAATACGTTTTGTAAAGCTTGTAGTTGACGGGCACTGATTGCAAATAATTCTATTTCTGCCTTAGAAGTACCTGCTGTTTGTATAGCTACTTTATAAGTGTTACTTATTCGATTAACAACATTTTGATTGGCTTGAATAGTTTGAATATTGTTGATGGATATAACAGTTTTTTTTCTTACAAACAATCCAGAAGTATACACCAATTCGTTCAGTTGATTTACATAAAATTTAGTAGTGAAATAGCTTAAAATAGTATTTATTTTAAGAACAAATATTGTTATAAGGCCTAATAAAATATAGAAAGAAGCTTTTGTTGTGGCATCTTTTTTTGTTACTAAGTTTATTCCAATTACTAAAAACAAAGCCCACATTTCTCGCAGCACTTTTAAAATACTAAGAATTAATGCTACAGCAGATTGCTTTTGTGGAACAGTAATATCAATCTTGGCTTTGGTCATGTTTGGCTTTGGTTTGCTGCATTATAAAATCCTTTAATTGTTCAGCTTGTTCAAAAGTAAGTCCATGTATTGTTACATCACCTCCATGACTAGCTGCTGTATAAAATGTAATATTGGCTAAATTAAATTTTTTTGCAATAACATTTTGTGATACCGTGCAATGTTGAATTTTTGAAAATGGCAATGCTTCGATTGTTTGAAAAATCCATCCACTTTTGTACACCACATCGTGTTGCCTAAGGGCAAAACTTCTGTTTTTAAACTCAATATTTATATATAAAAAAGTAAATGTAAGCAATGCAATGTAAGAGCTTAAAACTGTAATAATTAGAGGGTGATTTTGCTTAAATTCATCGATAAAAAAATAACCTAAACCCATTAAAACAAACAAAATAATATATACAATAATCCATGTATAGATAATTACTTTTTTGTAACTTGATTGTATGGGGCTAAGCGTAACCTTTTGAATTTGGGGGATTTGGTTAAAGTTTAATTGAAGGTTTTCGAAGTTTGATACATTAAGCTCTTTTTCCATTTTAAATTGAGTTTGTAAGCCAGTAGTAGTTATTATAAGCTATAATTGAAATTAGGAACAATAAAATTACATACACGAAAAATAGTTTTTTTGAATACAATAAGCTGTTGCTATAAAAAGATGCAATAGGTGTAGTAATTAAAAACAAGCAATAAACTGTATTGTAGTTAAACATAAAACTATGAACACACAGCACTGCAAATAGTAAAAGCATTACTGCCCAGTTTTTACGACTTTGAATAACCATTCTATTGCTATTGGGTAAAAAGGCAAGAAAACCAATTATAAATACCAAAAATAATGTGCCAATATTTAACCAATAAAAGTAATCTACCTTTTTTGGTGTTGGAAAACTGATGTAAAAATTTGGGATAAATTGTTTTGCAGTTGGCAACTTATCTTGCAAAAACAAAATAGAAACCACAACATAAAATACGCTCAGCAAACCAAGTAAAAGCACAAAAAAATCAGTAACTCTAAATGGTCGCATAATGCTGTATCCAAATAAAACAAATAGCACAAGCACAATACTTGGTGGATAAAGTGCTATGCAAATACTTACTAGCAACCCAATATTAAAGAGAATGGTTTTTGGCTGTGGATGATTATAAAGGCTAATAATTTTTGCAAAAATCCAAATGAGTAAGCTATTAATTAACAGTACAGCACTAATACAGTAAAATTCTCTTACAACACCTGTTAGCAATAAATAGGCAAATGCAGTAGTAAAGCCATTTTTTGTAAACATTTTTCCGTTGCCCAGTAAAAAATTTAATTGCAGTGCTTGTGAAAAGATGATTGCAAAATAAATAACTGTCCATGCTTGCGGCAATAACTTATTTTGATATTCACTAATGAATTTGTTTAAAAAGCCTACATCGTTCGATGCAAAGCTTATGGGTTGCATCAGTAAATGATAATGTACCAATATGCATGTTACAACTAATATTATTACAGCAAAAAAACTTTTTTCTCTAAGTGCTTTAATCACAATTTGGTATTAATATTCAATCTTAGCAAATGAAATGTAATTTCTATACAAGCAAGGTACTATTATTTGTTTTGCCCCAGTTTGCTTTGCAAATTTTGGCAAAAAATCATAGCCTTTATCTAAATTTTTTAAAGTAGAATTTCTGATTATTTGCCCATCAGGGGTAATACTATTATCTGTTAAAAATACTTGTCTTTTCTCAGATTTATTAAATAAAAAATGAAGTTGGTTGCCTGTATTAAATAAACCAAAGCCAAGATTTTGATCAGTATTATCATCAAATTGACTTTTATACAACACATTACTCCATTGCATATTGCCATTTGCATCAAAACTCATTACGGCTATGTTGTCGCTAAAATATCTTGTTATTGAGTTGTTGTTTCCCCATCTGTTCCAAGGCGATGCAAAAAACATTCCACCGCCGCCAAAACTGTAGTAATCAAAGCTATTCATTCCCCAAGGGCTACCAAAATTGTCCCATCTATTAAAATTATTGCCACCTCTTGTACTTGTATATTCACATTGTGCTGTAATAATGTAACCACCATCTTTTTTTGAAATGATGTGTTTTATATAGTATTCGTTAAAAGCCGTTTTAGACGATTGGTCGCCTTTGGCATTAAATCTAAAATCTTCATCAAATACCGTATTTTTTGCTATAACCTTACCATCTTTATCAATCGAAATATTATAAATGCCTTCGATATCGCCCCTACGTTTTTTTGCATAAAATGAAGTTAGAATAAAGCTATTATTGAGGTTGTCTATTTTTACTTTTATATCATCTAAATAAGCAGTTTTTGGCGACAAAACTTCTTGTATTTGCAAGTTGCTATTACCTTGCTGTTTTGTAAATAAGGTAATTTTGCTGATGTTATCGTTTTGGCTACCCCATGCTCTTAAAAAACTTATATCTCCTTTATTGCTCAATACAAATTCTGTTAAATAATCACTTCTGTCGGGCATTGGCACAGCAGTTCTTTTTTTCTCAACGAGTTGTAAATCTTTGTCAAACAAAACAGTAGTAACAAAATGTTGTTTTTCATCTTTACTATTTACCTTAATAAATGCAATTTTTTGTTTGTCTTCGCTGTATAAGTATTCATACATTTTGTTGCTTACAACACCTCTTGCATCGGTAGTATCTAGCTCTAATATTTCTCCATTTTTTTTGCCAAAACCATCTAGTTTTACAGCATTACAGTATACTATATTTTTTTTTTGATATTGATAAAATAAGTAAACATAATCTCTATACAGCAAAAAATCTACATTAAAAACCCTGTCTGATAAATAATCTAATTTCACCTTTTCAATGGGTAGCATTTCATTGTTAAAGGTTTGTATATAATGCACATCTCTAATGTTTTTATAAATTAATATGTTGCCATTTAACTTGCCAATAACTTCATAGGCATTAATTCTTCCTTCTTCTCTATCTACTTCTGAATAGGTAATTTGTTGGCTCTTTGCTGTGTAACTTGCTACAACTAAGCAACTAATTAATAAAATATTTTTTAATACTTTAATCATCATAATATATGGCGTTATATTTTAGTAAAATTGCAATTTTATTTTTATAGTTGATGTTAATTATTAGCTAATTGCATAATTACTGTTTGATATTTTATACTTTAAAACCCTACAATGGTTTTTTTAAATTTGGGTAATGATCTAAGGTTTCAAAAACATAGTTTGGGTTTTGTTGTACAAGTTTAATAAACTTAACTAACGAATCTGTATGTTCTTTGTTTCTAAACATTCTATCGTGTGTTAAAATTACAATATGGTTTTTATGCATGGTGCTTCCTGTATTTAATGCATTAACCATTTGTGAATACATTTTTTCTGCACTTTGAATTGGGTATGAGTTTCCACGTCTAAAATTCCATTCAACATCCCAACCAATAACATTGTATCCTGCACTATCTAAAATTTTACAAACTGCTTTGGTAAGATTGTTGGCTTTTAGTTTTCCATTAAATACCCAAGATGTATTGCCTGGCAAACGAATAATTTTAAAAGGAACTTCTAAAGTTTGTTGGGCTTTGTAAAAATCTTGAGCCGCCATTTGTGGATGTGAGTAAAAATAATGATACTTACCACTAGCATGTGTTGTGCTATGATTGGCCAATAAACTACGAGGATAATCAAACTTAATATCCTTCACAATTTGCTTTAATAATGGTGAGGTAGCATGTGCACCCACCATAAAAAAAGTAGATTTAATATTGGCAGCCTTGCAGGCATTAAAACATTGAACTGTGCCATTCTGAGGGCCATCATCAAAGGTTAAGTACACATATTTTTTGGTAGAATCGTATGTAATTGGTGTACTTTTTATTTGATTATTTGTAATGGCTTTTTCCTTTGATTGCTGAGTTGTATCTGCAACTTTTACAACTTCATGTTTATCAACTTTTGAATTTTTGTTGCTGCAAGACATTAAGAATGTAAAGCCCAAAACAATATTTAAAAAAAACATCTTCATTATTAATTTATTCGTTTTCTAACCCCCACTGATTTAATAAACTATCCATTTGTTGTTGAGGCATAGAAGATTTATCGTATGCACCAATCGCTATTTTTTGTCGGCAAGCTTCGTAAATACTCACTGCACAAGCCACACTTATGTTTAGGCTTTGGATAATGCCCATTTGTGGAATTATAAAATTTCCGTTCGCTAAGGCTCTTGTTTCTTCTGACACACCTTCGTGTTCATTTCCAAAAACTAGTGCCACGCTATTGGTAAAATTAATGTCGTATAAACTTTTTGCATCACTACTTAAATGTGTAGTTAAAATAGTTTCATATTTTGTTCTTAAAGCAGCAAAACACTCCTCCACATTTTCAAATTGATGAACAGTAAGCCATTTTAATGCACTACTACTACTTTTTGCACCAAATTTTTTGTGTCGGGGTATTTTGGTATTTAAAATGTATATATCCTGAATGCCCACAGCATCACAAGTACGCATTACAGCACTTATGTTGTGAGGGTCTTGTACATTTTCCATTACTACAGTTAAATTGGATTGTCTTTGCTTTAGCACCCTCAATAACTTTTCTCTCCTTTCGCTTGTCATAATTAGCTGCAAATTTCAGGGAAATTCAGCTTACTATATTTTCTTTTATGTAGTGACGATATAATTGATATCTTTCTAAAATAAGATGTATTTTTTTGAGTGTATGTTTCAGATTAAAATATTGCTATAATTAAGTTACTGAGTGAAAATAAATCCATTGTATTAAATTGTTTTAAAAAAAAGACAATCAAATTAATGTTATGTAGATTTTAATACTAATTTAGTGTTGATTTTCAACTTTATTAAACGCCATTTACAGAAAAAACTGTAAGCTATGTTAAAAAAAACACCAACAAAAAAGCATTTAGTTTTATTAATTTTCAGTTTTATAACAGCATTAATTAATGCACAAACATGCCCTCCAAACATTGATTTTGAGAGTGGAAATTTCTCAAGTTGGGAATGCTTTAGAGGCGATACAAAAAGTAATTCGGGTATAAATGTTATTAATTTAAATCTTACACCACCCGATGCCACTAGGCATCAAATAATGAGCTCCAAAACCGATAAAGATAAATATGGAAACTTCCCTGTTGTTTGCCCTTATGGAGGTAATTACTCTGTAAAACTAGGGAATGAACAAATTGGTGCAGGGGCAGAAGGAGTATCTTACACTTTTACAGTTCCTGGAACTGTTGACAGTTTTAGCTTCACTTATTTTTATGCAGTTGTGTTTGAGGATCCTGGCCATAAAGAAATTGAGCAGCCACGTTTTTATGTTACAGCCTATGAAGTTGCTACAGGTAAAGTAATTAATTGTGCATCATTTAGTTATGTAGCAACTGGTACATTGCCTGGCTTTTATCAATCACAATTACGAAGAGGTGTTTTATACAAAGATTGGTCGCCAGTTTCATTAAAATTTTCGGGATTAATGGGTAAGCAAGTAAGATTAGAATTTAAAAATGCTGATTGTACGCTTGGGGGCCATTTTGGATATTCTTATTTAGATGTAGGTAGTGGGTGTAGTAATATTATTGCAACAGCACCTTATTGTATTGAAACAAATAGTTTAACACTAAACGGTCCGTATGGTTTTAAAACATACAAATGGTTTAATAGTGATTTATCCACTGTAATTGGCAATACTCAAAATGTTACCATTACACCTGCACCTGTAACATCAGGTAGTTTTGTTGTGGCAACAACGCCATATCCTGGCTTTGGTTGTAACGACACATTTAGAGCTGTTGTAAAACCATTAGGTATTCCTCCACCACCAAAATGTGACCCTGAGTATTTTTTCTGTTTAAGGCAAGCAAATGCAAAAATTACTGCATACGCCGATAGTGGCAATGTGTTAGTTTGGTATAAAGGTGATAGTACAGGTGTTGGAAGTGAGTTTCCACCTGTAATTAACACCAATGTTGCAGGAGATTCAGTGTATTATGTATCACAAAAACAATTGTTTGGTTGTGAAGGATTTAAACGAAAGATTATTGTTAAAGTTGTTGATTTTAGTAATGGAGGGATAGTAGTTAACGATACTTCTCAATGCCTAGTAGGCAATAATTTTACTTTTAAAAGTTTGGCTAGTACCCCATTAAATATTTCGTATAAATGGTATTTTACCAATACAGATTCTCTTATTAAAAATTCAGATTCTACTGTGAGTTTTGCTTTTTCACAAACAGGATCTTATAGCGTTGTGTTAAGGGCAGATTATGCAGGCAAATGCCAATCTGTTAAAAACATAATTGTAGAAGTTGAACCATCGCCTCAAGCAAATTTTTCGACCAATACCCCAATTTGCGAAAAACAAACCCCCATTTTTTTTGCAGAAAGTTCTACCCTTGCTAGTTATACATCTACTATAAACAAATGGTGGTGGAACATTAATGGAAAGATAGATACGCTTCAAAACCCTGCATCTTTTACACCATCAAATACCAATCCAATAGCTATTAAAATGGTAGCAACATCAACAGCAGGTTGTCAATCAGATACTCTAATAAAAAATATTGTGGTACAAAGTATTCCTGTTCCAAAATTCACAGTAAGTACTAGGCCAATTTGCTCTTCTGAGGATATTGCTATAAAAGACCTTTCGTTTTTTAGTAATGCTATTGGAGCAGAAACTATTAGTAAGTGGAATTGGCTGATTGATGGATCAACAACATTAAGTACCCAAAACATTAATCCTTCGTTTACCTATGGCAATCATAATGTAAGCTTAATGGTAGAAAGTAATTTTGGATGTAAATCAAGTACTACAGACACTACCTTTTTTGTACTACAAAAACCAAAGAATGTTTTAAGTTTTAACGATTCGTGTATTAATAAAGGAATCTGGTTTAGAATAAAAGACAATTTTAATTTAGTTAGCAAATGGAGTTGGAATTTTGGAAATGGATATTATACTTCTGGCGACGTAGAGTCTAAATATTACACACGTGCAGGCAATTATCCTTTTTATGTAATTGGAACCACAAACGACAATTGCAAAGACACATTATTTAAAAATTTACTGATTTACGATAATATAGCTTACGCTGGCAATGATACTGTTGTTGCAATTGGTCAACCCTTGCAATTAAATGCAGGGGGCTATCCTGATCAAAAGTACAAGTGGACACCAAATCTTGGATTAAGTAGCGATACAATTGTGAATCCTATTGCTTTATATAGTAGTGATATTTATTATTATTTAAATAGTGTAACTAAAGAAGGCTGTGTTAAAAACAGTAGAACACATGTAAGAAGATATATTGGTCCTGCCATTTATGTTGCAACTGCATTTTCTCCTAATGGTGATAAACTAAATGATATTTTACATGTTCTGCCTGTGGGTATTAAAAAATTCATACACTACTCTATTTATAATAGGTTAGGAAATTTGCTATTTACTACACAAAACCCTTCAGTTGGTTGGGATGGTAAATACAATGGTGAATTGCAACAAAGTGGAACTTATGTAGTTGCTGTAGATTGTATAGATTATTTAGATAAACCACTAAGCTATAAAGGAACTGTTGTGTTAATACGATAAAACTTCTTTATTACAAATCTAAATTTTGATGTTTAGTAGGATTATTTAAAATTGATCCTTTTCTTAAATAAAAAAGTTATAGGCTTAGCGGTTTAAATTGATTTAGTAATTCGAAACTGTAAAATTTGATGGTTTATGCTGTACTAAAAAATTAAAACTTATGTTACAACAAAATAGGCTTCCAACTTGGAAGCCTATTTTCTTTAAAAAGTATAATGTTTATGATTATTTTACAACCTCACCTTTAATTAATAAAATGGTTGGCTCGTTAACATTTAAGAATTTAACAGTAACTCTTTTATTAAAAACACCCTCAGCATTTGCATTAAATGTAACTTTAATAGGTGATGTTTTACCTTTTAAAATGGCAGCCTTGCTATATTCTGGTGTAGTACAACCACATTCTGCAGTTGCATTTTCAATTAACAAAGGTTTATTACCATTGTTTTTTAAAGTAAAAACATAAGTAACAGGCTTGTCTTTTTTTATTTTTCCAAAATTATGTTCTGTTTTCACAAAACTAATCGTAGATGCCGGTTTTGGCTGTGCTGTTTGAGCTTGAATACTAGTACAAACTAGTAGCCATGTTAAACATATCAATAAATATTTCATTATTTTTTACTTAAAATTTATTTAAACTTGGATTGCTTGGTGCTGGCTCAGCAGGTGCTACATAAGTTTCACCTTTAAATGTTACACTTTTTATCAAATTACCATTTAAAGTAATATTCACAGTTTTTGTGAAAGGACTAGCTTGTCCTGGGCTGCCTCCATTAAAACCTAAAGTTACTTGTACACTTTCTCCTGGTGCAAATTTTTTATTAGCTTCATATTTTGGTGTAGTACAACCGCAAGTAACTTGTACATTAGTTAAAGTAGCTTCTTCTTTGCTTATATTTTTAATGGTCACTACATATTCTACTGGTTTACCACCTACAATTTTACCAAAGTCATAATTGTCGTTAGTAAATTCAAAAACTTTATTAATGTCTACTTGAGGGGCAGCAACTTCTGCTACTTTTGGAGCATCGTGTTGGTGACCATCATGTGAAATTGGAGCAGAAACAGCTGGGTTTATAGTTTCAACAGCTGGTGCTGTAGCAACTTTTTTTGCTTCTTCTTTGGTTTCAACTTTTTTAGCAACTTTAGCTTCTTTTTTTGTACTTTTTTTTGCAGCAGGTTGTTGAGCAAAAGTTACACTTGCTGTTAATGCTATGCTAGCAAGAAATAAGATTTTTTTCATTTTAGTATTTTTTAAAATTTTGTTTTTAAATTAGGAGAACAAAGATAATTTTTTTTATCATACATATAAAAAATTGTGCCACAGTTTGCAATCTTTTGTTAACGAAATTTTAAATTCATTTATTTTATTTCTTCAAAAATTAAATTAATAGCATTAACGCAACTACAGACATTTCATTACCCTATTTTTACAGTAATTTATGAATCGTATTGTTTTAAAATACTTGTTGTGTGCTGGGCTTTTTTGTACTGTGGCCAATAAAAGCTGGGCACAATTTAGAAAATACAGCAATGAATTTTTAAATATTGGTGCTGGTGCAAGAGCATTGGGCATGGGTGGCTCACAAATTGCTAGTGTAAGCGATGGAACTGCTGGTTATTGGAATCCTGCTGGATTAATGAATACACAATACAACCCCAATTTAGCGTTAATGCATGCCGAATATTTTGGAGGAATTGGAAAATTTGATTTTGCAGGAATTGCTATTCCAACTAATGACGAGCATAAAAATTTTGGAATAAGTTTACTGCGTTTTGCAGTTGATGATATACCTAATACATTGTTTTTAGTAAATCCTGATGGCAGTGTAGACTACAACAATATTTCTACTTTTTCTAGTGCTGATATGGCTTTGCTATTATCTTATGCACAAACCAAGCAGCTGCAAAATGGAGAATTACACATGGGCGGCAGTGTAAAAATTTTGCGTCGTACAGTAGGTAGTTTTGCTAATGCTTGGGGTTTAGGTATTGATTTAGGTGTTCAATATCAAAAAGATGATTGGCGTTTTGCAGCAGTTTTAAGAGATGCAACTAGTACCTACAATATTTGGCGTTTTACGTTTACAGATAGAGAAAAAGAGGTTTTGTATTTAACCAATAACGATATTCCTGTAAGAAGTTCAGAACTTACTGCACCAAGATTAGTGTTGGGTGCTGGCAAGCATTTTAATATTAGCGATAAAATTAACCTGTATGCTGAGGCTAATCTTAATATTACTTTTGATGGAAAACGAAACACGGTTTTTTCGTTCAACCCTTTAAGTATTGATCCTAATCTTGGCTTGGAAGCATCATTTAACGAATCATTTTTTTTGAGAGCAGGTATTAGTAATTTTCAAAGAGCATTAGCCGATGGCGACACATTAAATCAAAAAAAAGTATGGATTTATCAACCTAGTTTAGGTGCTGGTTTTAAAATGGGAAACACTTATGTAGATTATTCATTTACAAACTTAGCCAATCAATCAAATCCTTTATACACACACGTTTTTAGCTTAAAATTTGATTTAATTAAAAAAGATAAGTAAAATCTTAATATCTTACTAAAACTCCTTTTTTAAGAGTTTTATAATTATTACTACTTCACACAATTTTTGTAGTTTAATATTTTACTTTCAAAAAAATGCCAACTCATCATTGCTAATGGTAAAACAATTGCAATGGTTATAACAAAAACTGTGTAGGGGTTTGTATATTCTTGCTTTTTGTAGCATAACATCTGCTGTACAGGGAAAGAAAATATATAAAGGCCATAGGTGTAGTCTGCAAATTGAAAAAAACGAAAAATTTTGAAGTTGCAGTGAGCTAAAGAAACTATAAAGAAAGGTGTAATTATAGTTCCTAATAAGTTGATTTGATTAAAGCATCCAAGTAAAATCAATAATGCCAAACTTATAGTTGCATATTTTTTTGCATTTTCTTCAAAATTAATTTTAGCAACATAAAAGTAGGCAGCATTTAAAAATACAGTGCTGTAAAAAATACTTACTGTGTCGAAATAATTAAAAACTGTGTTTTGAGCAAAAACTTGGTTAAAGCAATGTATAAAATTTAGAAAAGAAATTGTGAGCAACAAAACAATGTTACTGTTTCTTTTAAAAATCCAGAATAATAACATTACAATGTACAATCTTTCTTCAACTACTAAGGTCCATAAACTTCCATTCACACCACTTTCTGCAATATTGTTGGTAAATACTTGAGGTAATAAAAATTGTATTCCAAATGCAGGAAAAATATTGCGTAAATAAGTATAGGTTTTAAATTCAGTAAAATAGGAAGTTATACTAAGTGTAGAAAAAAATGCACCAACAATTATACTAACTATAGTAACAACAACTAGTAGTGGTTGTATTCGTAGCAATCTTTTCCATAGATAATTTTTATAAGAGCTGCTAGTTAAAGCACTTTTAGCAATTAAAAATCCGCTGATAGTGAAAAATATATGTAAACCAATGTACGAAAAGTCGATTTTATTGTTACTTATTCTCAATAAAGGTTCAATTGAAGCGTTTCCACTTAAGTAAAAACTATGAGAAAAAACTATACACAAGGCAGCAATATTGCGTAATAATAAAAAATGATTGTTGTGTTTTATATAATTTAATTTTTACAGTAAAGTTAAAGATTGTACAAAATTCGTTTGCTATAAACTAAATGATATCTTTTTTATTGAAGCTAGGTATTTTATTAATTTTTGTTTGAGGGGAAAATCTTTAAACTTTAAACTAATTGCCCTCAATTACTTTTATTAATTGTTTTAAATAGTCTGCATTTCTTTCGGCAATGTTTTCCTTGCCTTTTATCTGAGAATTTTTCATGGCACCATTAATTAATTTGTAGCCTTCGTTGCCTTCTTCAACGTTATAAAAGCAAGCATACCAATCAGTTAGCTCATTACTATACACCATTTTTACGCCATTTCTATAGTGCATTTTTAAAGGAGTTGCATACCAACTCGTGGTAATAAAATCAATATTATTAAGTAATACAAACTCATGGTAAACCTGCAAAAATTTTAAATATTGTACAGTTCTATTTTTTATTTGCTCGGCAGTTTCACTTTGCTTTGGTTTTATTCGCCAAGTATTTAACTCTTTAGCAAAAGGATCAGTGCCTATAATTTTTTTAGTACCCCATGCCTGAGCATTAGATTGCAATACTCGAACTTTGCCATTTGTAACTTCCGTATTTTTTAATATGTAATTGTTTGAACTTTCTTCCTCAAGTTTATAGTAAACAGTTTGGCAAGAGTCTTTGCAAATTGTAGGTTCTAACTTAAGTATGCTTTTTTCCTTATTAAAGCTAAATTTTCCATAAGCATAAAAATTAAAACCAAAATGGCTATAAGTTCCATCTTTATAGAATCTTATAGCAAGCCCTTCGTTTCCACTTGAGTCGCTATTGGTAACAATTTCGCTTGTTTTAAATAAAACCTTTGGTAAGTCATTGTTATCTTGATTGCCTACAAAACAACCCATTAAAAAAACAATTGAAAATGCAGTGTAAATTTGTTTGTATTTATTTGTTTTCATAAAATTTTTTAAAAGTTAAATTATCTTTTTCTTAGCCATTTTAAAAATTTATAGGCAATAAAAACAACCGAGAAAAGGTTACCAAAGTCCAAAGTATTAATCCAAAGCTAGGTTCAAGTAAAGTCATAATATTTTATTAAAGTTTGATATTTCTGAGTTGTAAAAGTATAAATAATCAAGCAAAATTTACTGTTCATTTAGGTTGTATAAAAAACTAATTTTTTGGCTTAAATGGTTTTTTGAATGACAATGTACAACAAGATTGATTTTAGCAAACACTGTTTTTAAACTAATATTGCTGCATGGCAAAGGCATTTTGGAATAAGTTTAAAGAAGAATGCAACATTGTAATCACAGCTTTCATGTTTTTTACACGTTTGCCTATGCCAACCATAACAAATTACAACCCAGTTTATTTGCAAAAATCTTCGAAGTACTTTAGTTGGGTAGGTTTATTTGTAGGTTTTACAGCTTGTTTACCCTTGTTTTTTTTGAAAGATTTTTTTGGATGGAATATCACCATTTTGCTCAGTATGGCAACAACTATTTTGGTTACAGGTGCTTTTCATGAAGATGGTTTTGCCGACTGTTGTGATGCTTTTGGCGGTGGTTGGGATAAGCAAAAAATTCTCACCATAATGAAGGATAGTAGATTAGGTACTTATGGTGTAATTGGCTTAATTGGAGTTTTGAGTGTTAAATTTTCATTGCTTTTGTTTTTAGCACAATTGCTTGAAACAAAAAAATTAATGCTACTTGTTTTAATTGCACATAGTTTTAGTAGGTTAGCAGCTGTATTTATGATGCATTTTTTGCCCTATGTTCAAGATATTGATGCTAGCAAAGCCAAACCACTTGCTAATCAAAAACTAAACTTTTGGCAAATAGTAATTGCCATTATTGCACCAGTTATTCCTTTTTTGTTTTTAAATCACTATTTTGCTTTAATAGTATTACCAATATTTCCTTTATTTTTATATATTAAAAATTATTTTAATAAATGGATTGGGGGCTATACTGGCGATTGTTTAGGAGCAACTCAACAAATATTTGAACTTGTATTTTATTTTTGTTCAATAATTATAGCAAAGTTGGCTTAAATTTCTATTTTTCTAAACATATTATGTATCTCACACTTATCTTTGTTGCTCATCAAGGCTAATTGTACAATGCTAAACATAATTTTATTTGGTGCACCAGGTAGTGGCAAAGGAACTCAAAGCGAAAAATTAGTAGCTCATTTTGGATTAAAGCATTTAAGTACGGGAGATTTATTACGTGGTGAAATTGCAGCTAAAACCCCACTTGGTTTAGAAGCAAAGGCTTTAATGGATAAGGGTCAGCTTGTTCCAGATGAAGTTGTAATTGGCATGATAAGCAGTGCTTTAGATAATAACCCACAAGCCAAAGGTTTTTTATTTGATGGTTTTCCAAGAACTGTTGCACAAGCCGAAGCCTTAGATAAATTGTTAGCATTAAAAAAATCTGAAATTAAAGCTGTTTTAGCTTTAAATGTAACCGAAGAAGAGCTTGTAAAACGTTTACTTAATCGTGGTTTAACAAGTGGCAGAAGTGATGATACTAACGAAACTGTTGTTAGGGCAAGAATTGTAGAATACAACAACAAAACAAGTGTTGTTGCAGATTATTACAAAACGTTTAACAAAGTAAAAGCTATTGAAGGCGAAGGTACTGTAGACGAAATTTTTAATAGTCTATCTGAGGCTATTAACAGTTTAATCTAAATCTAATACAAATTAGTTTGATCTTAAAATTTTATGGCCAACTGCACAATTTAAGCAATGTTTAGGCGTGCAGTAATTTTTATATAATTCAATTAATGCTTGACTGTCGAAGGCATTTTTAACCTCAATTTTTTCTTCTTTTAATAGCGAAATAATACTATTGTTTTCGGCAGGGATTTGTTGTAAAAAATACACTGCTTTTGCTTTATAACTTTCTTCTTTTAAATGTGTACCATAAGCAAAAAGTACAGGTGCGATGGTATTTATAATAATGTTAAACACCATACTTTCTCCAAGAATTTTGGGCATCATTTTTTTTGAAGCATCATCTTGAAGGGTGTAGTGATAGTGCCAATAATCATTAGCTGTACAATTCAAAAGTTTCTTCAGTTGATCTATCGTTTCAATTTCCAAAATCACACTAAACAAATGTTTTGATTGATGAATAAGGTTTGCAAGTTGTGCTAAGCGTACTGTAGGAAAATTAGCTGGTCTCATTCTTAAAAAAACTGGCTGAATGTTTAAATCGTTAAGCTTTAGTTTTTTCTGTAAAAAATGATATTCTTTTTGAAGCATTTTTGGGTAGCTCTCGTCGCTTATTTTATGCAACAAATTCGCTTGTCCTAGTAATAAAGCTTCTATTTGTATTAAACTGTTTTTATGCTTACTCAATATGGTATTAGTAACTTTTGAAGCAACTAGTTTAAATAAATCTGCATTTAGTTTTAATCCAAAATTATAGGCAAGTAATTGCCAAAACGTTTCTTCCCAATTTTTTCCATTATCATGATAATTGCTTAAAACTTGATGAGCTTTTTTAGATAGTCGCTCAGCAAGTAGTCGTTCTTTCCAAGCTAACCAACCAAGATGGCTAAGTGCAGGTAAATGCTTAGAACAGGGAAGTTTGGCTGTATTATCTATCAGTGATTTGTAGTGGTTAAGTAGTGTATTTGCTACTTTATCGTGCAGTTCTAGTGTTGATACATTGCTAGGAATGTTATTTTCAATGTCATTTTTCCAAACTATGTGTAAAATTAAATTTTTGTATTGAGGGTCGTTTAAATGTTTGTGTTTAATGTAGTCGCTAGTTAATACATGCAACTCAATATTTCCTACTAGTTTAACTTCATTAATAACAACAGTTGCATTTAAAAAATCAGGACCTTGGTTAGTGTTGATAATACCTTTTTGAATAATTTTTATGCTTTCACCACTTGTAGATACTAAAGTATTGGTATTAAAGAATTGATGTTGCCAAATAAACTGTAAAAGTTTTTCATTCATATGTTTGATTTAATGACTCAAATATAAAATTTACCCCGATTTTTTCATTAAAATTTTATAATATATTTCACCATTCATCACACATACTTTTCCATTCTTCCATAGGCAAGTTCCACTCTTCATCAATATATTTTATCATCTACAAGCAATACTATTATATTTGTTCTATCAAATTAAAACGGAGCTAGTCTCCCAAAATTTATGAAACCTCATATCGCTGCTCTTTTGTTCAACTTTCGTCAAAGAGTAAAGCCACCAGAAGCTTAGAATAAAATTTCACAAAAATTTTCATCAAAAATTTAGTTTGCTCAAAAGCAAATTATTGGCTTCTTTTTTCATTAAAAATATTTTAACAAATGAAACCCATTATATTAGTGGTGTTACTTTGTGCTGCAAGTTTTTACTTTGTAAAGCTAGTGCATACAAATAATAAACCACTTATTCATAAAACAAATAAACATTAAACTAGTAAACAAGCTACATAGCAGTACAATTGTTGAAATGTGCAACGCCTAAATTCCCAAATTGAAACTCTATAGCTTATTAAAAAAAATTTTTTCATAACAACAACTCACATTAAGCCAACTACTTTATAACAAGGGCTGTGTGAAGCTTAAAACAAAAACAACATGAACACAACAAATCTGTTAGACTATTGGTGGGTATTACTCATCATTGTATGCTTAGTATTGTACAAATTTATACTAAGAGTTTTTTTTGGAATGGTTATCGTTCCAGAAAATAAAATTGGCTTGGTAACCATAAAATTTAGACTTTTTGGTGCCAACAAAGAGCTGCCCGATGGTAGAATTATTGCTACTAAAGGCGAAGCTGGTTTTCAGGCAAAAGCATTAGCACCTGGCTTGTATTGGGGTATGTGGCCTTGGCAATATGGGGTTGATATGCAAGGTTTTATAGTTATACCTGAAGGAAAAATTGGATTAGTACTAGCCAACGATGGTACAGAATTACCAACTGGTAATATTTTGGGAAGAAAAGTAGATTGCGACAACTTCCAAGATGCTGAAAAGTTTTTAACTATTGGTGGTCAAAAAGGTAGGCAAACTGCTATTCTTACAGCAGGTACTTATCGTATAAATACTTATGCGTTTACAATTACAGTGGCCGATATGGTGCACATTAGAGAAAACATGGTGGGTATTGTTACTACTTTAGATGGTAAACCAATTAGACCAGGACAAATTGCTGGTGAAAATATCGAAGGCCATAACAACTTCCAAGACATTGATGCCTTTTTGGCTAATGGGGGTAACAGAGGATTACAACCACAAGTAATGCTTGCGGGTAGTTATTTTATAAACCCTTGGGCTATTCAAATCGAAGAAATCCCAATGACTGATGTTAGCATTGGTCATGTAGGTGTTGTAATTTCTTATATTGGAGAAGATGGCAAAGACCTCACAGGCGAAACTTTTAAACATGGCAATATTGTAAGTAAAGGACAACGTGGTGTTTGGATGGAACCTTTAGGTCCTGGTAAATATCCTATCAATAAATACACGATGAAAGTGGAATTAGTGCCTACCACCAACCTAGTTTTAAACTGGGCAAATGCTCGTAGCGAAGCACATGCCCTAGATAAAAATTTAAGTACAATTACCGTACGTTCACGTGATGGTTTCCCATTTAATTTAGATGTGGCACAAATTATTCATATCCCAGCAACAGAAGCACCAAAAGTTATTGCACGTTTTGGAAGTATGAACAACTTAGTGAGTCAAGTGTTAGAGCCAACAATTGGTAACTACTTTAGAAACTCTGCTCAAGATAGCGATGTAATTAGCTTCTTATCTACCAGAAAAGAACGACAATTATCTGCTAAAAATCATATTCGTGAAGTGTTGGATGAATACAATGTAAATGCAGTTGATACTTTAATTGGCGACATTGTTCCTCCTGAAGCATTGATGAAAACTCTAACTGACAGAAAAATTGCCGAGGAAGAACAAAAAACCTATCAAACTCAAAAAATGGCACAAGAGCAACGCCAAAGTTTTGAAAAAGAAACTGCCATTGCCGATATGCAAAAAGAAATTGTAAAAGCACAACAAAGTGTAGAAATTGCTCAACGCACCGCCGATGCTACAGTTAAAAAAGCCGAAGGTGATGCCAATAGTTTAAAACTACAAGTTGAGGCCGAAGCAACAGCTACAAAAATGAGAGCCAATGCCGAAGCAGAAGCTACCAAAGCAAGAGCAGGTGCACAAGCTGAGGCTACTAAATTAAATGCAGCTGCTGATGCCGAAAAAATTAGTAAAACTGGTTTAGCCGAGGCCGAAAAAATTATGGCAATTGGTAAATCAACTGCCGAAGCTTA
>JBMLOR010000227.1:0-20910 GCA_049242865.1 Chitinophagaceae bacterium | reverse complement strand
AATGCCTATACTTTGGCTGCTAACAGATACCAAAGAAATACAAATGGGGATATTTTAATTTCACCAACAACAGGTTTACCTTTAAGGTTAGCTGATTATACACCTGTAGCAGACAGGCAACCTGATTTTACTATTGGTTTACAAAACAGTTTTCAGATTGGTGATGTAGGTGTAAGTTTCTTATTAGATATAAGAAGGGGTGGTGATGTTTGGAATGGTACTGAACAATTTTTATACTCTCGTGGTAGAAGTTTAAAAACTTTGGATAGAGAAACTCCTAGAATTGTTAGAGGTGTTTTAGCTGATGGATTGCAAAATACAGCAAATCCTACTCCAAACACAATTGTAATTACACCTTTGTTTAGAAGTGATTTTTATACCGCAGGATTTGCTGAAGAGGATTTTATCGAACGTGATGTTCATTGGGTTCGTTTAAGGGACGTGACAATTTCTTATAAATTGGCCGACAAATTGATAAAAAAACAAAGAATATTTAAATCTGCAAGTGTATTTGTAACAGGTACAGATTTATTTATCATAACCAACTATTCTGGTGCAGATCCTTCTGCTAATGCTAACAATGTAAGTAGTAGAGCCGGTATAGGCGGTATAGGTATGGATTATGGAAATATACCAAATCCTAGAGGATTAAGCTTAGGTTTAAGATGTACTTTTTAACAATTAAAAGAATTTAAAAAATGAAAAATATAATAAAATTTAGCTTGCTTTTGGTACTTTTTGCCAATGTCACAAGTTGTAGAAAATATTTTGATGTAAACAGCGACCCTACATCTCCTCAAACACCAAGTTTACCATCTATTCTTATACCTGCAACAAATGTTATGAGTAGAACAATGGCATTTGATGGAAGATTCATTGGGCAATATATTCAAAATTGGAGTCATACTAGTGCAAGTGAAGCATACGATATTCATGGAGGTAATACTTCAACTGCAGGTACTGTTGGTTCGCAACTATGGAGAGACTTATATCAACAACAGGGGGAGGCACTCAATGTAATTTTTAGAATAGGAAACGAAGGTAAAAATTGGGATTATATGGGTGTAGCAGCTGCACTTAGAGCCTGGGGTTTTCAACAAGGAACTGATTATTTTGGTGAAATGCCTTTTTATCAAGCTTGGGAACAAGGAAGAGCCTATTTTGATTATGATACACAAGATGTAATTTACAAAGGTGTTGATTCTATATGCAGAAGTGCAATTGCCTATTTAGATAGAACCGATGGTGCCGTACCGCAAAATTTACTTGCGAGGGGTGACCAAATTTATAATGGTGATAGAAACAAATGGAAAAAATTTGTTTATGGAATATTAGCAAGAAACTACCATCATCAAACTAACAAAGTAGATTATAAGCCTGATAGTGTGATTAAGTTCGTAAGCCTTGCTTTGTCATCAAATGCTGATAATTTTTATGTAAAACATACAGCTTCAAGAAATGATGATACAAACCCTTGGGGGCCAGCTAGAGATAACTTATCAGTTCGTCGTCAATCAAGATTTGCAGTTCAATTACTTGATGGTACTATTTTCACTGGTTCGTCTGTTAACAAAGCAAATCGTGACCCTAGACTTACAAGAATGCTTAGTGCTAGCCCAGATACTACAACTATTAATGCTCAAATGCCAACATTAAATGGGGGTCATAGATTTTTAACAC
This sequence comes from Chitinophagaceae bacterium, assembly GCA_049242865.1. GTDB lineage: Bacteria > Bacteroidota > Bacteroidia > Chitinophagales > Chitinophagaceae > CAIVPM01. The sequence goes on along the minus strand of JBMLOR010000227.1, from coordinate 19,230 downwards.
CAGCTGCAGGATTTGTAGTTTCTGCTGCAAACAGAGCAACTCCAAGTAGCATTTATGGCGATAGCATTATTGTAAATTCTTTAAGTGGTGTATTTCAACCATCAAATGGTAAATATATTTTTAGAAATGGAGCTGATTATCCAGTAATGACTTACGGTGAAATGCAGTTTATTTTGGCAGAGGCTTATTTTAGAAAAGGTGATTTGCCAAACGCTTTTATTGCATATAGAAATGGCATCAATGCAAGTATCGACATGGTAAATACTTTTTCTCCAGGAAACAATATAACTGCTACAGAAAGAGCAGCTTATTTAGCAAGTGCAAATGTTGTACAGTTATCAAATAATCTTACTATTTCCGACATTATGTTACAGAAATACATTAATGATTTTGGTTGGAATTTTATTGAGTGTTGGACAGATATGAGAAGATATCACTATAACATAGATTTAGACCCTGCTACATCTTTACCAGTTTATAGAACTTTCTCTGTTTCTGTTTTTTCTTCATTAAACTTGGGTCCAAAATTTGCTTATAGATTTAGGCCAACAAGTTTTTCTGAGTATGACTGGAATATTGAGTCCTTAAGAAAAATTGGAGCATTGAATGATGATTACCATACTTACGAAATGTGGTTTAGTCAACCTTAATTCATCATCAAAAAAAATTAATAAAAATGAAAAATATTAAAATAGTTATTGGTTTTTTTATTATGCTGAGTATTGCATTTATAGCATGTAAGAAAAACGATTTGCAATTAACAGAATATGATTTGCCTACAGAGAAAGCTTTTGTACGTTTTGCTTTTTTCTCTCCTGGAACAACCAATGTAATGGTAAAGGTTAATGATGTTAAAATAAATGGAGCAGCAACTCCAGGTAATAGTGGTTTTTTTCCATCGGTAATTAATACTCCAGATTATGCAGCTGTGCAACCTGGTGGAGTTTTAAAATTATCTATGCCAAATGTTGGAACGCAAAACGATAGTGTAGTGGTGTTTACAGGGAATCTTAATTTGCAAGCAAATAGAAGCTATTCAGTTGTGCTTAGTGACACTGGTGTAAATAGAACTTTATGGTCAGTTCCAGATGATTTTTTTAGTTCTACAGATAGTGGTTTTTATTTCGTACGTTTAATAAATGCTATGGTTAATACACCTGCTGGTCTTGATTTTGTAAGAATTGATAGCACAAACGCAACAACAGTTACTCGTGATACAATTGCAAGAAATGTTGCTTATAAATCTGCATCATTACCCATAAGAACAGAATTTAAAGCAAGAACTGGATTTGGATTTCTAAGATATAGATTAGTAAATTCTGCTACAAAAATGCCAATTGGTACTGTAAATACGCCACCTGCTGAAAATCTTATTAATCAGCGTACGCTTTCATTGTATGCAGTTGGTTTTTCAAATGGTACGGGTGCAAATGCTCCTAGTTTAAATGCTGGTGTTTATAATAAATAATAAAATGTAGTAAACTCATCACAACGTTTAAACAATATTGTGATAACAAAAAATAACAAGATGAAAAAAATGTCAAAATATTTATTACTACTATTGGCTATTGTAAGTTTTAATAGTTGTACAAAAGATGATACTACTCCTGTAGTAAAAAAATTTGATGCTTTTTTAAGCGAAAATACTAACTTATCTGTGTTTAAATCTATGGTAGATAAAGCACAATTAGACGATTTTAAAAACGGTCCTGGACCATTTACTTGGTTAGCTCCTACAAATGCAGGCTTAGCTAGAATTGGAATTACACAAGATACTGTAAATAAACTTACAGCTGGTCAATGTAATTACTGGGTAATGTATCACTTAATTAATGCAAGAGTTGAAGCAAAAGATATGATTACCAGAAATAGCATTCCAAGATCAACTCAATTGGGTAGTACATCTACAGGCTTGGCTTATATTGGGATGAAAGGCACTGAAAATTTTGTTAATGGAAGTAAAATTATAAGTATAGATAACCAAGTAAGCAATGGTGTTGTTCATGTTTTAGATAGAGGAAATATTCCACCATTATATACAGGTACAATACAAGCAATGCTTATGCGTACAGGACAACATACTTTGTTTATGCAAGCAATGACAAGAGCTGGATTAATGGCACAACTTAACACAACTAGTGTTTTTACTGTTTTAGCACCAACAGATGCTGCAATGACTGCTGCAGGTTTAGATGCTGCTACTATAACGAGTATGCCTATTGCTACGCTTACCAATACACTAAGAGTGCATTATTTTACAAGCTCAAGATTTTTTAGTAATGATTTTGTAAATGGAAAAACAAACCAAACTGCTTTGGCAGGAAGACAGCTCACTGTATCTAACAATGGAGCTGCTCTAAGAGGCCCTGGCAACTCAACTGATGTAACATTTTTGGCACAAGATTTCCTAGGCACTAATGGTGTGCTACATATTTTAAATGGTGTTTTAAGGCCATAATAGCCCTGTATATAATACATTAAAAAAGCAGTTGTTTTAACTTACAACTGCTTTTTTGTTTACAAAGTTTCTTCTGATTTAAGCTGTTTACTCGTTTTGCCAAATCGTCTTTCTCTATTCTGAAAATCTATAATTGCTTCGTATAAGTTTTCTTTTCTAAACTCTGGCCAACGAGTATTTGTAAAATATAATTCTGCATAAGCCAATTGATACAATAAAAAATTACTGATTCTGTATTCGCCACTTGTACGAATCATTAATTCAGGATCAGGGAAATTACTTGTGCTTAAGTATTGTTGTAGGGTGTCTTGGTTAATTTCTTCTGCTTTAAGCTTTCCATTTTCTACATCCAATCCAATATTTTTTACTGCATTTACAAGCTCCCATCTGCTACTATAGCTCAATGCCATTATTAAATTTAGTCCAGTATTAGCAGCAGTAAGTTCTAAAGCTTCGTTTAGTTCTGTTTTGGCAAATTGTGGCAACATGCCCATATCACCTATTACATGTAATTTAATGTTGTTTTTATTAAGTACAGGCACTTCTTTACGAATAGTATCTACTAACAAAGCCATTAATCCATCAACTTCTTGTTTTGGCCTATCCCAATTTTCGGTACTAAATGCATATAATGTTAGGTATTGAATACCAATTTCTGCAGCACCTTCAACAATATTTCTTACGCTTTCAACCCCATGAAAGTGACCAAATAATCTGTCCTGTCCTTGCTCCTCAGCCCATCGTCCATTACCATCCATTATAATGGCAATGTGCTTAGGTAATTTTTCTTTATTTAATTCTTCCATATTAGCAGTTCTTTGCTTTACAAATGTATATAAATGAAAATTGGGAACAACTGGATTTGTTTACCAATTATTCCCAATTAATGTTTGTTGGGTTACCTGGATTCGAACCAAGACAGACAGAACCAAAAACTGTAGTGCTACCATTACACAATAACCCAATCCTGAATTTTGGAGTGCAAAAATATGATTGTTAACTAAAAATCCAAATTTACACTAAGAAATATTTTTATAGATTAAGGAAAAATCTTTGAGCCGTTGCTTTGATAAGTAAATCTAAAAGTATAATAACGTTGATCTTTTAGTTTTACAGCGTCTGGGGCTGTTGCTGCTGGTGTAGTTCCTCCTTTGTAATAATTTAAAATTTCAAGTTTTGCGAAATTTCCGTTTGCTGTTCTAATAATTAATGTTCTGCCAGGAATTGGGGTAATAAGGTTTGTTGGAGCATTGTACACATACCAAGATCTGTTGCTACCAAAGGCAATTGCATAGTTCGGGGCATTGTCTACTCTAATTGTTGAGTCGTTGCTAACTTGTCTAACTTCATCAAATAAGCCAACTTGTGTAAATCCTCCTCCATTTCCTGGGCCACTAGTACCATTGTTTACAATAATTGTAGTTCCTTTAAAGCCAATATCCCATTTTGTAGTAGCACTGTCTGTACTAGGTACTAAAGCTTTATTTACTATGCTAAAAAAAGTAAATTTATTGGCACCAAAAGGCTGGCCAATTGGGGTAAAACCAATAATAGTATCGGCCATTAAGTTTTGAACTGTGGTAATGTTACCAATAGTAAATACTTTAAAACTACCGTTGTTAGTTGTATCTACAGTAACAGCTGTGTCTTCTTTTTTACAACTAGTAAATGTTGCAATTGCGATTAAGGCTACTAAACTTTTCTTTAAATTTTTCATCGTTTATTTTATTTATTTGTTTTTTTTAATTGATATTTTAATGTGGCGTACAATATTCTTCCAGGAAGATTAGGTAAATTATTTGCATCTGTATAATTACCTATATTATCACAACCCAATTGAATGGCAATTCCATTTGTAAATTCATTACCAATTGATAAATTAAATTGTACAAATCCGTTAGCAAACTCATCGTTGGTGTTAAATAGCCCATTACCATCTTTATCGTTTACGGCCCATTGGCTTCTATAAATGGCTCTAGCATTTAAAAAAAAGGCTTTGTTTTGGTACAGTATTTTAAAGTTTCCCATGTGGGCACTTCTGTTAGGTAAGCCTGTGTATTCATTTCTTGTCATTCTTCTGGCAACGCCATTAACATCTTTGGTAAATACTAGTCCTTTGTCTATTTGTTCAATTTGATATTTATCTCCAGTTTGTAAATATTGATAACCAGCAGAAAGCTTTATTTTTTTGGTTATTTGATAATCTGTATTAATATCAAATCCTTGTGTAAAGGCTTTATTGATATTTAAGTAACTGAAAATTTGTGCACCAGATTTGTGGTAGGCAACAATTCTGGTGTCAATCATGTTTTCAATATCGTTTCTAAACAAGTTGTAAGAAATATTAATTTTTGAATTAGGCAAATACTTTCCTCCGAAATTTATACCTGTACTTGTTTCGGGTAATAAGTTTCCAAGCTTGCTAAAGTCAGCCTCAATACTTTGAATTAAACCTAAATTATTTAATTGATTTATTTGGTTAGTCGCTTCAATGGCACCAAACACACTGTAACTGCCAGCTGCAGTATTGGTAAAGTTTAAGTACAATTGCCTAAAATCTGGAGCTTTAAAACCTCGCCCTACACTTGCTTGAAAGTATAGTTTTTTATTAGCAGCATACTGCAATGCTAGTTTTGGTGAAAATGCACCTGCAAAAACTTTATTAGCATCGTAGCGTAAACCAGCAATTATAGTGAGTTTGTCAATTGGTTTATATTCTGCCTGAGAAAAATAGTAATGAATAGTGTTGGTTTTATTATTTTTTTCATTATCGTATCTACTGCTATTTACATTTTCATGTACATATCCTGCACCAATGGTAATAGTTGTTTTGTCAGATGCCGTAATGTCTGTTTGATTTTCTATTCTATAAAACTGCTGAGCAAAATAATCTCTGTATTGCAAACTGCTATTGGTTTGTAAGGTTTGTAAACTGTTGAAACTACTAAAATAACTGCGTATTTGTGTTTGAATTTTTTTATTGAATTGATGAATTATAACTGGATTAATATTATAGTCGTTGTGCACTTCTTTTCCATCAGATACAATTGTGCCACCTGTATTACTTACTGCAATTTTATTGTTGATATGTTCGAAATTGTACCTAGCAACTATGCTAAGTTTTGTTTTGTTTGAAAAAGGATAGTTAACTTGAATTTGATTGGTTAAACGCCACAATGGAGCAACTGTGCGTTCTGTACTAAAAGGACGAATGCTAAATCCATCAGTTTTATAAGTATTTACAAATGCACTTGCTGTAAGTTTTTTAATTTTAATGTTACCGTTTATGCTGGCATCGAAAGTGTTGTAAGTGCCATAACGTATAGAGGTGTTTAAGCTTTTGTTTACTGGTTCTTCTGTTATAATGTTTATTACTCCAGCCATTGCCTCACTACCATATAAACTACTAGATGGGCCTTTTACAATTTCAATTTTTTTGATGTTGCCTACTGTGATTCTGTTTAAGTCTAAAACTCCACTTGTTCTGCCAATTAGAGGTTCACCATTTAATAAGATTAAAGTATAGTCGGGGTTTAAACCTTGCATTTGTACACCTGTGCCAAAACCACTAGTCATAAATAAGCCAGCTTGCTCTGCCAAAATATCATTTAGTCTTAATGAGGCGGCTTGTTCTATATTTTTTTTAGAAACGATACTTACAGGAACAGCAACATTGCTTAGTTTGCGTTGGGTACGTGTTGCAGTAACTACTACTTCGTTTAAAATGTTAAAAGAAGAATCTGTTTGCTGTGCTATTCCATGAACACCAATAATTGAAATAAGATGAAGTAAAATTACTTTTTTCATTTGCTGGGCAAAAATGAATACAGCAAACAAAAGTTTTGTAATAGAAATGTCATTCGTGTGTTTTGTATATTTTTATGACAATTGTGTTACATAAAAACATGATTAAAATCATGTGGCAAGAATTATTTGTTTGAGAATATTATTTTTCGACTTTATTACTATTCTTTTCAAAAATCTTGATAGTAACAAAATACACACAAGTATGTTGCTATGGATAAAAACTAACTTTTAAAAAGCCATTATTAATGATTCATTAAGAGATGCTTTTTTCTTTTTCTTTTACAAAGTCTACATGTGCTTGTACTAGCCTTATTTCACCAAAGCTAAAATCATCACCAAGTTCATTTTTTATAGGTGTTATGCCTTGGGTTTTATCAAAATTTTCTAATGCTTTAATAATGGTGGCGGCTTTTTCTAAAGGTATTAATTCGGTAATGGCAATTGTTCCTGTTTTTAAATACCTACTCAAATGTCCTTCTATTGTTGTTTCTGCAAAACCTCTTTCTTTAGCAATTTCTTTAATGGTTTTTCCGGCTTTAAATAGTTTAAAGCTTTCTTCGTAAGTGTTAGGTTTTTCTTCTTTTTTGGGTGCAGTTATTTTTTTTGGTTGTTCTTTGGTGTGAATTAAAGTTTCGAGGTTTTTTTCTTCACAATAGGATGTGATTATTTGTAAAAAAATGCTTCCAAACTGTTTAATTTTTGTTTTGCCAAATCCAGTAATTTGCTCTAAATCTTCTTTGGTTTTTGGTAAATAGGTAGCCAATTCATCTAGGGTTTTGTTGCCTAACACCATATAAGTTTGTTCATTCATTTGTTCGGCAAAATTATCTCTGTACGTCCTTAATTCATCGTATAATTCAGGATGTGTAGGGTGTTTAAAGCCACCATTTACTCCTTTTGCATTAGAAGTAGCTTTAAGATTTGGTACAATAAATGCTTGTTTTGCTGCTTGATAAGCTGTGAAGTTAAATTTAACCTCTACATTTTTAAATAGATGTATTTTAAAAGAGATGTTTGTGAACACTTCTTTTAAAAAATTATCAAAGCTTTTAGCAACATCTTTATTATTGGTTAAAGCCGTTGAATTATTTAAATCATCAACAAAAACTAACAATTCTTTTAAATACCAAGCTGCCGCTTTTGATAAGCGTACTTGAAGATTTTGATTGTTTTCGGGCAGCTCAGCTCCTATTGTTAATTTTTCTATTTCTATTGAAAACTGTTTTCCAAACTTTTGGTATTGCTCTAATTTTTGTAAAGTAGTAATAGCAAAATCAATAGCACTTGCATTAAATGTAGCTTTTTGCTCGGTTACTAGTTTTGCTAGTTTTTGAGCAGTGAGTAATGCTTCTGTAAAATCAAACAAGCTAAGTAATACATTAGTTTGATGTAATTGTTTTTCGAACAGTAAACTATTTTCTAACTGATGGGTGTTTTGTTTTTTGCTAAAAGCAATAATATGTTGGTCGGCATGCAAGCTGCTATTTGTAATGTTACTCAATAATACAATGCCTTCAAGGGTTCTACACCTACTTAGGGCAACATAAACTTGGCCGGGAGCAAAAGCTTTTCCTGCATCTATAATTGCTTTATCAAAAGTTAAGCCTTGACTTTTATGTATAGTAATTGCCCATGCCAACCTTAAAGGATATTGTGTAAACGTGCCAATTACATCTTCTTCTATTAAGTTTTTTTTCGAATTAAGTTCGTAAGTGATATTTTCCCACCTGTATTTTTCAACCTTTATTAAAGGCTCCTCTTCAGCACATTGCACCCATATTTCAGTTTCAGAAATTGTTTTTATTGTTCCAATTTTTCCATTAAAAAAACGTTTGGCTTTATCCAAATCATTTTTAATAAACATTACTTGTGCTCCTTGTTTAAACTCTAACCTGTAATCTATAGGATACATTTTTTCGCTAAACTCACCTTCTACAGTTGCTTCATAAAAAAATGATGGTTCGTTTATGGCTTGTAATGATTCAGAATTTATAGCATCCGCTCTTGAGTTGTGTGTTGTAAGGGTTATAAATCCATTGTTTTGGGTTGGCTCAAAGTTTGGATTATATATACTTTTTAGTAGTTCGTGGGCATCGTCATCTAATACATTATTTCTTACTTTGTTGAGTAGTTTAATAAAATGTGCATCTGCCTGACGATAAATTTTATCCAACTCAATATAAGCAGGCTCCATTTCTTTTACCACATAACTATCAAAAAAATAGGGGCTTGTATAATATTGCCCTAAAATTTGCCAATCTTGTTGTGGTGCAACTGGTGGCAACTGAAACATATCGCCAATAAAAATTACTTGTAATCCGCCAAATGGTTTTGAGTGTTGTTTTCTATAATGTTTAAGTACGGTATCAATAGCATCTAAAACATCGGCACGCACCATACTTATTTCGTCAATTATTAAAACCTCTAGTTGTTGTATTAACTCAATTCTTGGTTTGGCAAGTTTTATTTTACTTAGTAGTTGTTGTTTGGTCGTAATGTTTTCGCCTACCTCTGTAAAGCCCTTGCTTGTTGGTATATAGGGTGTAAATGGAAGTTGAAAAAAAGAGTGTATAGTAACACCGCCTGCATTTATTGCTGCAACACCTGTAGGGGCTACAACTGCCATGTTTTTATGGGCATGTTGTTTGATATATTTAAGAAAAGTGGTTTTGCCTGTGCCTGCTTTTCCTGTAATAAAAATAGATCGATTGGTATATTGTACAAACTCTAATGCTAATTGAAAGTTTTTGTTGGATGTATCTGTTTGCATAAGTTTTGTAAATTGGGTTAATGTATATTTTACCAGGCTTTAGTAATAGTTTCAAGAATGTTATAATAGCTTTGGTATCTGTCAAAATCAATTAATCCGTTGCCAATAGCTTGTTTTACAGCACAGCTAGGTTCGTTAAGGTGCATACAATTATTAAACTTACAGTTCTGTAAATGTCTTTTCATTTCAGGGAAATAGCCACTTAATTCTTCTTTTTCAATGTCTACTAATCCTAGTTCTCTAATACCCGGTGTGTCTATTATTGTTGAGGTTGTATTTAGTTGGTGCATTTCTGCAAAAGTAGTAGTATGCAAACCTTTGCCACTCCATTCGCTAACCTCGCTTGTGCGTAATTGTAGATGAGGAAATAATGCATTAATACAACTGCTTTTGCCTGTACCACTATGACCACTCAACAAGCTAGTTTTATGTTGCAACACATTATCTAATTCATCTAATCCTTTATTTTCTAAAACACTAGTAAGCAATACTTTGTACCCAATTTGTTGGTACATGTTTTTAAGTTTGTCAAACTGCTCGTCTTCTTTATTGCCATGTAGGTCGGCTTTATTAAATACTATAACAGCAGGTATATGGTGCATTTCGCAAGCAACTAAAAATCTATCTATAAAACCTTGTGAGGTTTTAGGGTTTTTGAGTGTTGCAAATAAGATACTTTGATCTAAGTTACTTGCAATTATATGATGTTGGTGTTTGTTGTGTGGCGAAACCCTAGCTACATAGTTTTTACGAGGTAAAATATTGGTAATGGTTGTAGTGTGTTCTAACTCATTTTCCATTTCCATTTCAACACTGTCGCCAACTGCAATAGGATTAGTGCTGGTAATCCCATCAATTTTAAGTACTCCTTTAATGCGAGCATTAAATAAAGTATCGTTGCTTTTTACTTTGTACCAACTACCTGTACTTTTATATACAACTCCTTGCATCATAAGCTATTTATAGTTGCACCTAGTTGTTGTAAGTGTTGGTAAAAATTTGGATAAGATTTATTGATGGCATCTGCACATTCAATTGTAATGGCACCTTTTGCTTTTAAAGCTGCTACGGCACATGCCATAGCAATTCTATGGTCGTGGTGTGAGTGTGTAATGGCACTATTTAATGCAGTTGTTGCTTTAATTTTCATAAAATCATCTTCTAATAATATTTCAATACCAAGTTTGCCAAACTCTTGTTGCAGTGTAAGCCCTCTGTTGCTTTCTTTATGTGCCAAACGATTTACCCCTTTTATCACAGTAGTGCCTGTACAAAAGCTTGCTAAAGCCACTAAAGGAGGAAACAAGTCAGGGCAATCTGTAGCGTCAAATGCAAATGCTGGTAATGGTAAATTTGCTTGTGTAATATGTAGGTTATTGGCTTCGAAATTGTATTTTACACCCGTACTATCGAGTGCTTTTAAAATGGCTTTATCCGCTTGGGTGCTATTGGCATCCATTCCTTCAATTACGATATTGCCAGCAATAGTAGCTGCTACAATTAAAAAGGCAGCACCACTCCAATCACCTTCAACAGTATATTCAATTGTTTCAGTGCTTTTAGTTTGCTTTTTTTCAAATATAAATTCTTCATAATCAACATTAACTGGCAAAGGCAAGCCAAAGTGCTGCATTATTTGTAAGGTTAAATCTATATAGGGTTTACTTTTTAAATCGTTAACTGTTATAGTAAAAACTTCAGATGTATTGTTAGCTTTTACTTCAATAGCTTTTGAATAGGCCATTAATAAGCCAGTTAAAAACTGAGAGCTTAAACTTCCATCAATTGTAATATTATGAGGTTGTAGCGGTCCTGTTACTTGCAAAGGTAGTTTTCCTTCATTACTGTTTACTTGTACCAAAAGCTTAGGAAGTACATCGTCGAAAAAGTTCATTGGACGTGTAGTTAAACTTCCTTCTCCATTAATATTAATCGTTTGGTTAAATAAAGATGCAATTGGGGTAAACATTCTAATGCTTAGCCCACTTTCGCCACAATTTATTTCGATATTTTCATGATTTTTAGACTGAAATTTAACTGCACTACTATCAATATTTAGTGTAGTATCATTTACAAACTCAACTGTTGCCCCCATTTTTTTTATAATTCCAAGAGCTGCAACATCATCATTGCTTTTGCCAATATTGTAAAGCGTACATTTTTTTTGTGTAAGTAAAGCAGCTGCACAGGCACGTTGCATGGCACTTTTAGATGTAGGAGCTGTAACCTTGCCTGTTATGGTTGATGGATGAATAGTAACTGTCATTTTAATTCTTCTAAGTATTGTTAAAATTTTTCTATAATTTTTTCGTTATATAACATTGTAAAGTCCAATTAGTAGCTTTACTAAGTTTTCAAAATTAGCAATTACTATGGAAAGAATAGAAACACTTATTCAAAACTTGCAACAACAGTTGGCAAGCAAAGCCTCTACAGCACATTTATTAGCTACTGCCGAAATGTTGGTTCTTGAACTACGAAAGCCAATTAATACTAGTGTTCAAAAGGTTTCTGTGCAAATGCCTTATGTATTTGTGAGCGAAAATTTGCCTATCGCAGAAACCACAAGAACTAATGAAGAAATTCTTGATGATATAAAAAATATACTGCATCCAGATGAATATATTTTAGCAGCAGAACGAGATAATACAATCACTGAAACTGCTGAAAAGCAAACTGAGGTAATAACAAACAATGAAACTAATGTGGCTGAAACCCATATTGTTACTGAAGAAACACAAAAAAAATCATTACTACAAAAACCAACTCAAATTTTGGCTGAAGCGTTAGAAGAATTTTTTCCTGCGAAAGCAAAAATAAACTTCAACGAAATGCTCGAAAGCTTGCCTACCTATGCAGCACAGCCTAATGCTACAAAGCAAGTTTTTGAGTTAAATGATGTTATTGTAGATGAAAATGAAGAAAGTTTGAATGATGTTTTTAGTAACCCAGTACTAGAGGTTGCCCAAACCATTAAAGAAACTCCTGTAAAAGATTTACGAAAAGCAATTGGTGTAAACGATAAATATTTGTTTATAAACGAACTTTTTAAAGGCGATGAAGCTATGTACGAAAAATGCCTAAAAACTATTAATTCGTTTGCTGTGTATCCCGAAGCAGAAACTTGGATTAGGAGAGAGCTTTTAGTTAAAATGGGGTGGGATGAAAAAGCCTCATCAACCAAGCAGTTTTACCAAATTGTAATGCGTAGGTTTTTATAAATTGGCAAGTTAGCTTTTAATTTAATTATACTTTGTTAGAGCAAAATAGATAATCTATTTTGCTCTAATTGTTTATGGTATTGTGTTTCAGGGATTTTCCACATTATTTTTAAGTTTTGCACATAGGTTAAGTGTGTTATTTGCCAAAATCCTTTACTGTAAAGCCTTTCAGTAGTGTGCAAAGCTGTGGAAAAACTAAACTGTGCTTTTTTGGGCATTTTTGGGCAAAATTTGGTTATTTTGCTTTGTAATCATTGTTTTATCACATGCAACATTATCAGGGAGAATTTGAAAGTACTATCGACCAACGTGGTCGCTTTGTGCTTCCCCAAGGTGTAATGAAGCAATTTGTACAAAACGATATCCAGCAAACAAGTTTCATGATTAGTAGAGGTTTTGAAAAATGCCTTACTATATATAATATAGAAAGTTGGGATGCCATGATTGCAAAAATTAATAAGTTGAACGATTTTGATCCCAAAGTTCGAGCTTTTAGAAGATTGTTTATGGGTGGTGCCACAAAGGTAGAGTTGGATACGAGCAATAGGCTAACAACGCCATCATCGTTAAAAGAATATGCAGATTTAAGTAAAGACATCATCATTACTGCTGCAAATGGCAAATTTGAATTGTGGGATAAAAAAACCTATATGCAGTTTTTTGAAGACACCACCACCGATCAATTTAGTGATTTAGCTGCTGAAGTGATGGGAAATTTAAATGATGATAAATAGTGAATACTAATTATCACATACCAGTTCTTTATAATGAGGTTTTAGATGCTTTGCAAATTAAGCCTAATGGAATTTATGTAGATGCAACTTTTGGTGGTGGAGGCCACAGCCGAGGAATTTTAGAGCATTTAGAAAGTGATGGAAGGTTAATAGCTTTTGATCAAGACCCTGATGCTGCAAAAAATATCCCTGAGGGCGAAAATAGATTGCTATTTGTGCCACATAATTTTAAGCATTTGCAGCGTTTTTTAAAATTGTATAAAATTGAAAAAGTAGATGGTGTTTTGGCAGATTTGGGTGTAAGCAGCCATCAGTTTGATGAAGGAACAAGAGGGTTTAGTACAAGATTTGATGGGCCGTTAGATATGAGAATGGATACCAATCAACCAAAAACTGCAAAGCATGTAATTGAAACGTATAGTCAAAAAGATTTGCAAATCATGTTTCAAGAATTTGGACAGGTTACCAACTCAAAAACATTGGCAGAGTATATTGTAAAACAAAGAACAAAATCAAAGCTGCAAACCATCAACGACTTTAAAATACTGATTAGTTCACTTGTAAAAGGTAATCCAAATAAGTATTTGGCTCAGGTTTTTCAAGCAATACGAATGGAAGTGAATGATGAGTTAGGTGTGTTAAAAGACTTGCTACTTCAACTTCCTAAAGTATTAAAGCAAGGTGGAATTGCAGCCATAATCACTTTTCATAGTGGGGAAGACAGATTGGTAAAGAATTTTTTTAAGCAAGGTGAGTTTGACGTTGACGATGAAAATCCTTTTGCAATTGGTAGTAAAGAAAAAGTGTTTAAAGTGTTATCAAAAAAGCCAATTGAGGCAAATGAGCTAGAGCTAAAAGCAAACCCAAGAAGTAGGAGTGCAAAGCTAAGAGTAGCAGAAAAATTATAAGAGAACAATTGCTAAGCCATTATGGCTAATAAATTATAAAATGGATAATAATACTGTACCCCATGAACCAACGCAAAACACTGCTTCTAAAAGTGTTGCAAAACTGTTCAATACCTCATGGATTGGAAAAAATTTATTATTCTTTTTTTATATAGCCTTTTTGGCTGTGTTGTATATAGCTTATGGACATTGGACAGACAGAACCATTAGAGACATAAATAAAATAGAAGCTAAAATTAAAGACTTACAGTTTGAATATAAAACCAGCAAAGCTGCTGTAATGAAGGCAGGAGAAGTAAAAACTATAGCTGCCAAGGCAAATGAACTTGGACTAGAAATGAGTACAACAATGCCTATAGAAATTGAAAGAGATTCTGTAAATATTGAACTAAAAGATTAAATTGGATATTAAAAAAGACATATTATGGAGGGTTTACATTTCATTCATAGCTATTATTTTGCTATGTTTTGTTGTGTTGGGTAAAGCTTTTTATGTTCAACAATTTCAAGGAAATATTTGGAGGCATATTTACGATAGTTTAAATGTTCATAATCAAGAAGTTTTAGCCGAGAGAGGCACCATATATAGTGAAGATGGCAAAATGCTATCAACAAGTATTCCTGAGTTTGATGTATTTATAGATTTTAGGGTTGAAGCTTTACGAGCTAACAAGAATAAATTATTTAATACTTATGTAGATTCATTAGCTATAGGTTTAAGCAATTTATTTGAGGATTATGCTGCACCTATTTATGCTAAAATTTTACGTAGAGAGTTCAAAAAGAAAACGCCTTATTTCTTGTTACAAAAACAAATTTCCTACCAACAATATAATCAGTTAAAACAGTTGCCTCTAGTGCGTTTAGGAAGAACTAAAAGTGGTTTTATAATTGAAACTAAAAACAAACGCTACAACCCTTTTGATCAATTAGCATTTAGAACCATTGGGCTTGCAAGAGATAGCTTTAAAGTAGGTTTAGAATTGAGTTATGATAGTGTATTAAAAGGTAAAAGTGGAATAAGAACTGTGCGTTCTATTGCTGGCGGTGCAGTAGTTCCTATTGAAAATGGATTAGAAACCGAAACTGAAAACGGTAAAGATATTTATACCACTTTGGATGTGTATATTCAAGAAGTAACACACCAAGCCTTGCTAAATAAAATGTATCAAAACAATGCTCAAAATGGTTGTGCCATTGTGATGGAAACAAAAACAGGGAAAATTAAAGCAATTTCAAATCTTGGATTTGATGAAACGGTAAATGGATATATTGAAAATAAAAACTATAGTTTATATGCTACAGAGCCAGGTAGTACTATAAAATTAGCTAGTTTGCTAGCCCTAAAAGAAGATGGAAAAATTAATGATAACACTACTGTAAATATTGGCGATGGCCCTTGGAAGTTTAACGAAAAAGTGGTTGTTAAAGATGCTGATGGCCATAGCAAATCAATACTTACAGCACAAGAAGCTTTTGAATGCAGCAGTAACATTGGTATTGCAAAATTAGTTTGGGCAAATTATGGCAAACAACCACAAAGCTTTGTAAATAAGTATTCAACTTTTAGATTAGATAGTTTAAGTGGCATTGATTTGGTGGGTGAACGTAAGCCAAATGTACACAAGCCCAATACAAAAAACTGGAACTATACCGATTTAATGTGGATGAGCTTTGGTTACAGTATTGCCATAAATCCTTTGCAAACCCTCACATTGTATAATGCTGTAGCAAATAATGGCATCATGGTAAAGCCATATTTGGTTAATGCAATAAAAAATGAAGGTATTACAGTTAAAGAGTTTTCGCCTACAATTTTAAATTCAAAAATCTGTAGTGATAGCACCTTGAGTTTTGCAAAAAAATGTTTATTGGGTGTTTGCCATGGACCTTTAGGTACAGCAAGAAATTTATTTGCCAACAACCCATATTTAGTGGCAGGTAAAACTGGTACATCTTATGTTGCAGAACCAGGAATTGGTTATGCTAATGAAATTTACCAATCGAGTTTTGTAGGATATTTTCCTGCTAATAATCCACAGTATACTTGTATTGTAGTTATTGTAAATAAAAAAAATTCACCCGAACATTTAGGAGCAAAAGTTGCTGGCCCCGTGTTTAAAGAAATTGCTGATAAACTTTATACTACTTACGTTAAAACTAAAGTTGCTACACAGCAAGAATTTGCTAAGCAAAAGAACAATAATGTTTCGTATAGTATGCATATTGAAGATGCCGATATTTTAAACAGAAAGTTTGGATTAAATGCAACTGCAATTACAAAGCCAGACGAAGATTGGGCTAGTTTAAAATTTTTAGCTCAAAAGAATATCGTTCAATCAAAAAAAATATCAACTACTGTAATGCCTGATTTGCTTGGGTTTACAGCAAAAGATGCCTTGTTTTTGTGTGAGCAAATTGGGTTAAAGGTCAGCATTAATGGTTTAGGAAAAGTTGTACAACAATCTATCGTTCCAAATACAAAAACTAGTGTAGGAGAAAATATAACCTTAACATTAAAATAGAACTTGAAAAAGCTACAACACATATTAAAAAATGTTGCTACAATAGCAGTTTACGGTAATAGTGATATTGAAGTAAAAGGTATTGCAATTGATTCTCGTAAAGTTGCTGCAGGCTTTGTTTTTATAGCAATTAATGGTACTCAAACCAATGGTCATGAGTATATTGATAAAGCTATTGCAAATGGTGCAGTTGCAATTGTGTGCGAACAACTTCCAAACCAATTGATGCAGCATGTTGCTTATGTGTTAGTTGAAAATTCAGCATTAAGTACAGCATTAATGGCTTGTAATTTTTATGAGCATCCTTCACAAAAACTTAAACTAATTGGGGTTACTGGCACTAATGGTAAAACTACCATTGCAACAGTTTTATATAATTTATTTACAAAACTAGGATTTGTGTGTGGCCTTATTAGCACGGTTGAAAATAAGATCAATAAAACTGTGTTGCCATCAACACATACAACCCCAGATGCAATTAGTATTAACAGTTTGTTGCAACAAATGTTAGATGCAGGTTGTAGTTATGTTTTCATGGAATGTAGCAGTCATGCCATACATCAACATAGAATTGCTGGCTTGCAGTTTACTGGAGCCATATTTAGTAATATTACTCATGATCACTTAGATTATCATAAAACATTTGATGAGTATATAAAAGTTAAGAAACAATTATTCGATAATTTATCATCAACAAGTTTTGCCATAATTAATATAGATGATAAGCGTGGTGAGGTTATGGTGCAAAATACAAGTGCCTCCATTTTTACTTATAGTTTAAAAACTGTAGCAAGTTTTAAAGGTAAAATTTTAGACAACAGCATTACAGGTTTGCAAATGTTGGTAAACGATATAGAGGTGCATTTTGGTTTAATTGGAGAGTTTAATGCTTATAATTTACTAGCTATTTATGGGGCTGCAGTTTCTCTTGGAGTAAAGCCTCAAGAAGCTTTAGTTGCATTGAGTAATATTTCTGGTGCAGCTGGAAGATTTGATTATGTTATTGGAGAAAATAAAGTGGTGGGTATTGTAGATTATGCACACACCCCTGATGCTTTAGAAAATGTGTTGAGTACAATTAAAAAGCTAAGTAAGGGTAATGAACAAATAATAACTGTTGTAGGGTGTGGAGGAGACCGAGATAAAACAAAAAGGCCAATAATGGCAGCTATTGCAGCAAAGTATAGTAATAGAGTATTACTTACTAGCGATAACCCAAGAACTGAAAATGCAATCACTATTTTAAACGAAATGGAAATTGGATTAGATAGTGCTGGCAAACGTAAATCAATTACCATACAAGATAGAAAAGAGGCAATAAAAACGGCAGTAATGTTTGCTACTAGTGGTGATATTGTATTGGTTGCTGGTAAAGGCCACGAAAATTATCAAGAAATTAATGGAGTGAAATATCCTTTCGATGATAAAGAAATTTTAAAAGAATTTTTAAACTAAATAACACCCTTGTAAAAGGGTAAGTGGAAGAAGATTATGTTATACCATTTATTCACATGGCTTGATAAAAATTACGATGTTCCTGGTGCTGGATTATTTCAGTATCAAACATTTCGTATTGCAATGGCAATTTTAATGTCATTGATTATTGCTACTGTTTATGGAAGAAAGATAATAGACTTTTTGCAAAAAAAGCAAATTGGCGAAAGTGTGAGAGACCTTGGGCTTGAAGGACAAATGCAAAAAAAAGGAACTCCAACAATGGGTGGCATTATCATCTTATTAAGTATTTTAATTCCTACTTTGCTGTTCGCTAATTTAGATAAAGTATATATACGTTTAATGGTATTGTGTACCGTTTGGCTAGGATTGATAGGCTTTTTAGATGATTACTTAAAAATTCAAGGAAAGAAAAAAGCTTTAGCTAAAGGAGAAACATATAAGAAAAAAGATAGTGATGGCTTAGCAGGAATTTTTAAAGTAGTTGGTCAGGTAGGATTAGGTATAATCATTGGCCTTACCTTATATTTTAGTCAGGCTGTAACTGTTGAACGACAAATCCAAACAGCTACCATAAATAAAAATGTAGATCTTAAGCAAGGCGAAAGATTAGCCAAAGATTCAAACGTAGTTAAAAGAGTTATTGATGGTAAAGAAAGATATTACGTAAAAGTAAAAACACCAATTACAACAATACCATTTGTAAAAGGCCATGAGTTTAATTACAGCAAATTAATAAGTTGGATTGGCCCGGGTGCTGAAAAATACACATGGATTGTATACATTTTGATTGTAACTTTTATAATAACTGCAGTAAGTAATGGGGCAAATTTAACTGATGGTTTAGATGGCTTAGCAGGTGGGGTTTGTGCTATTATAGGTGCAGCATTGGGCTTATTTGTGTATGTAAGTGGCAATTACATTTTTGCTGATTATTTAAATATAATGTACATACCAAACTTGGGTGAACTTTCAATTTTTGTTGGTGCATTTGTTGGTGCCTGTATTGGCTTTTTATGGTACAATGCTTACCCAGCACAAGTGTTTATGGGCGATACTGGCAGTTTAGCCTTAGGTGGAATAATTGCATCGTTAGCAATTATAGTTCGCAAAGAGTTATTGGTGCCGCTGTTTTGTGCCGTTTTCTTTATCGAAACTTTGAGTGTAATGTTACAAGTTTCTTATTTTAAATACACTAAGAAAAAATTTGGTGAAGGTAAAAGGTTGTTCCTTATGAGTCCTATTCATCATCATTATCAAAAAAAGGGTTATCACGAAAATAAAATTGTTATCCGCTTTTGGATTATAACCATTCTATTGGTGGTGGCAAGTATTGTAACACTAAAAATTAG
>JBMLOR010000226.1:0-62769 GCA_049242865.1 Chitinophagaceae bacterium | reverse complement strand
AAGTAACCATAAACATTGATAGAGAAAAAGCCATGAAAGAAGGTTTGTTCTCTGCCCAAATAGGTATGGAAATTCGTAATGCTGTGTTTGGTAAAGAAGCTAGCAAATTAAAACAAGGTGAAGATGAATATAAAATTCAAATAAGATACAATCAACTACAACGCAACAACATTAATGATTTAATGAACATGCGTATTACATACAGAGATTTTGCTACTATGGCTATTAAGCAAGTGCCTTTAAATGCTGTTGCAACTGTTGATTATACCAACACAAGTGGTGCAATAAAACGTAAAAACGTAAAACGAACCATTCAAATTCAAAGTAATGTAACCTTACCAGAATTGGCTGGCCCAGCAAATGAAGAATTAGGCAAGCACATTGAAACTTTTAAAGCAAATTATAAAATACCAGCTGATGTTACAATTAAACAAACTGGGCAAGGTGAGCAAGAAAAAGAAACTGGAGAATTTTTACTTTGGGCTATGGTAGTTTCAATGCTAACAATTTTCTTAATTCTTGTATTACAATTCAACGGAATTAGTAAACCATTTATCGTACTTACCGAAATTTTCTTTAGTATCATTGGCGTATTTATTGGCTATGCTTTAACTGGCTGGACAATTGCAACTATTATGCTTGGTGTAGGTATAGTTGGCTTAGCAGGGATTGTAATTAAAAATGGTATTTTATTAATAGAGTTTACAGATGAATTGCGTGGCAGAGGAATGAAAACAAGAGAAGCTGCTATTCAAGCAGGTAAAATTCGTATCATTCCTGTAATGCTAACTGCTATTGCAACCATACTAGGTTTATTGCCTTTGGCTGTTGGGTTTAATATCAACTTTGTGAGCTTCTTTCAAACACTTAACCCACACATTTTCTTTGGTGGCGATAGTGTGGTGTTTTGGGGCCCATTAAGTTGGACAATCATTTTTGGATTACTATTATCCTTCTTCTTAACCTTAATCATGGTTCCTAGTATGTACATTTTAAGTGAAAGACTACGCAGACCAATGGAGAGATTTTATGGTACAAAATATGTTGCTCTTTTAGGCTTTACTGGTCCGCTATTCTTTATAACAGTTGGTTTAATGTACTTGATAAAGTTATTGCAAGGTAAAAAAGTTTGGATGGGTAAATTAAAAAACAAAACATCAATCAACAATCAATAGTCATTAGCTATTGGTTTTTATAAAATAGTTTTTGGTTTTTAAAGTGCAAAACCGTTGTAGCAATACAGCGGTTTTTTGTATTTACAGCTCATCATTTTTTTCTAAATTCAACATTCTCAAATCATAACTTCACGGCTTTAAAAAATTCATATGAAGAAAACGTTCCTTGTTATTGGTATTAGTGCATGCTTTAGTGCATTTAGCCAAATTCCTACACTTCCTTCAGGTGGGAGTGGTGGATCAAATCCTTTAGCAGCCTTAGCTGGTTTATCAGGTGGTGGAGCATCGGCCAAACCTAAGGCTTATAAAGATGTAATTACAGATAAAGCCAAAACCAAAAAAGGCTTATTTACTGTACATAAAGTAGAAGACAAATACTACTTTGAAATTCCTGACGATTTGTTTGGCCAAGAAATTTTAGCAGTTACACGTTACACTAAAGTTGCTGGTGGTGGTGGTGTTTATGGTGGTGAAGAAGTAAACACACAAACCTTACGTTTTGAAAAAGGACCCAATAACAATGTTTTTCTTAGAGTACTTACTTTAATTAGTTATGTTGATAGTAGCAATACCATTTCAAAAGCTGTTCGAAACTCAAACGTTGACCCAATAAGCAACGCCTTTAATATTGCTTGTTTTGGAAAAGATAGTACAGGTGCTGTAATTGATGTTACTGAGTTTTTTAAAGGTGATAATCAAGTTGTAAGCATAAGCCCTAACGACAAACGTAGAATTGGATTAAGCAATATTGCTGGGGATAGAAGTTATATTCAATCTATTAATACATATCCTATAAACACAGAAATAAGAACTGTAAAAACATACAATTCTGGTTCTGGTGGTAGCCCATTTGGCATTAGCCTTCCTGGTGTTCCTGGTAATGCAACTTTACCTGCTGCAAGCTTAGCTGGTGCAGTAACTGTTGAGTTAAATACTTCATTATTATTATTACCTAAAAAACCAATGGCACGTAGAGTATTTGACCCTCGTGTTGGTTATTTTGCTGATAATTTTACTGTGTATGCCGATGATCAACAAAAAACAGAAGATCAAACTTTTGCAGTACGTTGGAGATTAGAGCCAAAGCCTGAAGATGTAGAAAAATATAAAAGAGGCGAGCTTGTAGAGCCTGCAAAAAAAATTATCTACTACGTAGATCCTGCAACACCAAAACAATGGGTTAAATATTTAATTGATGGTGTAAACGATTGGAACGTTGCTTTTGAAAAAGCAGGTTGGAAAAATGCAATCGAAGGTAGAGAATGGCCTGTTAACGATAGCACTATGAGTTTAGAAGATGCTCGTTTTAGTGTTATTAGATATTTTGCTAGTGATATTACAAACGCTTATGGTCCTCAAGTTCACGACCCTCGTAGTGGTGAAATTATTGAAAGCCACATTGGCTGGTATCATAATGTAATGAAATTGGTACACGATTGGTATATGGTGCAATGTGCAGCTACCGATCCTAAGGCTCGTAAAATGAAATATGATGATGAGTTGATGGGCCAATTAATTCGTTTTGTATCGTCTCACGAAGTTGGTCATACTTTAGGTTTACGTCACAACATGGGAAGCAGTAGCTTAACGCCTGTTGAAAAATTAAGAGATAAAGCTTGGGTAGAAGCTAATGGCCATACTGTAAGTATCATGGATTATGCACGTTTTAATTATGTAGCTCAACCAGAAGATAATATTAGCCAAGTTGGTTTATTTCCAAGAATTGGCGACTATGATAAATGGGCTATTGAATGGGGTTATAGATGGACAGGTGTGCAAGATGAAAACGTAGACCATAAAATTACCAACCGTTGGGTAATTGATAGATTAAAAGCAAATCCAAGACTTTGGTTTGGTGGCGAAGGCAGAAATGTTGACCCTCGTGCTCAAACAGAAGATTTAAGTGATAATGCAGTAAAAGCAAGTGATTACGGTATCAAAAATTTAAAAAGAGTATTGGCGGGCTTGCCAGAATGGACTAAAGAAGAAGCTGATAAATACGAAAATTTAGATGAAATGTATGGCCAAGTTGTTGGTCAGTTTAACAGATACATGAACCACGTTGCAAAAAATGTTGGTGGTATTCAACAAACCTATAAAAGTATTGAGCAAGAGGGTGATGTTTACGAGCCAACGCCAAAAGCAATTCAAAAAGAAGCTGTTCAATTTGTAGTTAATCAACTATTTAACACACCAACTTGGTTGTTAGATAAAAACATTTTAAATAAAGTAAGTTTCCCTCAAGCTAATGATAGAGTACAAACTATTCAAACAGGAATGGTTTCTGCTATGCTTAATAAAGATAGATTGTATCGTTTAGTTTTAAGCACAGCTCGTTTTGGTGCAAATACTTATACTTTAGATGAAATGATGGAAGATGTTAAAAAAGGATTGTTTACTGAGTTAACTACTAAAAAACCTACAGATGTTTATCGTAGAAATATGCAAAAACAATATGTAGAAAGTTTGATTGAGTTAATGAATCCTGCACCTGCTCAAAACTTTGTAATTAGTGGTTTACCTGCTGGTTTTTTCCCAGCTAGTAACAACACTAAAAACACAGACATTACTAGTATTGCTCGTGCTTACTTAAAAAGCTTACAAGCCGAGTTAACTGCAAATGCAGCAACTGCAGCAGATAAGCTTACAAAATATCATTATCAAGATTGTGCCGAAAGAATTAAAAAAGCTTTCGAAGCTAAATAATCAAAAGTGTTGATGTATAAAAAAGGTTGCCAAATTTGGCAACCTTTTTTTGTTTACATGA
Source organism: Chitinophagaceae bacterium (assembly GCA_049242865.1). Taxonomy (GTDB): domain Bacteria; phylum Bacteroidota; class Bacteroidia; order Chitinophagales; family Chitinophagaceae; genus CAIVPM01. The sequence goes on along the minus strand of JBMLOR010000226.1, from coordinate 58,827 downwards.
TTCGTGTTGATTTTCCAATTTTTAAAAAATAATTCCCAGCCTTAAAGCAATTCTTTTATATACAAAATCATACTCTATGTCTTGTTGTGTATTAGGTGATGGGCCAATCCAAACCCATGAATTTTTTTCGGTATAGCCAAACCCTTTGTAACTATAACCAAGTTGAGCTATAAATTTAGTTTCTTTTGTTATGGGTGCTGTAATTCCAATTCCAACTTCGGCATAAGGTTTAATTTTTAATTCATAGCCATTGCTATTGGTTGCAGTGGGCTTAGGAAAAGTGCTTGTTCTCCATGGAATATTTACCCCTGCATCGGCATAAACAAATGTTTTTTTGGTTTTGCTTAAAAATCTTCTTGAACCTAAAAAAATGGGCGAGCTATTGCTTCCATAATTATCAAAAGCAAAGCCCAGCCCATGTACCCATAAATCTTTATAAACCCCATTAAAAGATTGCATCGTAAAAATTTGCTGGTTTGCACCAGCTATCATACCAATAGTATTTATACTAGTGAACTTATATTTTTGTTGCTGTTGTGCTTGTGTTACGGTTGCAACAGCAATTAAAATTGGTATTATTTTAAAATGTTTTGGTAGCATTATTTTGAGTTATTTATAAATACGATTTATTAATTATTTTTAAAATCCTGTTATTTTATTGCATAAAACTAATCTTTCCTAGAGGTTGAATATTATTGATATTGCTGTAGTTGTATTGATATAGCCCATCTTTTGCAGTTACCAAAGCAATGCCATTGATTAATATTACTTCATAGGCTGCTTGTAATGGTATTGTAGTTATTAATTGAGGATTTGCAGGGTTAGCAACATTAAAAACTCTTACACCACTGTTATCGTCACAAACCATTAATATATTATTGTGTTTGCTTAAACCTTGTGGTTTAGTAAGATTAACTCTTGTAAGTAAAGTTGGACGTGTAATATCTGTAATATCTAAAACATTTAATTCGTTTTGGGTTCCATCACAAATGTTATTGCTAGCATGCAATGTAAGATAAGCATGTGTATCATCTGCAATTACAGGATCACACAAACGTGCATGAGAAAATCCACTTACATAGTTAGGGTTTGTTGGGTTTGCAATATCATATATAAACATTCCACTTCTTGCCCCAATAAATAACTTGTCTTTAAAAGGATAAATTGTTTCTATTTCCCAACCTATATTTTTTATATTAGTTGTAGTTGGCGTGCTAGCGTTATTGATATTAAAAATATGTAACTCACTTTTGGTTACACAATACATATAATTGTTTTGAATGGCAAATCTGCTGTTGCTTCCTGCAATACCATTAACTGGACTTGTAGCACCAGATGGAGACATTGACATTAAGCCTCCTCCAAGCCCAATAAACCATGAAGATGGGCCAATAATGGCCGATTCGTTTTTAGTCCAAATTCCTAGTCCAGGTTGTACCTCAATATCTACTGTTGTGTCTTTACTTTCCCAGCCAATTAAAGCTGTGCCAACAGGCAGGGTTCTTCCAAACAAAAATCTTTTATCCTTAAAAACATCTTCAACTACTGTTGTAATTACTATGTTATTAGGATTACTAATATTAATGGCAACCACATCGTTATAGCAATCTGCATATAAAATATTGTCTTTAACAGCAACATCTAAATTACCAGGAATATTGATAAATGTTTTATTGATGGGTGATGATGGGTTGGTGTTGTCGATAACATGTATCCCTTCGTTTTTTTCGTTTACAAAAACAAAGTTTCCCAGCACAAACATTTTACCAGCGTTTTTTATAGGCTTTGCAGCCTCAGTTTTTATACTAGCTCTAAGACTAGCCATAGATGCTGTTATTGGTTTAAAAACTTTGTACGATTGTGTGCCTGTATCTTTTACACAAGCTATTGCAACTATGGTTACAATAGCACAAACAGCTAAAAGTGATTTTGAAAATATGGTTTTCATGATTTTATTTTTTTGTTTTGAAGATTGACTGCATTGGTATCGAAATCATTGCATCGATACCAGAAAAATAGTTTTTTACACCACTTGAATGGATAGGTGTTAAACCCTGATGTAAAATAATTTGACCCATTATTTTATCGTTAAAACCAAATCCAAAACCTGTTTGTAAACTCCATTGATAACTGTTAAAATTTGAAGTGTTTTGGATGTACAAATTTTTGTTTTCACTTTGCTGTAAATAGTTACTTGCAATGTACCAATTACCTGCAACACCTGTAATAAAGCTAATTTTAGTTGTTTTGGTTTTTAAAAGTGTTGTTTGTAGTTGCATTGGTATTTGAAAACTATGACTACTATTTACAAACGCTTGATTATTACTAACAATATAAAATGTACTATTTGCCCCTACTGAATCTAAAATAGCCATGCTTTTATTGTGTGTATATTGATATAAAATGCCTGTTGAAACTGCAAAGGTTTTATTTAATTGTTTATTGGCTGTAATTCCAAATTTTAAGTTAACCCCTGCTTTTGGAAGGGGTAAAATGGTATAATTATTATTTATATTTGATATGGGGGTTGCACCTAAACCACCTGTTAAACCTCCTGTATTTGAAAAATTATTTTCACTTTTACTAGTACTAGCGTTATTAAACAAAGTATTGTTGCCTACTTGTTGAACTCCTGTTGCAAAAGCTAAATTCAAATTCCATTTTTGGGTAACTTTTTTACTATTTTTTGTTGGGTTGGTGTTTACATTAAAAGCTAAGTCAAGGTTTTTTGTTGGGTTACCAATGTTTAAGTTTTTATCTGTTAATAATAATTCATCTGATTGATTTGTTTTTATGATTGGTTCAAGGGTTAAAACATCTTCGTGCTCATTAGTTGTAGGGTTGGTTATTGTTTGTGCTATTATGTTTTGGTACTGATTTGAAATGATGTTTATCGATTTTGGGTTTTTGCTATTTGATGAGTTTATGTTTGTTTGAGATGTTGCGATTTTTTGTTGTTTGCTAATGCTCAACTTTGTATTGTTTACATTATTAAATGTATTTTGGGTTGAGCTATTATTTTTATTTTGTGATGAACTTTTTGCTTCTTTTTGTTGGGTATTGGTTGATTGAAAAGTGTTTGAGCTATTATTTTTTTGTGTTAACAAATCTCTCGTACTAAAAAATACAACAGTACTTACAATTGCTACAGATGCAGCAAACATCCACCAAAAAGCAACCCTTCTTTTCTTTTTTTGAGGCAATTGTTGCTCAATGTTTTTCCAAGTTTCAACAGATGGTTCAATTAAAAAACCATCTAAAGCTTCTTGTACTTTATTTTCAAAATTATTATTCATTATACAGTGTGCTTACTTGGTTTTGAGATAGTTTTTTTATAATCATTGTTCTTGCTCTTTTATATTGGCTTCGAACTGTATTAATATTCAGTTTCATTATAGTGGCAATTTCAACATGGCTATAACCCTCTACAGCTACAAGATTAAAAATGGTTTGATATCCTGAGGGTAAGGTTCTTATAATTTCAACCAACTGTTTGGTTTCAATTTTTAAATCAGGATAGTCGTCTGTTACAGGATGTACATGAACATCTTCTAATTGCATATCTTTTTTATACCTATTATGTTTGTTTAGGTATGATAATGCTGTATTTACCATAATTCTACGTATCCAAGCACCCAAATCACCTTCGTTTCTAAATTTATCTATATTATTAAACACTTTTATAAAACCTTCTTGCAGTACATCTTCAGCATCTTCAACACTTTTTGTATATCTATAGCACAATCCCAACATTGTAGAAGCATACTGCTTATATAATGTTTCTTGAGCTTGCCTATTGTTTTTTATACAATCTTTAACCAGTTGATGGGTACTGTTCATGAAATGCAATGATAATGTTGACTATTTATTTGTGTTAATCGTTGCAACCTGATAAAATAAATTTAACATATCCGAAACGTTTCGTATATCAAAAAATCTCCTATTTTTGAACTACGAAATTTTTAGTACATAACAAAATCAAAAAATCATGAAAAAAACATTTATTGCATTACTCGCTTTAAACACTTGCTTTTTTACCCAAGCACAAGAAAAAAAAGAATCAAACGAATCTAAAGAGGTAGTTATTGAAAAAAAGAAAAATAAAGATGGCAAAACGATAGAAGAAAGAAAAATTACAGTGGATAAAAATGGCAAGAAATCTAAAACCACCATTGTAATTGATAACAATAAGGTTACCATAAATGGCAAGCCTGTAGAAGAACTTAAAGAAAAAGAAATTGACCTTATAGTTGAAGAAACTATGGATGAGCTTAGAGATGTAATGCCCAATAATTCTACCTTTAAAAGAAGTTTAAAAAGAAATTTAGCTCCTGAACGAATTAAAGAATTTCGTAGAAGCTTTAACGCATTCCCAAAAAACAAAGCCTTATTGGGTGTTGCTTTTACTACCAACGAAAATGGTGCTGTTGTAAATGACGTAGAAGAAAAAAGTGCAGCAGAAAAAGCAGGCTTACAAAAAGATGATATTATTACCAAAATAAATGAGCAAGAAATCAACGAAAACAACACCCTAGATAAAGTTATTGGCCAACTAAAACCAAACGACGAAATAAACATTTCATACAAACGCAACGGAAAAACTCAAACCACAAAAGCTACTTTAAACGAAAATAAAAACGAAGTGTTTGAAATTGAAATGGATGATATTCGTGAACTACCTAATATGGATTTTTTTAAAGAAATGCCATTTAACAATGAGGGATTTAAATTTAATTTTCAAAACAAACCCAAACTAGGCTTAAAAATTCAAGATGTTGAAGATACTGATGGTGTTGAGGTTTTAGAGCTTACAGAAAATTCTGTAGCTGCTAAAGCAGGCTTACAAAAAGGCGACATTATTAAAAAAATAGAAGGCGAAACCATAAAAAACGTTGATAATTTTAGACAAAAAACCAGAAGCTTTAATGAAGGTGATTTGTTTAAAATAGAAGTTTTAAGAAATGGAAAGCTTGAAGAAATAAGTATTAAGTTTCCGAAAAAACTAAAAACCGCCGAGTTGTAAAATACTAAAATGCTTAAAGCCCCCAACATTTATAGCTTAAGTGTTGGGGGCTTTTTGTTGATATAAACCACTACTTCCAAAAATCCCAAACCCAAACTAAACTATCAACCTACTTTTGCATCATGGAACTCGTTAATGAGTATATTTTTTTAAACATTTCAGTTGATGCAAATATTAATGCTTCGTTTTGTGAAACATCGCAAAACCAAGACTACCTTTTTGTAAACTTTGGGTTGTATGCCAAAGATTGCTTGTTTGATTTAACAGTAAACAACTACTTGTTTAATATTCGAATTAGCAAAACTTATTTCGAAAAGTACAACGAAACCTTTGATATCACAGCTCAGCAACAAGCCATTTGTTGCAATACACAAACAAAACTTTTAGAAGTAGCCAACTGCACATTATCGGGTATTCACAAAAAACTCTTCTTAGAAAGTGCCATTTTATTTTTGCTATTTCAAGTTCAAAAAAACAGTCTAGTTTCTCAAATTGGTTGTAATACTTGTGCTATTTTAAACAAGCCTACTGAGCTTGAAAAAATGCATGCAGCCAAAAACTATATCATCGAAAATTTATCGAGCAACCTCACCATACCAATAATTTCAACTGCTGTAGGTACTAATCAATGTTATTTAAAAAAGGGCTTTAAAGAAGTGTTTAGCCAAACCATTTTTGAGTTTATCCAAGAAAACAGAATGATAAAAGCTAAATACCTTTTAGAAAGCAATCCTCAAAACATTACAGATGTTGCTTTTGCTGTAGGATATGCATCTTTAAGTAGTTTTAGCCAAGCTTATAAAAACTATTTTGGAATATCACCATTAGAATATTCAAAACAAAACTAGTTGCCTTCTTTTTTTACTAATTTCTAAAAATCAATTACTACATACTAAAGCCCTTTAGTGGCTACTTGTACAATTTTGCCTTCGCAAAAAAACAATAATGATTAAAGTACGAGTTTTAGGTGCCACTTTTTTAATAACTAATTTGGTATATGCTCAAAAAGCAATTGTAGATTCAATAAGCACAAAAAATTTACAAGAAGTTACAATTGTAGGTAATAGGGCAAATTTAATTGTTGGTGCAGGCCAATATATTAATCAACAAAAAATTCAACAACTTAATCAAACCAACATCAACAATGTATTACGTGTTGTTGCAGGAGTAAATGTTAGAGACGAAGAAGGATTTGGTTTACGACCAAATATTGGCCTACGTGGTACACCTGTAAATAGAAGTGCAAAAATTACAATAATGGAAGATGGAATATTGGTGGCACCTGCAGCTTATGCTGACCCTTCGGCATATTATTTTCCAACCTTTGCAAGAATGCAAGGTGTAGAGGTTTTAAAAGGAAGTAGTCAAATAAAATATGGGCCTTATACTATTGGTGGAGTAATAAATTTAATTTCAACAGCAATTCCAGAATCGTTTAAAGCATTTGCTCAAATTTCACATGGAAGCTTTAATACTAATCAACAAAGAGTTTGGGTAGGAGATAGTAAAGAAAATTTTGATTATGTTTTTGAATTAAACAGAATTGCAAGTAATGGTTTTAAAGAATTAGATAATAATGCTAATACTGGTTTTGATAGAAGAGATGTAATGGCAAAATTTAGATGGCATAGCAAAAAAAATGCAAAAACGCCACAAAATATTACATTAAAAGTTGTACACAACACAGAAGATGGCAATGAAACTTATTTGGGATTAACATACGAAGATTATCAAAAAAATCCTTTTAAAAGATATGCTGGCACACAAAAAGATGTGCTAAATTTAAATCATCAATCAGTAAGTATTAGCCATCATATAGTATTAACCAAAGGTGTGTATGTGCAAACTACTGGGTATTTAACCAAAACTTTTAGAGATTGGGCAAGGGCTAGCAATTTTGGAGGAAGAAGTATTAATTCAATTTTAAACAACCCAACAGCAAATCAAAATGCTTATGATATTATGATTGGTAAAACCAACGGAAGCGTTGACTACCAAAGTGCTGCAAGAACATTTAACACATCGGGTATTCAATCAAACTTTAATTATGTGTTTAACACAAATAACTTTAATCATAAACTACAAGTAGGATTTAGGTGGCATAAAGACGAGGCCGATAGATTTGCAACACGCCACAACTACAACATGATTAATGGTAGAATGATATTAAACTCTATGGGCATAAACGGAAATCAAGAAAATCAATTGAGAACCGCCACTTCTTTTGCTGCACATACAAGCTATGAATTGAGTTATAAAAAACTAACTTTTAGTGCTGGAGTTAGATACGAAAAAATAGATTTAACACTCCAAAATTATGGCACCAACGATGTTGAGCGTATAGGTACAGCATTGTTAAAAGCAACCAACAGCTTAAATATTTTTCTTCCAGGAATAGGTATAAACTACCAAATAAATAAAAATAGCAATGTTTTTGGAGGTGTTCATAAAGGTTTTTCACCTCCAGGCATGCCTTCTACTAGTACAAATGTTCAGGCCAAACCCGAAAAATCAACTAGTTATGAGTTAGGTTATAGGTTTTTTAAAGATGGATTGCAGGTTCAAATGGTGGGTTTTACAAATAATTACGAAAACATTTTAGGCTCAGATAATTTAAGTGGTGGAGGGTTAGGCACTGGCGATATGTTTAATGCTGGAAAAGCTGTTATAAAGGGTATTGAATGTAGCTTAAGTGTTGATGTTTTGTTTAAGAAAAACAATACCAATACAACAAAATTACCAATAACAATTTCGTACACTTACACCAATGCCACCTTTAGCGAAACTTTTGTAAATGGTGGTGGTGATTGGGGTTCGGGAACAATTAATAAAGGAGATTTTATTCCATTTATTACACCAAATTTAATTGCTGCAACAATTGGTGTTGAAACTAAAAAATTTAATGCAACATTATTTACAAGATTTACAGGCGAAACAAGAATTAAACCAGGCCAAAACAATAAACTTTCGCCACAGGATGGTGCAGGATTGGCTGCTATTAATGCTTTGGAGGGTTTTACTATAATTGACCTTTCGGCTAACTATAGCATCACAAAAAACATTACAGCTTTTACCATTGTAAATAATGTTACAAATAGTAAAGCTATTGTAGCAAATTTACCTCAAGGCTATAGACCAAATATTCCCTTAAGTTTTCAAGTAGGTTTAAAGTGTAATTTATAAAAGTGTATACAATAAAAAAGAGGCAACCTAAAAAGTTGCCTCTTTTTTTATAGTTAGTATAATACTTTAGATTAATATCTGCTGTATCCACCACCACCAGAGTTTCTGTCTCTGTTGTATCCACCACCACCAGAGTTTCTATCTCTGTTGTATCCACCACCGCTGCTGCTTCTTCCGCCACCGCCAAAGCCACCACCACTACGTGGTTTAAAACCACCTTGTCTTTTTTCGCCTTCTGGACGTGGTTGACTTTCGTTAACTACGATTTTTCTACCATCAACTTCAGTTTCGTTTAAAGCAGCAATTGCAGCATTACCTTCAGCATCGCCCATTTCTACGAATCCAAAACCTTTGCTACGATCGTTTTTAAATTTGTCTGTAACGATTTTAGCTGAAATAACTTCACCAAATGGAGTGAATAATTCTTGTAAATCTTGGTTGGTCATGTTCCAACTCAAATTTCCTACATAAATGTTCATTTTGTAAATGATTTTATTGTTTAAAAAATCCAAAACCAGAAAGCCATCAACCCTAAAATGATTTACAAAAACATCCTATGAAGCGAGACACCTGAATAATTGGTATTGCAAATGTAAGGAGATTTTTAATTTATCCACATTTTTTTATAAGTTATCAAATCGTTACCAAAAAATACCATCTACTCTTTGGTTTTTGGTGTAGTTAGCTCTTTTAAACTAATTTCCCAGTTGGCTTGCTTTACACCTTTTGGATCAAAAATTTCAACTTGCATTACTCTTTCTTTACGCAATCCTTTAAGTGTAATTTTTGTATAGTTCTGCATATCTTCAACACCAACAAGCCTATATGGGTTGTTTTTTTCTGGGCCACCAAACTTGTGGCTTCCACTTGTTAGTGGCGATGCTGTAATATCAATTAAAGGATAGGTGCCTTCTCTATCTACTTTTATTATTTCGCTATGGTGTCTATCGCCTGTTAAAAATACTACTCCATTTATTTTATTTTCTTTCAAAAAGTCCATCAACTCATTATACTCGGCACTAAATTTTTTAAAACAATCAAAAGGACTTACTGGGTTTAAAACTTGGCTACCAGTTGCTATAAATCTAAAAGTTATACTTTGGTTGGCATTACTTTGTAATAAAGCATTTTTAAGCCATTCCATTTGCTCGGCACCAAACATTTTTTTATTTAAGTTTGGTTTACCATCAATACTATCTTTCATTTCATCGTTGCTTCTCCACCATCTATCATCTAGTAAAAATACATCGGCATCGTTAAATGTAAATTTGGTATAAATACCTTGATTGTTTTGGCCATAGCTTGGGTTGGTCCAAAACTTTTTAAATATTTCTCTGCTTTTTTCTTTTAATGGATAGCTTTTATCGGCATCATTAAATCCATAATCATGGTCGTCCCAAATGGCATAATGAGGCATTGCTTTCATTAGGTTTTTATAAAAGGGTCTTGCTCTATCGCTAGATGGTCTGTTGTGCATACCCCATTCGCTGTAATAATCAACCTCTCTAGTGTACCAATTATCGCCAAGCCACAGCATAAAGCTTGCATTTTCTTTAGCCATTACATCAAAAATTGCAGTATCGTTTCCATAAGGTCTTCCTGGTCTATCATACACAGGATTATTAACGTATGCACAGCTACCTGTTAAAAAACTGAAATTTGGTAGGGGTGTAGTTTTTTCTCTCCATTGCCAAAGTGTTTGAGTGGTTGTTTTACCTGAGGCAATAGTATCTTTTCGGTTATTTACAACTATTTTGTATTCATACGTTGTTGCGGGTTCTAAACCAATTAAAGTGGCTGTTGCAGTTCTAAAATCGCCAGAAGTTATGGCAAAATCTCGTTTTACCGTTTTTCCATTAAGATTATAATAAAGTGCAGCTTCTTTAACGGTATGATCGAACTGCATCCAAACAGTTGAGGTTCTAAATTCTGTATGGCCAAGCATTGGGCCACTAACAATTTGTGCAAATGTTGAAAGGCTAATAAAAAGACTACAACCTGCTAAAAACTTTTTCATATTTTTTGTACAATTAAGGTGTAAAAGTACAAAAAATAGAGCTGGTAAATTTTAATTAGTTATTGAGAATTAATGCCAGTAACTTGAATAACTTCTTTGTCGTTTGTTTCGATGCTACGCTTTTTTACTAATAATTTTACGTTTGATAGGCTATTGCAATCGGCACAGCTTGCTAAATAACTCGCATTGGCATAATCAACAAACGCCGTTCCATTGTTCCAGTTATTGCCACTTAAACTAAAAAAAACTGGCGAAAACTTGTTATTTATAAATCTTAAAAACTTATTACTACCTTGTTCAAAACGAATCATCATTCCTTCGGCATCAATACTTTCAACCACACCAGGTGTTAAAGCAAGTAATTCAATTATTTTCTCGTTTGTTTGAGTAGATGTTTGTAGTTCGCCATTGTTTCCTACACTAACTTCGTTTTTAACTGTGCCTTTATTTAAAACAACTGTATTTGATATATAGAATTTAACTTTACTAATATCAACCTTGCCTTTTATTTCGTTGTATAAAGCTCTTGTAAAAGGCACATAATCATTCTTGGTTTCAACAGGTTTTTGTGGTTGAAAAACAATTGGCGTTGTAGGCTTTTGAACAGCAGTGCAACCAAAAGCTAGTATTACAATTATCATCAAATAAAACTTCATAACTTAAATGTTTACTTAACCAATATGAAACGAAAAATTCAGATACTTATTATATAAAATCGGCAAACATTACATTTGCAAACCATGTTAAACAAATTAGAACAAGTTTTTATACACAAAACAAACCGTGTATTAAATGTTTATTGCACCGCTGGTTACCCTTTGTTACAAAGCACTAATACTATTATAAACAGTTTACAAAAAAATGGTGCTGATATTATTGAATTAGGTATACCCTACAGCGACCCTTTGGCAGACGGCCCAACCATTCAAGAAAGTAGCATGCAAGCTATTGAAAACGGCATGACTATTGAAGTTTTATTTGCTCAACTCGAAAAAAATGAAGGAATAAAAAATAACAAAACTGCCCTGATTTTAATGGGTTATTTAAACCCGGTTTTGTTATTTGGGTTTGAAAAATTTTGTGCTAAAGCCAAAGAAGTTGGCGTTGATGGATTAATATTACCTGATATGCCAGCTTATGAGTTTGAAACTACCTATAAAGCTATTGTTGACAAATATGGATTAAATTTCATTTTTTTAGTTACACCCGAAACTAGCGAAGCTAGGGTTAAAATGCTTGATAATCTTAGTAGTGGATTTTTGTATGCTGTTAGTAGCTCATCTATTACTGGTAGTGATAAAGATTTTAATAGTGTTACAGCTTATTTACAACGACTACAATCGTACCAACTTAAAAATAAAATATTAGTAGGTTTTGGCATAAAAGATAAACAAACTTTTAATTTGGCATGTGCCCATAGCAATGGAGCAATCATAGGCTCTGCTTATATAAAAGCATTGCAACAGTCTACAGATATTGAAACTACAACTAGCCAATTTATTAAACAAATTTTGCTTTAACTGCTATGAAAATTGTGATTGTTCAATACAATGCTGGTAATATTCAAAGTGTACTTTATGCCCTGCAAAGAATTGGTGTTAGTGGTATTGTATCTAATAACACAGAAGAAATTACTACAGCCGATAAGGTTATTTTTCCTGGAGTTGGTGAAGCAAGTACAGCCATGCAGTATTTACAAGAACACCAACTAGATGGTGTTATAAAAAATTTAAAACAACCAACTTTGGGTATTTGCTTGGGCATGCAATTAATGTGTACGCATAGCGAAGAAAACAATACACCATGCTTAAATATTTTTGATACACAGGTAAAAAAATTCGAAAGCAACCAATTAAAAATTCCTCAAATAGGATGGAATACTATTGAGCCCAATAACAATGTTTTGTTTGCAGGAATTTCGCCTAACAGCTATTGCTATTTTGTACACAGTTACTATGCTAGCATTTGTAGCAACACCATTGCAACTACAAATTATACTTTACCATTTAGTAGTGCTTTGCATAAAGATAATTTTTATGGTGTACAGTTTCATCCAGAAAAAAGTGCCCAAGTTGGTCAACAAATTATTACCAATTTTCTTACCCTAACTTAAATTATGCTACAACAAAAGCAACAATTTATAATTCCTGCTATTGATATTATAAATGGTGAATGTGTTCGCCTTAGCGAAGGCAATTACAACACCAAAAAAACCTACAACAGCAACCCTGCTGAAGTTGCAAAAATGTTTGATGATAAAGGATATACTCGACTACACGTTGTAGATCTTGATGGTGCAAAAAGCAGAAAAGTTACCAACCTCAAAGCTTTAGAAGCCATTGCAAAAAACACATCAGCAATTATTGATTTTGGTGGTGGTGTTACAACAAACAACGATATTAATAATGTATTAAACGCTGGTGCAAATTTGGTAAACCTTGGCAGTATTGCAGTAAAACAACCTGAGGTTTTAAAACAATGGATACAAGAATTTGGTGCATCAAAGTTTTTATTGGGAGCAGACGTTAAAGATGAAATGATTGCCATAAATGGCTGGACAATAATTACAGAAACTAGCATTTATCAATTTTTACAACAATACCTTGAACTAGGAATTGAACAGTTTTTTTGTACCGATATTGCTAAAGATGGAATGCTGCAAGGGCCATCTGTTGATTTATATAAACAAATAATTCAAAAATTTCCTTCCATTCAATTAATTGCAAGTGGTGGCGTAAGTTGCGAAAACGACTTAATTGAATTGCAGCAAGCAGGTTGTAAAGCTGCCATTGTTGGTAAAGCTATTTACGAAGGAAAAATTGACATTTAACATCCAATTTTATGCTAACTAAAAGAATAATTCCCTGCCTTGATATTAAAGATGGCCGTACGGTTAAAGGAACAAATTTTGTTGAACTTAGAGATGCTGGTAATCCTATAGAATTGGCTGCTGCTTATGCTAAAAACGGAGCTGATGAGTTGGTTTTTTTAGACATTACAGCCACCGTTGAAAAACGCAAAACTTTGGCAAGTTTGGTAAACGATATTTCGAGCAACATCAATATTCCATTTACAGTGGGTGGTGGTATAAAAACAATTGATGATGTACAACTGCTATTACAAAATGGAGCAGATAAAATATCAATTAATACAGCTGCATTTAATGACCCAAACATCATAGAAAGTTTCGCTAAAAACTTTGGTAGTCAATGCGTAGTTGTAGCTATTGATATTAAACAAGAAGAAGATAATGAGTGGTATGTTTATTTAAATGGTGGACGAACCAAAACAAACACAACGTGCTTAGATTGGGCTACTCAAGCTTACAATTGTGGAGCTGGCGAAATTTTACTTACTAGTATGAATAACGATGGCACCAAAAAAGGTTTTGCTTGTGATATCACAAAAACTATTGCAACATCATTGCCAATTCCTGTAATTGCAAGTGGCGGTGGTGGCAGTAAAGAACATTTTAAAGAAGTTTTTTTAGATGGATATGCCGATGCTGCATTAGCTGCTAGTGTATTTCATTTTAAAGAAATAGAAATTACAGATTTAAAAAAATATTTAAAAGTTGAAGGTATAGAAATGAGGTTGTAACTTTCACAATGCATCTTGATAAAAGTTTGCATCGTTTTTAGTTTTCTGATAATAATTCACCAATCTAAATCAAAAAAGAGGTTGTCTTTAACAGACAACCTCTTTTTTTTAAAGTTTTTCAAGTACTCACACAACAATTATTGGTGATTATGGATTTTATCTAAACTTACTCAAACTAAACAAAATGAAACTAACAAAATTTTTATCGTTGTACTACTGCTGTTCTTGTGGTTTCTGTTACTCTGCCAACTCTACCAATTAAATCATTACTAAGACCAACTTGTTGTGCACCCTTTACAAGGTCTACAATAAATCTATCAAAATTGGCGTTGCTCGATTTTGCAGGCATTCTTGGATTTTTTGCAGGGTCGTGTGCATCAACCATATTTTTTCCTGTGTAAGTAAAGTTTTTTGCACCGGTTGCTACACAAAAAAAGTCGGTAAGGTTTTTTGATAATGCATTAAAACCAGTAAGATTACCCGATGTAACTTCTGATAACAATGTTGGGAAAAAACCATTCAGTTGTGGGTCGCCTGCAATTACAAAAATTGTACTATCTACCACACTTCTAATACCAAGTCTTCCTTTTTCTATCATTCCACCTTTAGGATCAGCAACCATAGTTGTACCTCCTAAACTATCATATAAGGTGGGAACTGCTGCTACTGGATTATCTTCTTTTTTACAACCTGTATTTGTGGTTGTTATAAAGGCTATAAAAGCCATTGCTGTGATTACGCTTAATTTTTTCATTCTTATGATTTTTTTTGTTTTTAATTAAATTTTTACAGGGCAGCCTTTCATCATTTCGTCTTTACTTGGCATATACCTATTAGCTTGTAGTTTAAATGTTTTTAAAAAATTTTGTATCAAATTGTTAGGGTTAGCTTTTGTAGGATAATAGGCTATTATACCATTGTTGTTTTCTGGGGTAAAGCTTGCTTTGTAAATTCCTGGTTGTTGAGCAAACCAAGATTTAAACATAAATGCTTCTTGCTCTGAAAATTGTTGCTTAAAGTCTATGCGAGCTAAAGCAATAGCCTGTGGATCGGTAATTTTTTTGTTGGTTACTTTATAAATGTGTACTACTAGCACAACAGTAAATAATGCAAGGGTTAAACCTACTACTGCTGTGATTCTTTTTAAAAGTTTTTTATTCATTTTGTTTTTATTTATAACTATACCTACGTATAAATAAAAACTTTGGATGTTTCTTTTAAAAAAAATTTTAAATATTTAAAATTGCATGTAATTGCTCCAAATTTGGTGTAGGGCTACCACCTTTATTTTCTAAGGTTATGGCAAATGCTTGCATCCCTTTTATTTGTTTCATTGCTTGAGGTGCTGTGTGCACATCAAACACGCCTAAGTCAATAGGTTTACCATCTTTTAAACCCCATAGTTGATATTGCTTATCATTTGCAACTTTAGGTAGGGTTACATTATTTACATACACGTTACCTGTTTCTTTGTTCCACATTACAGTTACAGTAGCGTTGGGTGCTTTGGCATTTCCTTGTAAAATATAAGTATTGGTATTTAGCAACGACTGTTCTGTAAGTAGTTGTTTGGTGTTGGCAACATCTTGTTCTAAACTTTTTATTTTTTCGTTTAGTACAGTTTCTGTTTTACTCTTGTTTTGGTTTAAAATAAAAGTTATCCCGGTTGTTATTAATATAAAAATAGCACAAGCTGCTACAAAATAGGTTTTATAATTTGTTGGATTTTTAACATTAGTTGTTGCACTATCAAGCTCTACAATTTTTGCTGTTGGTTTGGTTGTTGTACTAGATGCTTCGTTTTTTATAATACTAAAAATATTGTGTTTAATGTGTTGTGGCACTTCAATAGATTGTTGCATAGCAACGGCTTCGAGCGTTTGCTGAACTTGCAAAAGCTCTTGCTCAATTTCAGGATAAATATGGCTCATGCACTCTACTTCTTTTTTTTCTTGAGTAGATACGTCGCCAAGTATATATCTTTCAATTATACCAGATGCTATGTAATCTTGTGTGTTCATTTTTAATTGCTAAACACTTTTTTTAAAATGTTTAAACTAGTTCTTATTCTTGTTTTTAAAGTACCTAAAGGAATTTGCAATGCTGCTGCAGCTTCATCATGTGTTAGCCCACTAAAATAAACTGCTTGTATAGCATGGCTTTGTTCGGTACTTAAATATTTTAAAGCGTTTTTTACGCCAATTAAATCTGTGTTTGTTTTGGTAGAGTTAAGGTCTTGCACAAACTCGCTTTCGGTATCTGTAATGATTGAAGGGCGAATTTTTGCTTTTCTATTTGCATCAATAGCAGCATTTCTACAAATATTAAGCATCCAAGTAAAAATACTAGCTTTTGTTTCGTCGTAGGTATCTATGCTTCTCCAAATTTTTAAAAATCCTTCTTGCAACACATCTTGTGCTACTTCGGTATGGTTTGTAATTCTTAATATTACATTATACAGTGCACCACTGTACTTATCGTACAGTTCCTCAAAAGCTTTTACATCTTTAGCTTTTAAAAGAGGTATAGAAATGGTATGAGTAGTATTAGTTATCAAACTTTATACAAATATATACGCAAGGTTTTTGCTTATAGATTTAATTAATAAAACATTTTTTATGAAACATCTGCTATGAATTTGTATTAAACTGCAGTTACCTGCTTTTCACTGCAAGCCACACTTCGCTTCGCTACATGTGGGCTTTTCGTTTCAATCAGGGTTAGTTTCAGCTATACCAATTCTATTCAGCTTTTTTAACTTTCCAAATAAAACCATCAATAATATAATGTGTAATTTGTGGCAATGCTAACAAGGGTACAATAAACGACAACAATTGATGCGATGGGTTAAAGAGTGGTTCATTAAAAAAATGGAAAATTCGTTTGTTTTCACCCCAAACTAAAATGTCCCAAAAAGCTTCTTCGGCATAGGCTAAAAGTATAATTATTGCGATAAATAGCATTACGCCATATTTACCAAAAACTTTTTTATTAATTGTAGAAATACTAGATGGATTTTTGTTGTGTTGTTTTTTTTCATAAATCCATACCAAAGCCATGTAAGGTACTCCGTGGCTAACAACATTGAGTAAGGTGAATGTAAGGTCTCCATTAAAATAAACAATACCAAAATACCAAGAAACTAAAGTGCCCAAAATAATAAGCTGTTTGGGTAAGTTTATTGCTTTGGTTTTTACCACTTCAATCAAAGTTTTTGCAACATATATCACTAGCGTTAAAAAATACAAAACAGTAAAAGTATCTAACAAAAAATTGCTTTTAAAAAGCACAAAATCACCTTCTACAAACCAGCTAAAACTTCTATCATTACTTAAGTGCCAAAATATTATTGGATAAATGGTAGCGTAATAAATTACTAGTTTATCTATAAAAATTGCAAGTTTAGTTTGCACTTCATTTCTACTATACAATCTCATAAAGCCATATTGCTGTCGTATAAAATGAAAAACAGCAACGTATGCCATAATTCGCCAAAACCAAAAGCTACTAAGGTTATACACTAAAACGCTTACCAAAAAAGCAACCATTGGAATTACATATAAAATTGTTCTACTTTGTTGCCACATTTGTTTGTTAAAGTAAGTTCTGTAAAGTGTGCTATAAACATGTGCTACATCAATAAGCAAAACCAGCACCACCCAATTAAACTCGTTTACCTCCTTAGATTTAAAATAATGAGGAAAAACAGCAATTAACAGCAAACAAATAAAAGGAGGCAATAAAATAAATACACCTTCTATAAACCTGTGATATAACCAAGGTTGTTGGTATGGCTTTTGCTTTTTATACATTACTCAATACTTTTTTGGCAGCATTTATTCCTTGATAAAAACCTTCCTCAAAAATTGAAATACCGGCAATATCGGTATGTGCAAAATGAATTTTATTGTCGATAGATTTATTTAGTTCTGCTCTATAATCATCTGTAATAACTCCTGGCAAAGGGTTTGCCATAGCGTGCCCCCAAAGCATTACATTAAAAGTTTTGGTAGCTTGTTTAATATTGGGATGAATTTTTTGCAACTCGTTAAATACTATTTCTTGCCATTGCAAGTAAGTGGTTGCATAGGCTTTTTGGCGTGCAATTTTTGGCGTATCGTTTGTAAGTGGTTTGTAGTAAGTAATATTTTGTAACTGCTGTTGTAAGCTTATTAATTGATGGTTTGCAACCGTATAGCCCAATGCTTCTCCATTATGAATTACATTATCCCAACTTAAAGAAGCTCCTGTTTTTTCTTCTAAACTTTGTACTTGTAAGTTAGCCACCATCCAAGGAGTGTAGCTTAGTTTTTCATCAATCAAATTATTTCGCTGTTGTAACCATGGCAATAATTTTTTATTTACAAATTGTGGCGTAGCTACTATACATTGTTTGGTTTGATAAGCAATACACAACTTTGTTGTTGGTTGAAAAGTTACCACTTCTACTTTACTGTTTGGCAATATTTTAATACTTAGCACCAACTCATTGGTTCGAATGTGTTGTTGTGTGTTAGTTTTTAAATTGTTGACAAAAAAGCCATTTCCTTCTGGCCAAGTAAGCACATCGCTATTATTGGCATTGGCAGCTTTTCCTTTACGTGCTGCAAAATAATGAATGCCCACCCATGCACTAATTGTATTATGTTCTGTACCAAAATCATCTTTTGTACAATAGTTTATATACTCGTGCAAATATTTACTAGTAAAATTGTTTTGTAGTAACCACTGCTGCATAGTTAACTCATCAAGCTTGGTAAAGACTTCATCTTTGCTACTAGTATCAACAGGAATATTAAATGCAAACTTTCCATCTTTACCTTTTGCAGTTTTAAACTCTTCCATTAGTTTCAAAAAACTTGCAATTTGTTTTTTGTCTATGTCGTTTAATCCGTAATTTGGTACTAAACCTGGTTGCCAAATGCCATTTATGTACAATCGTTCTTGTGGCTCGGCACACAAATATTCTTCGTTATAAACTGGTAAATTGTTTTTAAAGTCTATAACACAATTAGCTTCTTTTAAAAAACTTAAGTATTCTTCCAAATCGTTGTTGGGTAAAGGAACATAGTGTGCACCCCATGGATATTTTGATATTTGGTTGCTACCATAAGCAGCATTACCACCAACATTTTTATCTAATTCAAACAGCAAAAAATTGTGGTAATTATTTTTCTTTAACCACCTAGCTGCACTTAATCCAGTTACACCACCACCTACAATTACAGTATCAATTTCTATAGTTTTATTGGGCTTGTATGTTGTTTTATTTCGTAATAAATGACCAACATTTGAATTTGCTCCTACTATTTCTCCACTTATAGTGTTTGAGTTTTTACATGCCGATTGTAACAAGCCAAAGCCCGATAAAATTGCAGCTGTTTGTAAAAAATCTTTTCTGTTCATTTAATGTATAATACTTGGCTATTGATCTAAATATTTACTCCACTCTTCTTCAAAGCTATGAACCAATGATTGATTATTTAGCTTGTTAGCAGCAATGTTTTTAGTAGCCAACATGTCGTTGGGAAAAAGCAACATTTGTTGCATTACTTGTGGTGATAAATATTTTAGTGGTACAGTAAAGTTTGATGGCGTTTGATAAATTTGTTTAGATGCCAATATATAACCCCATTCGCCAAACGATGGTACATAATTATGGTATGCCTGTGCTTGTAAGCCAACTGCTTTAATGGTATTGTGTACACACCAAAAACTGTTGGGTGCCGCTAATGGCGAGGTGCTTTGTATTACAGCAAATGCTTTTTCTGCAAGGTGTTTACTCAACTCTTTATAAAAAGTTGTACTATATAATTTACCTATAGAAAAGTTTGAGGGGTCTGGAAAATCGATGATAATACAATCGAAAATTTGATTATTGTTTTTTAGCCAAATAAAAGCATCGTCGTTAATAACTGATACTTTTTTATGTTTCAACGAGCCTTGGTTTAGTTGAATTAATACTTCTTGCGAAGCAAAAAGCTTGGTCATTTTATTGTCTAAATCAACTAGTGTTATTTTTTCTACAAATGGATATTTTAAAATTTCTCTAACAGCTAAGCCATCACCACCGCCTAAAACTAAAATATTTTTTGGATTATTGCTTGCCTGCATAGCAGGATGCACTAAAGCTTCATGATACCTGTATTCATCGCTACTACTGAATTGTAAGTTGTTGTTTAGATACAACTTTAAATCTTTTTTGCTTCGTGTAAGTACAATGCGTTGGTAGCTCGATGAGGTGGCGTATACAATTTTATCGTGATAAGCCAAAGACTCACTAAAGCGTAAAATATTATCAGAAAAAACAAAAGCAACTAATTGTATGGCTAGCAAGGCAATTGCAGTAGTTAAAATAAACTTTCCTTTTTTAATTTGATCATCAAATTTTATAAGCAAATACACGCCAACCAAAATATTTAAAATACCAAAAAACAAGCTAGTTCTTATTAATCCTAAATATGGCACTAACACAAAAGGAAAAATTAATGAAGCCAACAATGCACCAATATAATCGAAGGTAAACACTCTACTTACTAAGTCTTTAAAACTTACTTGCTCTTTTAAAATCCTCATCAGCAATGGAATTTCTAATCCAACCAAAATACCGGTTAACAGTACAAAAGCATAGAGCATTATTCTAAAACTATTTACTACAGGAAAAAGCATAAACAAAACGCTGCTACTTGCACCGCCAATAAAGCCAACCAATAGTTCAATTTTTATAAACCATGCTAATAGGTTGCCATTAAAGTATTTCGACAAATAAGCACCGATTCCCATGGCAAATAAGTACACCCCAATTACTGTACTAAATTGTGTAATACTATCGCCCAATAAATAAGTGGCTAAGGTGCCCACCACCAACTCATAAATTAAACCACATGTTGCAATTACAAATACTGCTAGCAGTAAAATTATTTCGGTGTTTTTTTGTTTATACATTTTTCAACTAGTGAATTGCTGATGCAATAATTATTGAAATGCCTAAAATAAAAAAGCCACACAATATTGCTAAGGCCATGTTTTGTTTTTCTAAAATTTCTTTGCGTAAACTATGTTTAGGCGTAAGCCACTCTACCATTGCAAATGCAATGATTAAAATAATGATGCCCAAAAAAGAAAAGGCTACCGAATTAATTATAAACTGTTTCATATTATACATTTTTTATGAGAATTATTTATGAGATCCTGGCCCACTGGCACTCCATTTTTCTTGATTATCAAAACTTAGCAAACGCCAACCAACCATGTTGGCATAACCCATGGTAACCGTAAGTACAATGCTTACAATTACAAACCACCTTAAAGGATATGCTATTGAATTTTTATTTAAAAAGTTGAATTGTTTTAATTTATTCATTGTTGGTTGATGGATATTTAAGTTCGTAATATGGGCTGTTTTCCCAACGTTTAATATTGATATAATAACTTCTACAATAGGCTATTAAAGCAATTAACAAAGTGCTGAGAAATACAATCATAAAGTTTTTAAAAATGGGAGTATCGTAAGTAATACTTAAGTTAAAGTTTTGTACTTTGTTGTTGCCTGCCTCTTGTAAAGCAGTTAAATTTATTGTATAATTTCCTTTGGGAATTTTACTGATGGTTACTTCCTCTGATGTTGAGCCTTCTCGCCAATATTCACCATCATCATAACCACTATAAAACTCTAATCCTTGCTCGGCATAAAATCTTTCTCCTGTGCTATTATTAATTACTTCAATATTTAACTCAAACCAAGCATTGCTTACGGGTGCTGAAACTTCAAACACCAAATTACTGCTGTTTTTACTTAACGCTACATTATTAATACTATATAAAACAGTATTTACACTGTCGGGGAAATTGTAATTTTCATTAACAATATTTTGATTAATTTTTGTTGAAGTTGTAAGTAAATGAACCGTTATGCTAAACAACAAACACAATAAAGCAACAAGAAAAATAGTTTTGCTTTGTACTTGGCCTTTATCTTCTATCGCTCCTACACCAATTGTATAAGGCAATGAATTTTTGCATTGCTTTTGTAAATCTTTTCTATTTACATGTTTGGCTGCAAACCAGTTTATATTGCTGCCAAACTTTTCTTTGATTACCATAGTTGGCGGTGCAATGTATTCTAAACTTGTTTGTTGTTTGTTGTGAAATGGATAGTATGGTATGCACCCTTCGATATAAATTGTTTTGTAGCTGTATTTATTGTAAAGCTCGTATTGTTTTTTTTCGAATTCTATAATTTCAAACTCTTCGCTTGTATCGGCATTGCTAAATAATTTGTTTACTATAATCCAATGTCCATCAAACTCATTTAAAAACAAATATCCTTCTGTTGGATTGTACAAACAATATTCTCGCCACTTGCTTTTGTAAATGGTAAAATCTTCTTTAATGCAAATTCCAGTAATGGTATAAGTATGATTATAAAACTCTAAAACCTCACCAATATCAAAATATATTTTTAAGCTTTTGGTGTTGTTTTTACCGTACTTTTTTAGTTGGTTATTTTTAAACAACAAATTGCTTGCACATTTATTACAATTTGCAACTATTAAATTGTCAATATCATATACTTTTATTGGATTGTTACATACCTTACAATCTACTGTTGTTTCACCTACAGCTTTTAATTGTTGTAGTTGTAAATCTTTGCTAGTTACAAAAGTTTCAAGCAAAACATGTTGAATTTTTTGATTGCCCTTTAAAAAAACAAGTCTGCTATTATTTTCATAGCTAAAGCTAATATATTTTACATCGTCAAAAACATTGGTAAAATAAAAATTTCCTTCTGCTTCAATGCCAATTGATGATTGAACATTGGTACAAATGCAATTAACATCGTTGTATAAAAAACTAGAAGTTTTGGGGGTTACAATACCTTTAATAGTATTTAACTGGTCATCATTAATGGTTACAAGTTTTCCAATAGTGTATATTCCTGTATTTACAGCTAAAAATCCAATATCATTATTACCAAATACAATTGTAAAAAAACTGATGGTTTCGTTTTCAAACATTAGTTTACAACGACCAATAACCTTAAAGTTTTCGTTATTAAAAACGCCAGTAGTGCCAATTTGTATGGGTGATGATGAGTGTACAATTGGTTTGATAAGCTTAGATTCTAGTTTTTGTTCTTCATTTTTAAACAATACAGTGTGGCATTTTGTGCATACAACATAGTTTGTTTTTGGATGAATTTGAAGCAAGTTATCACAAACCGAGCATTGATATGATGAGGTAGTAATCATTACCTTAAAATGGTTTGTTGGTTAATAATGGTAGCTTTAAAAAAACTAACTAATTCGTTAAAAATATGCTCCACTGTATCATTATTATCTCTTAAATAATTACTAAGGTAAATATCTAAATTTACCAAATTATGCTCTGGCCAAGTGTGTAAAGAAATATGGCTTTCGCTTAAGCAAACAACTGCAGTAAATCCATTTGGTGAAAAATTATGATATACTTCACCCAAATTTACCAAACTAAATTTTTTGATAAGGTTATCAATACAAGCTTTACAATTGATAAATTCATTTAACAAGTTGTTGCTTGGTGTTTTAATGGTTGCAATAATATGTTTCCCTTTTTTGTAAAGCATAAATAAGTTGCTGTAAATATGATAAATTATTTTTAAAATTTAGTGTAGTAGCATTTCAAAATATTACAATTTTAAAAAATTAAAGTGTAATAAAATAAAAAAGTCCTAGCATTAAAATGCTAGGACTTTTAATATTTATAATTCAATTAGTACGCTCTTGCAAACAAAACCCTTTGTGTACTTGGGTTTCCTGTTAAAACACAATTGCCAGATTCTTTTTCATTGTTTAAAGGAATACAACGAATGGTGGCTTTGGTTAGTTCTTTAATTTTTTCTTCGGTTTCTGGAGAACCATCCCAATGTGCTGCTACAAAACCTGCTTTTGTATCTAAAACTTGTACAAACTCGTCCCACGAATTTACTGGTGTAATATGCTCGTCTCTATATTGCTTTGCCTTATTAAACATATGCAATTGTATTTCATTTAGCAATTCCTTTACGTAAAAAGCAATACCATTTAGGCTTACAGTTTCTTTGGTTTTTTTATCACGTCTTGCAACTTCAATTACGTTGTTCGATAAATCTCTTGAACCAATTGCCAAACGAATAGGCACACCTTGCATTTCGTATTGAGCAAACTTCCAACCTGGGCGGCTGTTTTCGCTATTATCATACTTTACTCTTATTCCTAAATCTTTAAGATGATGCACAATTTCGTTTACTTTATTGGTTATTAAGCCCAACTCTTCATCACTTTTAAAAATTGGAACAATTACTACCTGTAAAGGTGCAATTTTTGGAGGTAATATTAAACCATCATCATCGCTATGTGCCATTACTAAACCACCAATTAACCTGGTGCTAACGCCCCAACTTGTAGCCCAAACATAATCTAGTTTATTTTCTTTATCGGTAAACTTAACGTTGAATGCTTTTGCAAAATTTTGACCAAGAAAATGTGAAGTTCCTGCCTGTAACGCTTTACCATCTTGCATTAAAGCCTCAATACAATAAGTGTTTTCGGCACCTGCAAAACGTTCGTTTGGAGTTTTTACTCCTTTTATTACTGGCAAAGCCATATACTCTTCTACAAAACTAGCATACACCTCTAGCATTTTTTCGGTTTCTTCAATAGCTTCTTGCTGTGTGCTGTGTGCAGTATGACCTTCTTGCCACAAAAACTCAGCTGTACGTAAAAACAACCTTGTTCTCATTTCCCACCTTACCACATTAGCCCATTGGTTTATTAAAATTGGTAAATCTCTGTAAGATTGAATCCAATCTCTATAAGTATTCCAAATAATTGCTTCGCTTGTTGGACGAACCACCAACTCTTCTTCAAGTTTAGCTTCAGGATCTACAATTAATTTTCCTTTATTATTTTCATCAGCTTTTAAGCGATAGTGTGTTACCACAGCACACTCTTTTGCAAAACCTTCTGCATTTTTTTCTTCGGCTTCGAACAAACTTTTTGGAACAAATAATGGAAAATAAGCATTTACATGGCCTGTATCTTTAAACATTTTATCCAACACATCTCTCATATTTTCCCAAAGTGCATAACCATAAGGTTTTATAACCATGCATCCTCGAACAGCACTGTAATCGGCCAAGCCACTTTTTAAAATAAGGTCGTTGTACCACTGACTATAATCTACTGCTCTACTTGTAATTTCTTTTGCCATTTTGCTAATTATTCATTTGTTGCTACGATAATTAGCAACTTTATTTTTAAATTTTGTTGCAAATTTAATTGTTTGGAAAGGAAGTTTTTTAATTAAAAAATTACTCTTTTTTTGCCTTTAGGAGTTTTACAATTTCAATAACCATAAAAGTACTTGCAATAACTGTAAGTATCACATTCATGTAACTACTTGTGTTTTTGGGTTT
The DNA here is from genome assembly GCA_049242865.1 of Chitinophagaceae bacterium. GTDB lineage: Bacteria > Bacteroidota > Bacteroidia > Chitinophagales > Chitinophagaceae > CAIVPM01. The sequence goes on along the minus strand of JBMLOR010000226.1, from coordinate 33,570 downwards.
ATTCCAAATTGCAGCTATATAAACTGCAAAAAAAAGTATTAGAATTAATGATTGAGTTTTGCTTGATAGTTTTCTAAACAAATAAAAAAAACCAAGTATCATGGCTACTATTAATAAAATAGCTAAAACTTCAAAAATAAAATTCATATTAATCTTTTTATTTAAGATTTCTTATTTAAAAATACTTCTGCCATCATACACCTTGCACTGCCACCTCCATTAGTTTCAATAGTATCTAAACTACTATGAATAATGGAGCTGTATTTTTCGATTGCAGTTATTTGTTCTGGGTTTAATACGCCATAAGCCTGACTACTCATAATCAAGAAAACTTCGTTATTTAAATTGCCAACCTGTAACATGTTACCTGCAAAATGATTCATTTGGTGGTAGGTTATTTCAATAATTTCTTTACCTGTGCTTTCTATTGTTGATTTCAACAAAGCCCTTTCTTGTTGGTTAGTTACACACTCTAAACAAACCACAACAAACTTGTTAGCCACACACATCATCACATTGGTGTGGTAAATTGGTTGCCCATGAATATCATTTGCAATAAAAGTAACTGCCTTGTAATTCATCTGCTTACAAAAATCTTCTAAGGCTGGCATTTGGGTTCTTACACTTAAGCATGCATAGGCAATTTTATTTTCTCTATCCAACACCATGCTACCTGTGCCTTCATTAAAAATATGGTTTTGTTCAAACTTAGTAAAATCAATAGTTTTACTAATATTAAATTTTTTATTTAATTCATCTAACACGGTTTGTTTACGTTCTAACCTTCTGTTTATAGCAAACATGGGGTATAAACAAATTGTGTTTTGATGAAACGAAATCCAATTGTTTGGGAAAATAGAATCTGGTGTAAATGGTTGTGGAGTATCGTTCACCACAGTTACATCAATTCCTTTGTTTTGAAGTTTTTGTACAAAATCATCAAACTCCTGCAACGCTTTTTCTTGTACATTTTGTTGATTACTCAGTACCTGAAAGCTATTGTTTACAGCAGTTTCAGCATTAAAAGCAAAACTTACAGGCCTAATCATTAATAGTTGATGCGTGTATTGTGACATTGTTGATTGATAATTTGTTGATTGATGATTTTGAAAGCTCGATTTTTTGATTTAATAAATTGTTGAATAGCTTAAATCTTAGTACTAAACTATCTACTAAGCACTAAAACAAATCTTCTCTAAGAATTGGCATACTCATACAATGAAATCCACCCCTTGCTCTCGATAGCTCAGCACTTGGCATTAAAACAACAGTATCTGTTATTGTAGCTACATCAACAGTTCCATCTTCGAGTTGTTGTAATAAGTCTTTTACGTGTACAATGTTAAATCCTTTTTGAGCAAAAGCATCTGTGGTTTTATCGTTTCTATCATACGCCAATACTACACCTTCTTTAATAGCCAATAAATTGCAGCTATCTGTCCATTGTTCTCTTGCACTATAAGGAAACTCATTATTACCACTAAAAATAATGGTTACATCACCTGTGCATTTTAAATCAGTTTTACTAATATCAATTAATAGTTCTTCTAAGCTTACAAATTCTTTTGGAGCATCTGGATTACTTTTTTGAAACTGTAGAATTTTTATTTTTTCTTCTTTTTTTATTTCTAAAATTCTTTCAATTGCATCTTCATCTTCGTGTTTTATTGCTTTTGTACTAAAGTTGCCAAGCATTACCCAAGTACATTTTTTTACTTGTGTAAACACTGTATCAATATGCATGTAATCCCTTTTTTTAGGAATTTTTACTACTGTAACTTTATCTACAACATTTTTTGCAAAAAGCGTATTGGTAATTTTTACTGCTGCTTCGCTACTTGTACGTTCACTTACGCCAACTAATAAATGGTTGGGGGCAACTACCATAATATCGCCACCTTCTAAAGTTACTCTTCGCTCTTCTTCATCGTTTGGTAACAAAAAGCTATGATGACTATCGCTTAGCTCAATTACATTTTCACGAATGGTTGCAAATAATGGATGGTTAAAAAATATATATTTTGCTAATAGGGCCTCCCTTGTTCTTGCTTTTTTTGCTGGCTTATTTAGTAAAATATAATTGTTAATAGTTATACCAATGTCTCTTGTAAAAATAAAATTTGGAATTGGAGGAAACAACAAATCCTTTTCATCTGATGTACCACTAATAAATGTTTTTGCTAGTTCTACTGTTGAATATTGGGCTAGTTTTTTTTGGGTATCGTATGTGCAGTTTTCAATAGCACAAACACTAGCTGTTAACTCTTGTCTTATGCTTTCGTTTTCTAGTATTTGAGCAAGTAACCATTGCAGCTCAATTACATTTTCTGATGCATGAAAATCTGGACTTTCGGGCTTGTAAAAACTTCTATCAATATCAATTGCATGTAATTTACCTTTTATTTTTTGAGGATCTAAAAAGTACATTAAAAGTTTGGTGTAATAGTCGTACTCGTTTTTACGAATAGTTTTTAAATGCACAATATCTTCGAACAACCAATCTTGTGCTTTTGATGGAACAACTTTACCTAAACCACTATCTGGACTATGTACTAATAATCTTTTTAGTGTACCTACTTCTGAAGAAACTTGAATATGTTGCATAAATATTTTTTATTATTGTTAAGATATTAATGATTCAAAATCTCTAACGATTTTTTAATAATATCAATACTTTGGTGTATTTGGCTTTCGTTAATAATTAAAGGTGGAGCAAATCTAATTTTATCGCCATGAGTTGGTTTTGCAAGTAAACCATTGTTTTTAAGTTCTATGCAAAAATCCCAACTTGCCTCAGGATTTTTATGGGTAATTACAATAGCACTTAATAAACCTTTACCTCTTATAGTTTTAATAAAGGGAGAATTAAGTTTTGCTAATTCGGTTCTAAAAATTTCGCCCATTTTGTTGGCGTTTTCAGCCATGTTTTCATCTTTTAACACTTGCAAAGCTTCCATTGCAACTGCACAAGCCAATGGGTTTCCTCCATAAGTGCTGCCATGCTCGCCTGGCTTAATATTTAGCATAACTTCATCATTAGCCAATACAGCAGCTATTGGCATAGTTCCTCCACTTAATGCTTTACCTAAAATTAAAATATCGGGCTTTACATTTTCGTGGTCACAAGCTAAAAGTTTACCTGTTCGGCAAAGGCCTGTTTGTATTTCATCGGCAATAAATAAAACATTGTATTCGTTACACAGGTTTCTTACTTTTTGTAAATATCCTTCATCAGGAATTACAACACCTGCTTCGCCTTGTATTGGTTCTACCATAAATGCAGCAACATTTTTATCTTGAAAAGCTTTTTCTAAAGCCACTACATCGTTATAAGGTACAACTTCAAAACCTGGCATAAATGGACCAAAGTTTTTATAACTGCTTGGGTCGGTACTGCTAGAAATGGCAGCTAGTGTTCGTCCCCAAAAGTTTCCATCGGCAAAAATTATTTTGGCTTTATTTTCTTCAACACCTTTTATGGTATAAGCCCAACGACGAGCCAATTTTATGGCAGTTTCGCCACCTTCAACGCCTGTATTCATGGGCAAAACTCTATCAAAACCAAAATAATTAGTTATGTATTGTGCATATTCTCCCAATAAATTATTGTAAAAAGCTCTACTAGTTAAAGTAAGTTTTGCTGCTTGTTGTTGTAAAACATTAATAATTCGTGGATGACAATGCCCTTGGTTTACAGCACTGTAACCACTTAAAAAATCGAAATACTGTTTACCTTCAACATCATACAAATAAACACCTTCGCCTTTTTCTAAAACTACAGGTATGGGGTGATAATTGTGGGCTCCAAATTTTTCTTCTAAATCTAAAAAATGCTGTGTTTTTGCAGCAAAGGTTTGCGTATGCATAAATATAATGTATTGCCTAAAGGCAATTTATTTTTAAATTATTGTAAATGAAAATAAATGTTATGGAAATTAATAGCAACTGTTTTGTGCTATTTAAATTATAGATGATCTAAAAAGTCGAGGTTTTGTAATAGAAACTCCATAACGTTGTATAGGCTGCAATGATATAACTATTTTGGTAAACAAAATAATTATAGATTACTAGCAATGTCATTCCTAATAAATTGTATAAACTAGATTTATGTTGATTTTTTAGTTAATTCACACCCCTTGTTAATAACCCAATTTTTGTGTTAAAAACCCTAGTTCTTTTAAAATATTTTGTGGATGTTAGTGGAATAATTTTTGGCTTTTTTGCTCTTTTCTTTTCAATCCTCTTTTTTCTATCAATTTACTTTCTGTTTATTAACAGTGGGTAATGTGTAAATTGGTGGTTGTTAAAAAACTGCTTATTGTTTTTCCTCTATTCTTAATAAAAACATCAAAATCAATATTTATAAGCAATAAAGCTGTGGGTAATTTTGTGAATTGATGTGTATAACCTTACAACAATTAACTTTGCTTTTTGTGAATAACAAAGTTTTACCCTTTTCCACAGCCGTAATAGTAATAAGGGTTATAAATAAATTGTATTATTATATATTATTACAAGAATTATGAACATTACCAATGCAACCGAAAAAATTTTTGACAATGGCTTTCTTGATGTGCCTGTAGATGCCACATTAGATTTGTTTGAAGAAATAAAAAAACTAAAGAAAGAAAAGAATGCTATTGTTTTGGCTCACTATTACCAGGAGCCTGATATTCAAGATATTGCAGATTATATTGGAGATAGTCTTGGTCTTGCCCAAAAAGCTGCTACAACCAATGCTGATATGATTGTTTTTGCAGGTGTGCATTTTATGGCTGAAACAGCTAAAATTTTAAATCCTACAAAAAAAGTGTTGCTCCCCGATTTAAAAGCAGGCTGCAGTTTAGCAGATAGTGCACCACCTGTATTGTTTGCTAGGTTTAAAGAAAAACATCCTAACCATTTAGTTATAAGCTACATTAACTGCACTGCAGAAATTAAAGCACTGAGTGATATTATTTGCACAAGTGGAAATGCAGAAAAAATAATTGAAAGTATTCCAAAAGACCAACCTATCATTTTTGCCCCAGATAAAAACTTAGGTGCTTATCTCAATAAAAAATGTGGTAGAGAAATGGTGTTGTGGAATGGTGCATGTATGGTACACGAAATTTTTAGTGTAGAAAAAATTACTAAACTAAAAGTTCGTCATCCCGAAGCTTTAGTAATTGCACATCCCGAATGTGAAGAAGCTGTTTTAAATTTGGCTGATTTTATTGGAAGTACTACTCAATTATTAAAATTTGCTACACAATCTGAGGCAAATAGTTTTATTGTTGCTACTGAAACAGGTATTTTACACCAAATGCAACTAAACAGCCCAAATAAGACCTTTATTCCTGCACCACCTACAAACTCTTGTGCTTGTAACGATTGTCCTCATATGAAGCTGAATACACTAGAAAAATTGTATTTGTGTATGAAGTATGAGTTACCAGAAATACAAATGGACGAAGCATTGAGATTAAAAGCAAAAGCCCCAATTGATAAAATGCTAGAAATTAGTAAAGCAGCTGGACTGATAGGATAAGTTTTGAATTTACGATTTACAATTAGTGATTTACGGTTTTTAAATTATAATTTTTGATTTCTATTTTTCAAATTAACATTCATAATTCATAATTTATAATTTATAACTCATAATTTATAACTCACTTTCTGCTCACTAAATAAACGCCAAAAAAAATACAAAAAGCTGCTACAATTTTTTGAATATTTAAAGGTTCATCAAATAATAAAATAGCAGCAATTGTTGCAAAAATTGGTTGGGTGTAAATGTATGAGCCAACTACCTGACTTCCCATTTTTGCAATGCCATACATAATACACAAGTATGAAATAAAAGTAGCACCAACACAAATAAATATTAATGCCATAATGTTGTGTTGGTTTTGAAAGATATTCTCAAAGTTAACAGAAGTAAAATCGTTCCATCCGAAAGGAATAATTATAATAGCACCAATTGTAAATGCCCATCTTATTACTGTGATAGGACTATATTTAAGTAACAATGGTTTTGAAATAATTAAATATACTGCATAGCTACTTGCATTTATAATTACCAAAATATCACCAATAATAGTACTTTCTTTATCGGTTCTTGTTTTTAAAAAAATTAGTGTTGCAGCACCTAAAATTCCTAATAACACACCTAAAATCATTTTAGTATTAATAGCTTGTTTATAAATAAAAATACTAATTAGTATTAATACTATAGGTGTACTTAAGCCCAATAAACTTGCATGAATAGGACTAGTAAGTGAAGTACCTTTTACAAAAAATATTTGATTAATGATTATACCAGTTAATGCACAACCCACCAATCTTGGCCAATCTCTTTTTTCAATTATTTTAGATTTATCTTTTTTAAAAATATACAGCACCCAAAATAAAACAAGAGCTGTTAATATTCTAACAACATTAATAGCCAATGCAGGCATATACAATGGAGAAAGTTGTTTAATGGCAATAACACTACATCCAAAAAAGAAATTTCCTGTTAGTATAATTGCATGTGGCTTTAAGGTCATGTAAATATTAAATTAGAATATTTTCTATTTCTTTAAATCCCTCTTCTGCCGATTTTCCATTCCATAATATATCGTATATAACCTTTGATATGGGCATATTAGCTTGTACTTCTTGATTTTTTATATACATACATTTACTTGCATTATATCCTTCGGCAACCATATTTAATTCTAGCTGTGCTGCTTTTACACTATAACCTTTGCCAATCATATTTCCAAACATTCTATTTCTGCTATATAATGAATAGCAAGTAACCAACAAATCGCCTAAATACACTGAGGCTGCGTAGTTAATATTTTTTTGTTCTTCTGGCGTTTCAAAATCCCAAACTAATTTTTTACAAAATCGTACCATTTCATCAGCAGTATTGGCAATATAAACGCTCAAAAAATTGTCGCCATATTCTAAACCATGTGCAATACCTGCACCTAAGGCATAGATATTTTTTAAGATAGCTGCATATTGTACACCTAAAACATCGTGGTTAGTTACTGTATTTAAATAAGGTGTTTTAAAATAGTTAGATAATTGTTTTGCAACGTTTTCTTGAATGCCACTAAAGGTTAAGTAAGATAATTTTTCAGCAGCAACTTCTTCGGCATGGCAAGGACCAAGCACGGTAAAATAGTTTTCAATATTGAAATTAAAATTTTCAATTAAATAATCATTGAGCAATTGATTTTTTGATGGAAGAATACCTTTTATGGCACTTATAATTTTTTTATTGTGTAAACCATTTTTTGAAATTTGTTGTAAAGCATTTTCAGCATAAGCACTTGGTGTTGCTATTACTAAAACATCACTATTTTCAACTACTTCATTAATGTTACTACTTAAATTAAACATATTAGTATCAAAATAAGCAGCGTGTAAATAGTGTGGATTATGGCGTCTTGTTTTTAGCGTATCAATTGTAGTTTGATTACGCACCCACCAATTTATTTTATTATCATTATCGGTTAAAATTTTTGCTAATGCCGTTGCCCAACTTCCACTACCTATCATTCCAAATTTCATACAACAAATTGTTTTTACAAATCTATTTATATAGCAACAAAAAAGGCAAATAAAATATTTGCCTTTTCAAGAATATTTTTTTGATGTTATAAATTTTTAAAATGATTGTCTAAAGCAGCAATCATACTAGGGCTTTGTGGTGCAGGAGCTTTAATGTTTAAGTTTAAGCCTGCTTCTTCAACAGCTTTAGCAGTGTTATTACCAAAAGCACCAATTAATGTACCATTTTGTTTGAAGGTAGGATAATTATCGAACAAACTTTTAACACCACTTGGAGTAAAAAAGCAAATGATATCGAAGTTTTTAATTTTTACAGAATCTTTTATGTTGCTACTAATTGTTCTGTACATAAAAGCTAAATTAAATTCACATTTATTGTTTTTAAGCCAACTTACAATTTCATTATCTTGTTGATTTTCGCTACACACATAAAGAAATTTTTCGTTTTCTCTATGTTTATTAATAACATCAAACAAAGTTTTGTTAGTACCATCGGCACCATAAAAAACTTTTCTTTTTCTGTATAAAATAAACTTTTGTAGGTATAAAGCAACTGCCTCAGTAATACAGAAATATTTAGTATCAGGGTTTATGTTTACTTTACTTTCTTCACACATTCTAAAAAAATGGTCAATAGCATTTCTACTAGTAAACATCACTGCTGAAAACGAACTAATATCAATTTTTTGTTTTCTAAATTCTTTTGATGGAATTCCTTCTAGCTCGATAAGTGGTTGAAAATGTAATTTTATTCCATACTTACGCTCTAATTCAAAATAAGGCGATTTTTCACTTTCTGGTTTAGGCTGTGAAATAAGCACATTTATTTCTTTTGCTTTTGTAGCATTTGCAACTACTGCTTTTGACATTCTTAAACAATTTGGTTTATGTATTACAAATATTTTTGTACTACTTTAAATACAATTAGCAATGGTAAAATTTCTAGGCTGCAAAAGTATATAAAAAAATGTAAGAGATTGATTTTTAGCCTACTATTTGTACTTTTATAAGTAAGCAACATTCTATAAAACAATAAAATGCTTATAATACTAATACCAATTACTTCTGCAATTGAAACTAATTGACTTGTTGAAAATGCAGCAATTAAGCAAAATGGTAATAACAATACACCAATTATTTTATTAATGATGAATACTATAAAAATGTAAGCTTCGCTAGCTTCTTTATTATTAAATACCCACCCAATAAATTTTATAAATAAAAATTTAAAACTGTAAATACTAATAATGGTAATTAAACTTGCAGTAAATATTTGCCACAATTTTAAATCACTGTTTTTTGTAAAGTTTGGTATAATTAAAGTTGTTAAACAAGCTACGCCTAAAAAGAATACAAGATTGGTGAATAGTGATGCAATATTATCTTGCAACAATTGTTCTTTGGTTTGCCTTTGCCTAAAATTAGTTTGAAAAAATATTGAAAATATGCTTTGAAAATATTTAGGAAAATAACTCTTTGTTATTGCTAGTAATAAAAAACAACAAGCTAAAACGTAGAAAATAATAGTTTTATTTTCAAAATTTTTATACGAAGAAATTATTGTAATACTGCTAGCGTCTTCTTTTATTAATGGAAATTTTTGTAATAAATAATACTGCGTTGTATCAATATTTTTTTTTGGTAAAACACTATCCTTGTTAATATTAGCTGAATCTTTTAGTTTACTTACTTTAGTAATTGTATCAGCCACAACATTAGTAATTACTACATTACTATCTTTTTGGCTAAAGCCTTTTATAGTTAAGTATAAAAATAACAGTAGTAAGTATTTTTTATTTATCACTTTACAAAAGTAAACTTACTCAGCATCAACGTTAGTTATTGTTAAAAATTATTTATTAACCCCACATGAATTTTTGTTTCTCTGAAATTAAAAGGTAAATCATTTCTTTTGCCTAATGCTAGGCTAACTTGTAGTAATCCCTGTTTAGTTTCTAAAGCCATTCCTCCACCAAAACTTATATAGTTGTATGTTGTATTTAAATTTTTGTTTTGGGAAATTCCATAATCTGTAAAACCAAAAAAGTAATTTTTTTCTCCAAACAATAATCTTAGTTCTGTGCTAGCCACAGCATAAGCATTGGTAAAAATATTTTCTTCATCAAAACCCCTTAAAAGTTTAAAACCACCAATTTGGTACATCTCATTTTGTAGCAAAGTATTGGTTTGTAATATACCTGTGTATAAAGATGTTTTTAGTACTGTTTGTTTTCCAATTTTTTTATAGCTATTGATATTTGCAAGTAATTTTATTTGATAATCGTTTAGTTGTATACTATCGTAAAGTTTATTGTAATTAAAACTGCCTGTTTTTATATTTAAAAAATTGCTGTTTTTTTCTATTGTTTTTATACCTGCAGATAATTGAATTTTAAAGTCTACTCCTTTTGTTGGATTAAATTTAGTGTTTGTATTAGAGAAGTTATAGTTAACACCAATATTGTTTAATGTAACATCCTGAATATTTGGTAACTTTTTATTGGCTATTATAAACAAAGTATCAGGTTCAATTACTCGAGTGCTTATATTACTTATAAATACATCAACATTAGATTTTGAATTAATCGGATATTTTATACCAATTTTGCCTTGAACGTTAAGAAAAGCAGAATCACGTTTATATAAATTAAAATCAACCAACAACGATATTTTACTATTTAGAATAAATGGTTTGTTGTAACTAATATCAATTCTTGGACTCCGAGGTTGTATTTGTTGCCAGTTAATATCAATAATTTCGCCTCTTGAAAAACCATTTTCTACATGTAACTTGGCATCTACAGTAAATAACAAACTTCCATTGGTTTGCTCATTGTTTGGTAAAAAACCAACTATTGCATCAAATTTATTTCTATTTTTTTTATTAGCGTAAATATTTACAATACTACTATTAGTTAGCAATGTAATATCCCATGGTTTAAATTGCTCGGCATAATTTATTTTATTTAGTTGGTTGTTAATATTGTTTAGTATTTGCTCGTTGTACAACATACCTTCCTCAATACCTAGAATTCTATTTAAAATACTTTTTTTAAGTTTAAGATTTCCAAAAAGTCTTACACTATCAATCTTATATAAAATACCTTTATTAAGAGATAGTGTACCAAATATTTTATCATCAACAATTTGTACATTGTTGTATTGTACACTTGCAAAAGGGTAGCCATTATTTTTTAAATAATCTAATAAAGTATCTGGTAAGTTGATCAGTTGTTTTATTGTTAAATCATCATTAATGCTATTAATGTTATATATGGTATTTATAATTTTTTGTAGTGTATCATTTATTTGAATGCTTTTCCAATAATATTTTTTTCCAAGATATACATAGTTTATAATGGAATCTTTTTTTTGTACAGTACTATCAATGCTTGCCGATATATAACCTTGAGTTTGCCATTTTAGTAGTTGTGCCGATATATTTTTTTTGGCAACATCAATATTTTTATAAGAACTAATTATTGGTTGAATATTTTCATTATCTATAGATATATATCTAACTATTATTTGTGTTTTACTGCTTAAAGAAATAAGTAGTAGCAATGAACTTAATAAAAATTTTATATACCAATGATTATGCAAACGATTAATTAATTTCTTTTCACAAATTTATTGTACAAACTTTGCACTAATAAAATATTTAATGGCTGGTATTTACATACATATTCCTTTTTGCAAAAAAGCTTGTAACTATTGTAATTTTCATTTTAGTACTAATACTAAATTAGTTGACCAATTTGTAGAAGTTTTATTACAAGAAATTGAATATAAAAAAGATTATTTGAGTAACGAAACTATTGAAACTATTTACTTTGGCGGTGGTACTCCAAGTTTATTAACTATACAACAACTTAGTAATATTTTGCAGCAAGTTTATAAACAATTTTCTGTTATGCCCAATGCAGAAATTACTCTAGAAGTTAATCCTGAAAATGTTAACAGCGACTCTGTTTATAATTGGAAGCTGATAGGATTTAATAGACTAAGTATGGGCATTCAATCTTTTTTTGAAGATGAATTGCAGTTTATGAACAGAAGCCATAATGTGCAACAAGCTATTAATTCTTTACATTTAATTACTACTCAGTTTACAAATTTTTCAGTTGATTTAATTTTTGGTAGTCATTTGCAAAAAACAACTATTCTTCAACAAAACTTAGATATTTTATTACAATTTAAGCCACCTCATATAAGTTGCTATGCTTTAACTGTTGAAGATAAAACCCTTTTATCATCCCAAGTAAAAACTAACGCAAACCTTGAGCCTTCTCAAGAAATTCAACAACAAGGTTTTTATTTAATTAAAGATTGTTTAGAAAGTTTTGGTTATCAGCATTATGAAATAAGCAATTATTGTTTGCCAGGTTTTAAAAGTAAACACAACAGCAATTATTGGAAAGGAACTCCATACATTGGTTTTGGACCATCAGCACATAGTTACAATAAAATTTCTCGTAGTTGGAATATTGCCAACAATGCTTTATACATGAATGCTGTTAATAATTTTGATACAATTACTGAATCTGAAATATTAACAAATAATCAAATCGTGAATGAATTTATAATGATTGGTTTGCGAACTAATAAAGGAATAAGTTTAGATGATTTGAGTATTTTAACTACCACAACTATTTTTGAACAGATTATTGAAAAGGTAAAGCAGTTTGTTTCTAAAGGTTTAATGCAATTAACTAATTCACATTTTTATCTTACTCGAGAAGGTTTAATTTTTGCCGATGGTATTGCAGCTGATTTATTTTTAGATTGATACTTACTTAGCTTAAATTACTATTAAACAGAAAATTATTTTACAATTCATTAAGTTTATAAAACTTATTTTTACTTTTTAAATCAATACATCATGCGTAAATTATTTTTTCTATTGGTTGCACTATTCAGCATTGCTTTAATAAGTTGTAATAGTCAACGTAACGCTAGTAATGTAAATGTTGGAAAATGTAAATGCCCTAAGCCTTAACTTTCTTTACACTTTACCATTGTTAAAATTGTAGCAACACCAACAGTTTCAACAGTTTCATCAATTATTTCAACATACCATTTTACGATTCCCTTTGTAAAGTTTTCCTCTTCTTTTTTGTCTTGTATTATTTTTTCTTTACAAGTAAAACGTACAAAAATTTCTGCCCCAGGGTAAACAGGTTTTGTAAATCTTAATTCATCAATCCCATAATTTAGTAAAACAGGTCCTAGTTTATCATCATCAACAAATAAACCAGCAGCAGCACTCATTACAAAGTATCCATGTGCTACTTGATGAGTAAACATTGTACCTTCAAAATTGGTACTTTCATTATGAGCGTAAAAGTGATCTCCACTTAAATCAGCAAATTGATTAATATCTTCTTTTGTGATAATTCTTTTAGCTGTGATTACTTGATCACCAATTTCTAGTTCTTCAAAATATTTTTTAAACGGATGTATCGACTCATTTGATTTACCACTCGCATTAGGTTGATAAACATTTGATATTGCTGTAATCATATTTGGACTACCCTGAACTGCTACCCTTTGCATATAATGTTTAATGCCTCTTAATCCACCCATTTCTTCACTTCCTCCTGCACGCCCTGGCCCACCATGTACAAGCAATGGTAAAGGACTACCATGCCCTGTACTTTCTTTGGCACATTCACTATTTAATATTAATACACGTCCATGATATGCAGCTGCACCAATTATATATTTTCTTGCAATGGTTGTGTTTGCTGTAACTATTGTAGATACTAAACTTCCCATTCCCATTTTACTCAATTCTATTGCTTCATCTATACTCTTATAAGGCATTACAGAACTAACTGGACCAAATGCTTCAATATGATGTGTTGCTGTATTTGTAAATGGCTTTTCGTTTAATAATAATATGGGCGACATAAACGCTCCTTTATTGCCATCAGCATCTATTACTTCAATACTATCTAAACTTCCATATATAATTTGTGAAGCAGCTAATAATTTTTGCACTTGCTCTTTAACTTCATTTCTTTGGCTTTCTCCTGCTAAGCTTCCCATTCTTACATCTTTATTTAATGGATTACCAATTACTGTTTGTGCAAGTGCTTTTTGCAAGTCTTTTTGTACAGCTTCAATTTTATTTTCTGGTACAAATATTCTTCTTATTGCCGTACATTTTTGACCACATTTTGTAGTCATTTCTTTTCTTACTTCTTTTATAAAAATATCCCACTCTGGCATTTCTGGAGTTACATCTTCTCCTAAAACAATACAATTTAAACTATCTGCCTCCATAGTAAATGGTACATTTTCTTTGAGTATAAATGGATTTGATTTCAGTAGTAATCCTGTAGTAGCACTACCAGTAAAGGTTACTACATCTTGGCTTTGAACATGGTTTAATAAATCGCCTGCACTTCCACAGATTAATTGAATAGTACCTTTCGGTAAAATATTACTAGCAATAATTTCTTTAACAACTGCTTCTGTAAGATAGCTTGTAACAGTTGCAGGTTTTACAATGCAAGGCATTCCTGCTAAAATATTTACTGCAATTTTTTCGAGCATTCCCCACACGGGAAAATTAAATGCATTAATGTGTATGGCAACTCCTTGTTTAGGAACTAAAATATGATGCCCCATAAAACTATTGCCTTTGCTTAAATTATGATACTCACCATCTAAGCAAATTACATCATCTGGTAATTTTCTTCTTAGCGAAGCGTATGCAAATAAATTACCTATTCCACCTTCAATGTCTACCCAACTATCAGCTTTTGTAGCACCTGTTTTATAACTAATTTCATAAAATTTTGGCAAATGTTTTTGTAAGTGCAAAGCCAAAGCTTTAAGCATTAATCCTCTTTCCCTAAAAGTGTAATTACTTAGTAAGCTTGCATGTTTTCTTCCATAATCTACAACATCTTTAAAGTTTATTCCATTTGTAGTGGTTGTTGCAATCGCTTCTGCAGTATATGCATTATATAAAATTTGTTCTTTGCCTGTATGAGTTTCCCAATTTCCTAGAATATAATTTTGTAAAGAATACATCTTTTGCTTTTTTTACAAAACTAATGGTTGTTAGTTTTAACCAAGAAATTATTTAAATAAAAAATACTGATTTTAAATGGTTATTTATAATAACCATTTGCTATAATATCTTCTTCTACCATTTTTGGAACTAGATAACTTATTGATTTTGATTGTTTTATATAATTTCTAATTTGAGTAGAAGAAATATCTAGTAAAGGTGCCTTTAGAATGGTTGCTTTTATTTCGTTTGAAATATTAATAGGAAAATTTGGTCTTTCGTAAACTAAAAATGAATAGTTTTTTGCTAGTAAGTCATAGTTTTTCCATTTGTGCAAGTTATTAATGCTATCGCTACCAATTATAATTTCAAAGTCATAGTTTGGATACTTTTCATGTAAGTAGGTAAGTGTGTCAATTGTATATGATGGTTTGGGTAAAGTAAACTCTATGTTGCTAGCTTTAAATCTTGTATCTCCTTCTATTGCAATATTCACCAAGTGTAAACGTTGATATTCGTTAAGTAAACTATTTGATGATTTATGTGGGTTTTGTGGACTTACAACAAACCAAACTTTTTCTACGTCACTATTATCTGCGATGTAACTAGCAATAATTAAATGGCCTATATGTATAGGATTAAACGAGCCAAAGTACAATCCAATTTTCATTTGCTAAATGTATTAACTAAGTGGTAGTTACAATTATTTTATTGGCTTCATCTAGCCTTAAGCTTAGATTATATCCTGCAACAGAAATACTAATAGGATCACCAAGAGGAGCTATTTGGTCAACTTTTACTTTTTCACCAGGTACACAACCCATTTCCATAAGTTTAATAAAAATATCGTCTTTCTCAAAAGAGTCAATTACTGCTTCATCACCAATCTTTAAATCACTTAATTTTTTCATTATCAAAATATTAACAAAACTACTCTGCGTTTATTGTTAATAGTTACGAATTTTGGAGTTGTTACAATACTTGCAATTTTAACACACGATAACTAGGTACTTGTACTTATAACAAAAAGCAATAGCATCTATTTTTGTATACTATGAGTAAAAAGGTAAAATTTAATTATGCTAATGTTCATTTTAGTTTTTCTTCAAAAACAAAACTAAAAGAGCATATTGAACTATTGTTTAAACTTGAGAACACAGCTTTAGAAGAAGTACATTATATTTTTTGTGATGATGCTTATCTATTAACAATCAACCAATCATTTTTAAATCATGATACCTTAACAGATATTATCACCTTTCCTTTGCACGAACAAGGAAGACCAATTGTTGGCGAAATATATATAAGTATAGAAAGAGTTAAAGAAAACGCCAAACATTTTGCCACTAGTTTTGGAACTGAATTGGTTCGTGTAATGAGTCATGGAGCATTACACTTATGTGGTTATAAAGACAAAACAAAGGCTCAACAAACCGAAATGCGAACAAAAGAAGACCACTACATTAGTATTTTTAATACCAACAATCTATAAGTATGAAAAAAACTTGCTTGTTTCTGACAATCATTTTATTGACACAAACTTGCTTTTGCCAGTTTTCTCAAACCATATTAGAAAACAAAATTGTTCGAAAGCCGATAAATAGAATTGCTTTTGTAGACTCATTTAATAAGGTACAACCCTTGTATGCTTCACTTACCAACGAAGAAAAAGAAATTGTTTATTATATCAATGTAGCTCGCAGTCAACCAAAATACTTTTGGGATAGTGTGGTTGTACCAATTTTAACTGTATTTCCTAATTTGGTGGGTTCAAACAGTAAATCACTGTATAAAGATTTAATGCAAAAAGGAAGCTTGCCCATGTTTTCATTGCATCACAGTTTAATGAATGCTGCAAAGTTTCATAGCGATGATATGGCTAAAACAGGATTATTCAGCCATTCATCTAGCAATGGAACAAATTTTATTGAGAGACTTCAAAGTTTTGGTATAAAAAATACTTATGCAGCCGAAAACATTAGTATGGGTCAACAATCAATTATTCAATCAATAGTATTGTTGTATTTAGATATTGGCATTCCCGACCTTGGTCACAGAAAAACCTTATTAAGCACCAACTACACTTTAATTGGTGTTGGATACACAGCAACCAAAGATGGCAGCTTTTATATAACACAAGATTTTAGTAGCACCATTTACTAAATGTTTCACGTGAAACAAAACATTTTAATGTTTTAAAAAAAACTAGTTGTTCCACGTGAAACAACCTGTAGAAGCATTACACCTTTTAGGGTTCGGTAGGCCGAATTTTACTCATACCTAATATCTTTGCAGCATGTTTAAAGAATACGATGTTGTTGTAGTTGGTGCAGGCCATGCAGGTTGTGAAGCTGCTGCTGCTGCTGCAAATATGGGCAGTAAAGTGCTGTTGGTAACCATGAATATGCAAACTATAGCACAAATGAGTTGTAATCCTGCTATGGGTGGGATAGCCAAAGGCCAAATTGTAAGAGAAATAGATGCTTTAGGTGGTTATAGTGGCATAGTAAGTGATGCTAGTACTATACAATTTAGAATGTTAAATAGGAGTAAAGGGCCAGCTATGTGGAGTCCAAGAACCCAAAACGACAGAATGGTTTTTGCCAATAAATGGCGAGAAATGCTAGAGCAAACTCCAAATGTTGATTTTTACCAAGATATGGTTCGAAATATTATCATCAAAAATGGTAAAGCATGTGGAGTTGTTACAGGTTTGGGACATGAAGTTTATAGCAAAGCTGTGGTAGTTACTAGCGGAACATTTCTTAATGGAGTAATACATATTGGTGAAAAACAATTAGGTGGAGGAAGAATTAGCGAAAAAGCAGCTACAGGAATTACTGAGCAGTTGGTTGAATTAGGTTTCGAAAGCGATAGATTAAAAACAGGAACTCCGCCAAGAGTTGATGGCAGAAGTTTAGATTATAGCAAAATGGAAACTCAAGAAGGCGATGATGAAATTGTTGGCTTTTCGTTTACCAACACACCTAAAATTAATCCAAAAGATCAAAGGCCTTGTCATATTGCTTACACAACTCCAGAGGTTCACGAAATTTTAAAAACAGGTTTTGATAGAAGCCCAATGTTTCAGGGCCGAATTGAAGGTCGTGGACCTAGATATTGCCCAAGTATTGAAGATAAAATAAATCGTTTTGCCGATAGAGATAGGCATCAATTGTTTGTTGAGCCAGAAGGTTGGAGCACTGTTGAAATTTATGTAAATGGATTTAGCACCAGCCTACCCGAAGATGTACAGGTAAAAGCCTTACAAAGTATTAGTGGTTTTGAAAACTGTAAAATTTTTCGCCCAGGTTATGCCATTGAGTATGATTATTTTCCACCAACACAATTAACCTACACTTTAGAAACCAAGCAAATACAAAACTTGTTTTTTGCAGGTCAAATAAATGGTACTACAGGTTACGAAGAAGCTGCCTGCCAAGGTTTAATGGCAGGAATGAACGCACACTTAAAAATAAACGAACAACCACCG
The DNA here is from genome assembly GCA_049242865.1 of Chitinophagaceae bacterium. Classification (GTDB taxonomy): domain Bacteria; phylum Bacteroidota; class Bacteroidia; order Chitinophagales; family Chitinophagaceae; genus CAIVPM01. Next base: position 15,505 of record JBMLOR010000226.1, on the reverse strand, counting down.
TTTATTTTAAAAAGAAATGAAGCTTATATTGGTGTTTTAATTGATGATTTAATAAGCAAAGGCACTGATGAACCTTATAGAATGTTTACAAGTAGAGCCGAGTATAGAACATTGCTAAGGCAAGATAATGCCGATATACGCCTTACGCCACTTAGCCATAAAGTAGGTTTTGCTAGTGCCGATAGAATGAGTGTGGTAAATAATAAACTTGAAAGTGTAGGAAAAATAAAAACTATTATTCAAGAAATTTGGGCTTACCCCGAAAATATAAATCCATATTTAGAAGCAATTGGCAGCTCACCAATTGTACAAAAGCAAAAAATTGCCCAGTTAGTGTTAAGGCCAGGAATTGATTTGTTGAGCCTTGCTAGGTATATACAAGTATTAGAACAAGCTTTACAACCTTTTAGTAAAGAAGCTATTGAACAAGCCGAAATACAGGTAAAATACGAAAGATACATTGAAAAAGAAGAAGAGCTTGTACAACGTATGAGTGATATGGAAAATATGATTATACCAGATGTTTTCGACTACAATAAAGTACAAGCATTGAGCTCTGAAGCATTACAAAAATTTTTAAAGATAAAACCAAGAACTCTAGGACAAGCCAGTAGAATTAGTGGTGTAAATCCTAGTGATATTCAAATATTAATGGTTTATATGGGAAGATAAGAATATTTAAGATTTTTGATTTAAGATTGGTTGATTGGCATTTTATAAAAAAAATAATATATAAAATGTTGATAATTAATGTTTTATATCAACTAAATTTTTTTATTCAAAGGGTTTAACAATTTGTAATCGAATTAGGTTTATTTAATTACGATTATAAATATTCAGCCGGTGCAAAACTCAACATAAATTTACATAAATTTAATGTTTATCAATAACCAATAAACCTATTTTTGTACAAATAATAATTATGAAGAAATTTTTACTCAGTTGCTTTACATTATTAGCAATCAGTGTATTCTCACAAACACCATTTACTCCAGGCAATATAGTTGCATTACAAGTTGGAAGTGGAGGACAAGCTTTATCTAATCAATCTCAGTTAATTAAAATCGTTGAAATTAATTCAACTAATGGTAGTGTAGTACAAACAATTAATTTACCTTATACTTCTGCAATGGAGCTTAATGGTAATTTTAAAATTACTGCTCAAGGAAGTTCAACAAACGATGGCAATTTAACACTTAGTGCAAATAATGCTTATTTTGTATTTACTGGGTATAATTCAGATACTGGAATTGCTACAATTTCGGGTGTGGCAAACACAAAAAGAGTGTTAGCAAGAGTTGGTATGGATGGTGTAGCAGATACTAAAACTCTAATGGATGTAGCAAAGTCAACTGGTAATGCTCGTTGTGCAGCTAGTAATGATGGTAGTGGATTTTGGTATGCAGGTAGTACACTTGGCTTAAGATATGTACCTTATGGTAGCACAGGAACTGGAGTAGGTGGTGATACTGCTGTGATAGTTTCTAACACTATAACAAACCTAAGAACAATACAGATATATGGTGGTGATTTAATTGTTGGAACAGGGTCTCAAACAGTTCGTTTAGGTAAGATTACTGGATTGCCAACAAACGGAGGCAACACTATGGTTCAACTACCTGGAGTAAAAACAAACGTTGGTGTTAACAGTGTTTATATGACTAGCTTACCTGGAGGACCTGCTGGTTTGAACACTTTGTATTTTGCAAGTGATGCAACAACTTTAGGTATATTTAAGTATTGTTTAAATCCTAGTACAAACAATTGGGATTCAGTTGGTGTATTGGCTGCAGGTACTGGCTATAGAGCATTAGCAGGAACAACTGCTGGTAATTCTGTAACTTTATATGGGGTATCTAGTGGCTCACCAATAAACTCTTTTGTTGATCAAACTGGTTATAATGTTGCACCAACAGCTTCAGCAAATAGCTTTTTCACAGCTCCAACGAATACTGCTGTAAGGGGACTACAATTAGTGCCTATAGTATTACCTCTACGATTATTAAGTTTTAATGCCGCTAAAAATGAAAATGGTACTGCTAAAATTTGGTGGAATGTAAACGGAGATGATGATGTAAAAACATATGTTGTAGAAAAAAGCCTAAATGCTAAAGATTTCAAAGCATTTGGTAATATTGTTGCTAATGGTAAAAACACATACGAAATTAATGATGAAACTGAACTAAAATCTATAACTTATTATAGAGTTAAATTTTTAAACAAAAATGGCTCGTTCACTTATTCAAATGTTGTAGCAGTAACGCCTAAAAAATCAATAGGATTAGAAGTATTTCCTAATCCAGCTACAAATAATTTAATTATTAGCTATAAAAGTGTTGCTAAAGAGGCAAATGTAAGTATTACAAACTTGCAAGGAAAAAATGTAAACAGTACTCCAATTAAACTTGGCACTACACAAACAAGTATTGATATTTCTTCTTTAAATAAAGGAACCTATATTGTTACCTTTTTAGATGCTGATGGCAATAAATCAAGTAAGAAAATTATTAAAAAATAGTGTTTCAATAATTATTTAAAAACCGCCAAAAACATTGGCGGTTTTTTTGTTTGTTAAAGTTAATAAAATACTATTTGGTACTTAAATGTTCTTTATCTGTTATAAAGCAAGTGCCTTTAAAATGTGCCACTTGTTGCTCGTGTTGATTATAAATGCTTATTAAATAAACTCCTGTGCTTCGCCCATGATGAATCTCTTGGGCTATAGCTGTAAGTACATCACCAACGTTTACTGCTTTTAAAAAATTTATAGTGGTGTCTAGTGCTACACTAACTTTATTATAATTATTGCATGCAAATGCAAATGCACTGTCGGCTAAGCTAAATGCTACGCCACCATGGGCAATGCCAAAACCATTAACCATTTCGGGGCGTATAGTCATTTTTATTTTACTATAACCATATTCTACCTCTATAACTTCAATGCCCAACCAATTACTAAATTGGTCGTGCTGCATCATGTGGGTTACAACTTCTTTTGGAGTAGGGTTCATTATTTTTTTAAGTTTAAATCTGCAACTAAAAGGGCATGGTCGCTTAGGCCTTCATCAATTAAATCAACCTGTTGAATATCAAAATTATAATCAGGCAAAATGTAGTCGATTCTTAAAGTACGTGCTAGCTTAAGGTATGTTCGCCCTAATCCATACCCTTTATCAATAAATGCATCTTGTCTGTTTTTTCTTAATTGCCAATAAATATAATTATTGGGTACATCGTTAAAATCGCCACATAAAATTGATGGATAATTATTTTTATTTAAAATTGAAACTACTTCTTTAGTTTGTTTTCCACGAAGTACAAAAGCTTCCTTCATTTTTTTTACAACACTTTTAGTGGCAGATTTATCAACTGTTTTAATGGTTTTTATATTTTCAATTTCATCGTAGTTTTCTTTACTAAACTTAAACGATTTTAAGTGAGTTGTAAATACCCTAATAGTATCGTCACCTTTTTTAATATCGGCAAATAGCAAACTTTCTTCGGTACTGTAAAAATTTTGTTGTGTATTTATAATAGGAAATTTTGAAAAAATTGCACTTCCTCCGCCATATCCATTAGAAAATTTATCAAAATCAGGAGCAAAATAGGCATATTTAAAAACCGTTTTTAACAGTTCAACATGATTGTTTTGAGGCGACGAATTAAACTCTTGAAAACAAACCACATCGGCTTGTAAATCTTTTAAGGTATTAATTATCTCGTTTTCAATTATCTTTTTTTGCGAGTTTTTATTGGCTAATCCGTTAAAGCTTTCAATATTCCAAGTCACAAATCTTATACTTTCTTTGCTTTTTACGGTGTTAAAATTTGCTTTAAAATTTAATCCAAACATTACACTCATTTGCTTATAGCCAAGCAGCAATGCAAATAAGCACAACAGCACAAATCTTGGTTTTACAATAAGCCAAAATAAAGTACTTAGTAGTAATAAAATAGTGCAATAAGGTAAGGCTATCCCAATAAAACCACCCCACCAAAACAACTCAATTGGTAAGTATGGCAATAAACATCCAAGTAAAAAAAACAGAATAAGCAACACTTGTAAGGTTACTATTAGTTTTTTAGAATATCGGCGAATAAAACTTTTTTGCATCATAGTTAAAAACGCAAAAGAGCAGTGTAATGTTGTAGCAACAAATACTAATTATTTTTTTCTAACTGTGTTAAGGTGGCTTTTAAATCTTTTGGTATAGGAGCAATTAAATGAAACGCTTTATCATCAAAAATAAATTTTAATTCAAAAGCATGTAAGGCTAATCTGCCTAGTATGGGTTTTTCCTCGTCTTCTTTTTTACTTAGATTATATTTTTTTTTAATACTAGACAATAAAATTGGCAAACCATCACCATAAATATCATCACATACAATAGGGTTTCCTAAATATTTACAATGCACCCGAATTTGATGAGTACGGCCTGTGTGAAGCTGAAATTTAACCCAAGCAAATTGTTTAAATGAGTTTTCAACTGTGTAAGTTGTTAAAGATGGCTTACCTTTTTGGTGGGTAGTCATTTCTCCTAATTTGTAAGGATGTTCTGCAATGGCAGCATCAATTGCCCCTTCTTGGTTAAATAAATTGCCTTTTACTAAACCATAATAGTATTTTTCTATTTTTCTGTTCTCAAAAGCTTGAGAAAAATAAGCATGAGCTTCTTCGTTTTTTGCAAAAAGTATTATGCCACTAGTATCTTTATCTAATCTGTGCACAGTAAATATGTTGCCATATTTTTGAATCAATAGTTGTTTTAAAGAAACTTCTTTACCCAACCTATCGGGCACACTTAATAATCCACTTGGTTTATTAAGTACAACAAATGCATCGTTTTCAAAAATTATTTCGGGCAGTTGATACATTAAAATTATTTTGTAAGTGTTTTTTTGTAAGCTGCTTTTATGTTATCTAAGTGTTTAATAAACTTATTTACATCACTATCGTAACCATAAAGCACATTGCTTAAAGTATTACCATTATTGTCTAAAAACATATACAATGGTTGGGCATTAAAACCAAACTTGGTGATTTCGTAGTCTAAGTTTTTTTCGCCAACAGTGGTAATTTTTTGTCCTTGTTTATTGGTGTATTGTTCATTTGCTGGCAAAGGGGTGCTTTCATCAACATATAAACTTATTAGAACAAAATCGTTTTTTAATCTTTGTAAAACTTCAGGATTACGCCACACCTGCTCTTCCATTTTTCTGCAATTAGCACACGAATGTCCTGTAAAATCGAGCATAACTGGTTTTTGTAAAATTGCAGCTGCGGCCATGCCTTCTTCTAAATCAAAATAGGCATTAATACCAAAAGGTACATGTAAGGTACCAACTAGTTTTTGGGGTGGGTTGGCTGTTTTATTATCAGTGTTTGTAGCAACAGAATTATTATTGTTGTATTGAAGTTTATCTAAATTAAAATCGTTGTTACTGTTTGGTGGAATGATGCCACTTAATGGAGTTAGTGGATCGCCCCATAATCCTGGAACTAAATACACGGCAAAAGAAAAACTAATGATAGCAATAAATAATCTTGGTAAGCTAACATGTGAAGTATCGCTATCGTGGCTAAGTTTTATTTTTCCTAATAAGTAAAATCCAAGCAACATAAATAGAACTATCCAAACAGAAAGAAAAATATCTCTATCTAACAACTTCCAATGGTAAATTAAATCTACATTACTTAAAAACTTTAGTGCTAAAGCTAGTTCTAAAAAACCAAAACAAACTTTAACCATATTTAACCAACCGCCACTTTTTGGCAAGTTGTTTAAAACTGTGGGAAAAATGGCACACAAAGCAAAAGGTAAAGCCAAACCAATGCTAAAGCCAAGCATTCCAAAAATTGGTTTTAAAACAGAGCCAGATTTTGCACCCTCACTTAAAACTATTCCTAAAATTGGTCCTGTACAGCTGAATGAAACAATTACAAGCGTAACTGCCATAAAAAATATTCCTTTAAAATCACGACCAGCTTTTTTATCAGCTGCAGTAGCCCAACTACTTGGTAATGTAAGTTCAAAAGCACCTAGCAACGAAATACCAAATAATAAGAAAATAGCAAACAACACCAAATTTGTGATGGGGTGTGTGCTAATTTTATACATAATGGTTTCGCCAAAAATGCTAACAAGTATAATGGTAGGAATGGTGTAAATAAGAATAATGGATAATGAATACCAAATACTATTGATTAGTCCCTCTTTACGTGTTTTACTTTTCTTTAAAAAAAAGCTAATAGTAACAGGCAGTAAAGGAAAAACACAAGGAGTAAGTACAGCTGCTAAACCAAATAAAAAGCAGGTAATAAAAATTAACGATACAGTTTTATCTTTTAAAGAATTATCGGCACTGTTTGTTTGTTCTAGAACTAAAGGTGAAACAATAGGCTGTGAAAAATTATAGTTTCCACTTACAAACTCATTACCATTTAGCAACAAATAATTTACAGCACCACTAATATTTGTGGTATTGTTTTGTAATGGCTGCAACCATTGCACACTATCATTAATAATATGAATACTATCGGGCTTGGTGGCATTAAATAAAGTAATTACATTTCCTTTTTCTTCGATATTTCCATTTAAATATTTGGTTGATGAAGAATCAAATACAATAGTAGTAGCAAGAGGTAAATCATCTTTAGCATCAACAATACTAAGCAGTTTTGATGTTGCATTTGCTTTTGCAGTAATTACCAAATATGGTTTTCCGTTAATGCTCGATTGTTTAGTGGTAATTAAAACAGGAGTGTTATTTTGTGCTAGCACAACAACCTGCATGAGTAGCAAAAAAGGAAGAATAAATTTTTTCATTTTTGAGAATTACACTAAGCCATAATAAGTTGTAAACTATTGTATGGAAATATCAAATGTTTTTTTAGATGGAGGAAGGCATTTACTATCATCACACAACATATAATTAATTGTACCAGTAATATTAGTTTTAACCGCAGCCTTTAAAGTTACAGTTTGTGTAAATGTTACAGTGTTGGAATAATACTGAAGGTTTGCCTTCATAGTTTTATCGTACAACTTCACTAGCTTACCAGTTTCTTTTGGTTTGCCAGTAATGGTAATTAATGGATTAGCATTAAAAGTAATTTTTGTTGGCAAAGAGCCATTTTTATCAGATTGTTGGCTGTAAATATGCCAGCCTTTTTGAAGGTTTGCAGTAATAATTAACTCGTAAGTATTTCCTGTTTTTTTCTTAGCTGCATAAGTAAAAGTTACAGGTTCAGCGATTTGACTTTTTGCTACCGATATTAAAAATGTAAATGTTAAAAGAGATAGTATTTTTTTCATGATTTGTTATTTATGTGCCATTAGCACCAATTTATTATTTACGAAGGCGTTACCTTTTCCTTACAATTTTTCAAAAGTAATTTTAGTGGTATTAACTAGTTGTTAATTCAATCCTAAATAATTAAACACGGCAACACCATCTTTGTTTGCCAATAAACTGTTTGTAGCTCTTTCAGGATGAGGCATCATACCAAAAACATTACCAGCAATATTTTTTATACCAGCAATATTTTGTATAGCACCATTGGGGTTTGCAGCATCGTTTATAGTGCCCTCTTCTGTACAATATTTAAAGATAATTTGATTGTTTTTGTTAAGATTTTCTAGTGTTTGTTCATTTGCAAAAAACCTTCCTTCGCCATGGGCAATTGGTATTTTTAAGGCACCTGTTTGTTCGTTAGTTATACAAACATTTTTACAAATAAACTGTTGGTTTGCGTTTTGTAACAAAGCACCTGGCAACAAACCACTTTCACACAAAATTTGAAAACCATTGCAAACACCCAAAACTCTTCCACCTTTATTTGCAAATTCTATTACACTTTGCATCATTGGACTAAATTTTGCAATGGCACCACAACGCAAATAATCGCCATAGCTAAATCCTCCAGGCAATACAATACAATCGTTGGTAGTAAAATGGCTAAGGTCTTTATCTTTATGCCAAAGCATCACCACTTCTTTGTTTAAATCGTTTTGTAAAGCATGTTGCATGTCTCTATCACAATTGCTTCCTGGGAAAACCACAATGCCAAACTTCATGTTGGTAAATTTTGCACAAAAATAAAGGCTGCCTATTTAAGACAGCCCATTTAATTTACTTATTATCAAGTTATTTCAATAAACCAATATTGTACAGTAATCTTAAGCTAAAAAATCCTTTGTCTTCAAAATTAGTGATGAGTTGTTTTATTGGCCCTGTGGTAATGTATTTAGAACTATAATTTAAGTTTATACCTAATTTTTTATTAATTAATGATTCAATTCCAAAAACTGTAGCTGCATTTGCACCAGCAATATTTACTTTATCAAAACTTACGGTTGGCTGAATCCAAGTGTTTTCATTTAAAGCATAGCGTAACCCGCCTCCATATTTTATGAAATTGTAGTTATAATCGGCAGATTCTGGACTTTTTAACCAATCGCCACTTCTACCAGTAAAATTTGCTAAACCAACTAATTTTAATGGTAAGTTTTTAGATAGGCTCGCTAAAATATTAGCTCCAATTCCATAAGTTAAGTGGCTACCGCTACCATTTCCTAAATTAATACCATAGCTAGCAAAGGGATTAAGCTCTAAATTTACAGGAGCATCATTAAACAATTTAGCAACTAAACCAAGGTGTAAAAGAGGATGAGTTGTTGAGCCTGTATAGGTTGCTCCCTTTGTTAAAAGGTTATTTAAAGCACTATCGTTGTTGATGATTAAGGGTAAATTATCAACACCAAGGCCAGCGTTTAATAATAATTCTAATGGTTTTGTAGCACTATTGCTTGCAACTTTTTCTTTAATAACTTTTACAGGTGTTGTAAGTTTTGGTGTTTGATAGTTGTTCATCAAAGGTTTTGAAGGAACCAAACTTCTGTAATAATTTAAACTATCTGTTAAACTATTGTTCCTCAACATTAAGCTGTACAATTTGCTATTTAAAGAGTCTGCTGTTATAATATAATTGTTTCTCCAATAGGCAACAGAATCAAATCTTACAACAGGCGTTGTGTAAGTTGGCGTTGAAGGTGCAACCTTTACTTCATTAACTGCACTTTTAGGATTTACATTAACATTCCAAACTCTAACATTACTGATTCTATTTAAATAAGCAGGGTTTGGATTGTAACGAACCCCATTACAAGTTTGTGCAGTAATAACACTTGTTTGGCCATTAGTGGTATTAAAAAAATCACCACCTTGAGCAATTTGGCCAGGCTGTAAATACACATTAAAGTTGGAGTTTACCTCGTTACCACAAGTAGTTTTAGCAATTAAGCTACCCGTTACTGTGATTGGATAATTATTGGTGTTTCTTAAATAAACAGCATAACCTTGTCCGTTTGTTAAGCTATGTTCGTGGCAGCCAGGAACAACAATAACACCATCATAAGTTTCTTGAATAAATTTTTTCCAAGGAGCATTTTGTTGTGCTACTATAGATTTAAAAGATAGTATGGTTGATGCAACCAGCATTATAAGTTTTGTTTTTTGCATATTTTTATTTTTTAGTGTTTTAACCAATAATCTTGCCAAAACGATATTAAAAAGTCAAAGCTATCTTAAATAAGTAGTTATACTTTCAAACCACCTCGTTCAAGGGGTAATATGCAAAACGTGTTTTCGTATAAAATCATTCATGTAAAAAAATTACACAGCCATAATTATAAGCTACTTTTGAATGGTATAAAAAGTAAAAAAATTCATTTTGAAAAAAATCGTTGTATTAACACTGCTTTCTGTTTTGTGTAAATTCACTCAAGCACAAACAACAGCAACTATAAAAGGTAAATTAGTAGATACTGCAACCAAGCAATCTATGCTTAATGCATCTGTGGCTTTACTACAAGCAAAAGATAGCACACTAGAAATGTACACATTGGCGAGAAGTGGAGGAGATTTTGATATTAAAAATATTCCTTTCGGAAACTATATTTTGCAAATTAGCTATCAAGGATTTTATACCATTTCAAAAAATATTGAGCTTAATAAAGACAATGCCTTGTTACAATTGCCAAACATATACATGCAGGTAAATGCAAAAGATTTGGGAAATGTTACAGTAACTTCTACACCCATAACCATGAAAAAAGACACGGTGGAGTATAATGCCAACAGTTTTAAAACCAAGCCAAATGCTGTAGTAGAAGATTTGCTTAAAAAAATGCCAGGCGTACAAGTTGATAAAGATGGAACAATTAAAGCACAAGGCGAACAAGTACAACGAGTTTTAGTGGACGGAAAACGTTTTTTTGGTGACGACCCCAAAATGGCTACCAAAAACCTACCAACAGATGTAATTGATAAAATTCAAATTTTTGATGGCCTAAGCGACCAAAGCAATTTTTCTGGATTTGATGATGGTAATCGTGTAAAAACAATAAACATTATTACTAAAAAAGACAAACGCAAGGGTTATTTTGGAAAAGCTAGCATTGGCTTTGGCAACGATGGCAATAATTTATTAAACGATCATAGCCTTAATCTTAGCAAATACAATGGCAACCAACAAATAACTCTTACAGCACAAGGCAATAATGTAAACAAACAAAATTTTAGTGTGCAAGATATTTTAGGAAGTCTTGGTGGTGGTGGAGGTAATATGAGGGGCTTTGGAGGTGGTGCACCAATGGGTGGAGGAAGAGGTGGTGGAGCAATGGGTGGCATAGCAACTGCTATAACTAATCTTATTGGTAATGGCAATGCTAATGGTATTGTAAACACTTGGAGTGGTGGATTAAACTATAGAGATGTGTGGAGCAAAAAAACAGAGGCTTATGGCAGCTACTTTTTTAATAGCCAACAAACCAACAGAATTCAAAATACGCTTACGCAAAATTTTGTAAACCAAAATCCAGATTCGTCAATTTTTAATAATCAAAATAACAACTCAGTTACTACAAATCGAAATCACAGAGTAAACTTTAATATTGAGCATAATTTTGATAGTAGCAATTCGCTAATTATTCGCCCTAATGTTAGTTTTCAAAACACCAATAATGATATTGTAACCACAACAGCAAGTACTAAACTAAAAACCATCAACCTAAATAATACCAATGCCAATAGCCAAAGAAATAATAATGGAGTAAATGGAAGTATTGATGCTACATTTAGGCATAGATTTAAAAAAAGAGGTCGTACTATAAGTGTTGGTTTAAATATTGGGAGAAACACTAATGATGGCAATGGCAACAACTATTCTATTATTCAAACATTTCCTTCACCAACTTTTGTAAGAAGCGATACTATAAATCAACAATACACAAGCTATAATAATAGCAACAGTTTTAGTACCAATATTTCGTATACGGAGCCAATTGCTAAAAATCAACAAATTGAATTGGCGTATATCCACAGTTTTAATTTAAATGAAAGCGATAAAAAAACTTTTGCTTTCGATAATTTCTCCCAAAAATTTTCCATACCTGTGGCTAACCTTACCAATAATTTTAATAATGATTTTATTGCCAATAGAGTATCGTTGAATTATAGATTCAACAATCAAAAGCTTAATTTTAGTTTGGGTAGTGGTTTACAATTTGCAAGCTTGTATAGCAACAACAATACAACAGGAATAAATATTCCTCAACATTTTACTAATTTGTTTCCACAAGCAAACTTTAATTACAGTTTTACAAAAACCAAAAACCTTCGATTAAATTATAATGGACGAACCAATCAGCCAAGTGCCCAACAATTACAACCTGTGGTTGATAATAGCGACCCATTAAATATTAAATTAGGAAACCCAGCATTAAAACAAAGTTTTAACCATAGTTTAAGGTTGTTTTACAATAGTTTTAATGTGTTTACCCAAAAAATATTTTTTGCTACCATCAATGCTAGTTTTACTAGTAACGATATACAAAATAGTACATTAATTGCACGTAATGGTGTACAAACTACTATGCCTGTAAACCTTAATGGAACCTACAGTATTGTGGGTTATGTAAACTATGGTTTTCCTTTGCGAAAACCAAAAAGCAATTTAAACTTTGGGGTTAATGTAAACGCTATTCAAAGCCAAACATTAATAAACAATCAAAGCAATTTTACCAAAAACACTGGTTTGGGAGGAAATATTATTTGGACCACCAACCTTAAAGAAAAATGGGATATTAACCTTACCAGCAATAGCATGTACAATTTGGTAAGCTATACATTACAACCCAATCAAAACGAGAATTTTTTTAGTCAATTTTTATCGGTAGAAGCAACTTATTATACTAAATCTGGCTGGAGTTTAACCACTGATTTTGATTATACCTACAATGCAGGAAGAGCAAGTGGGTTTAATACAAATATTCCATTATTTAATGTAAGTATTGCTAAACAAGTTTTTAAAAACAAGGCAGGCGAGGTAAAACTTTATGTGTTTGATTTGTTTAAACAAAACCAAAGCATTACACGAAACGTAACTGCTAGTTATGTGCAAGATGTAAACACTACTGTTTTGCAACAATACTTTTTATTAAGTTTTAGCTACAACCTTAGAAACTTTGGAGGAAAAAACAACCAAATGCCAGGCTTTTTTAGAGGCAATGGTGGTGGTGGAATGAGACGTGGAGGATTTTAGCTTATTTGAGTAATTTGTTGTTTTACAACCACAAAAATAAAAGAGTTATAAGGCTTTAAAAAACCTTATAACTCTGCTAATGACTTAAACCCTACCCAGGAATTCTACTAATGTATTTATCCATTTCTTTAATTTGATCAACAGTTTGTTTGGCTGTGGGCTTGCAAGCTTTTGCTTTTCTGTAAAAATCTTTAGCTGCTCTAAACTCACGTTTGTTCATAAAAATTTGGCTCATGCTAAGGTTGGCAACGGCCTCACTTTCTTTGTCTAATAATCCTGCACGAAGTGCAGCACGAATATAACTTTCGCCTTGTCTAAAATCGCCTTTTTGCAAAGCCATCATACCTAATTGTAATTTATTAGCACCTTCGCCCTCAGGCATTGCACTACCTAAATCGCTACTTTTTTTAAGATGCTTTTCGGCAGTATCAAAATCTTTATTCATCATAGCCAAATTACCTTTAAGCGTAAAGTAGGCACTACGAATTGGTTTGTATAAAAGATTTGGATACCAAATCATAGCCAATATTTTTTCAACCTCCTCTACATTACCTTGTTCCATTGGCTCTTGCACCAAACGTAATGGGCCAATAAAAAAATGAGTAAATACGGCAATAATGCCAACAAAATATAGAATAAACGATGGCCAAAAACCAGCTTGCCAATGTGTAACACCTGCTAACACAAAAGCTAAAACTCCAAGCCATAAACGATAACGTATAATAGTATTATAAAACTTCATAATTTTTTAAAAATTGGTTGCAAAAATAGGAGTTGGGGTGGTTTTATTTCTTCCTAAAAAATATTCTTATAGGTACACCTTTAAAGTTAAACTTGCTACGAAGTTGATTTTCGAGGTAGTTTTTATAAGGCATTTTAATATCGTCGGGGAAGTTGGTAAAAAATGCAAAACTTGGTACATGTGTTGGCAGTTGGGTAATAAATTTTATTTTAACCGAATGGCCACGAACCACAGGTGCATGATAGTTTTCAACAGCTTTAAGCATTACTTCGTTAAGCTCAGAAGTAGGAATACGACGGCTTTTGCTTTCGAAAATTACCAATGCTTCTTCAATTGCTTTAAAAATTCTTACCTTATCTTTTGCACTAATAAAAATTATAGGCACATCGGTAAACGGTGCAATTCTTTCTTTAATCTTAATTTCATAATCCCTAGCGGTATTGGTTTCTTTTTCTACCAAATCCCACTTGTTTACCAAAATCATTAAGCCTTTACCTTTTCGAGCTGCAAGGCTATAAATACTTACATCTTGTGCTGTTACACCTTGTTCAGCATCAATAACCAACATACACACATCGGCTTCGTCCATTGCTTTAATAGCACGAATAATACTGTAAAATTCAAGGTCGTCTTTTTCTTTATTTTTTTTACGAATACCAGCAGTGTCAATTAAAATAAACTCTTTTCCAAATTGATTATAATGGGTATGAATAGTATCTCTTGTTGTGCCAGCAATATTGCTTACAATAGTTCTTTCTTCGCCAATTAAAGCATTTAGTAACGATGATTTTCCAACATTAGGTTGGCCAATAATGGCAAATTTTGGTAGTGTATTTTCTTCTTCTACAACCTCAACAGGTATAGGTGCTGTAATGGCATCTAAAATTTCGCCTGTACCACTGCCGCTGATGCTACTAACATTGTAAATGGTATCAAAACCAAGGCTATAAAATTCGGTAGCAGCAATTTGTCGTTCACTATTATCAACTTTATTCACCACTAAGTAAACAGGTTTGGTGGTTTGGCGAAGCATAGCAGCCATGTTTTCGTCGAGCGAGGTAATGCCTGTTGCAACTTCTACCATAAAAATTATAGCATCGGCTTCGCTGATAGCGATTTTAACTTGTTTACGAATTTCACGCTCAAAAATGTCATCAGAATCTGGCACAAAACCGCCTGTATCTATTAGGTTAAAACTTTTGCCATTCCATTCAGCAATACCATATTGTCTGTCTCTTGTTACGCCACTTACATCATCTACTATAGCTTTTCTTTCTTCAAGCATTCTATTAAAAAAAGTACTTTTTCCAACATTTGGTCGCCCAACAATGGCTATAGTGTAACCTCCTTTTCCAACAAAAGAGGTACTAGTATTTGAATTAATATTATCTGTATTACTCATAATTATTTTTTAACTTCTGTTTAGCTACTTATACCTATTTAGTAGCCATATTCTTTAAGCTGTAATTCATTATCTCTCCACTTAGGTTTTACTTTTACAAAAAGTTGTAAAAACACTTTTTGACCAATAAATTTTTCTATTTCTACTCTTGCTAAGCTTCCTATTTGTTTTATCATTTTGCCACCAATACCAATAATAATTACTTTTTGGGTTTCGCGTTGTACAATAATATCGGCTTGAATTTTTACGATATTGGGCTGTTCTTTATACTCATTAATAAGTACAGCGGTGTGATAAGGAATTTCGTCGCTAAAAAGTTGATAAATTTTTTCTCTAATGATTTCACTTACAAAAAACTTGGTAGGTAAATCGCTCAAATCATCTTCGGCATAAAAAGGAACACCTTCTGGCAAAAGTGTAACAATATTGTTTACTAATTTTTGTAAATGATGTTTTTCTAAAGCCGATACTTTGATGATGTTTTTGCCATAGGGTTTTTCCGAAAAATAGTTGATTGCTTCTACAATTCGGCCATTGTGTGCCTGATCAATTTTATTGATGATGAAAAGCGTTGGGATTTTTAGTTTTAAATTACTAAAAATGGCATCGCATTCATCAAAATCATCGTTTACATCAATAATTAGTAGGGCAACATCGGCATCTTCGAGGGCATTTTTTACAGCTGCCATCATTTTATCGTGGAGCTTATATTTAGTTTCTATGATTCCTGGAGTATCACTAAAAACTATTTGATATT